>CANGCO010000001.1 GCA_947452365.1 Caulobacteraceae bacterium
ACAATTCGACGCCCCCAGCCTTGCTGCAAGCCGTAGTTTTTTGTAACAAGGCCCCAACGGAGACGTGGCCGAGAGGCTGAAGGCACCGCTTTGCTAAAGCGGCGTACCCCTCAAGGGTACCCAGGGTTCGAATCCCTGCGTCTCCGCCACCCAGTCCGCCGCCTTTTGCACCTTTGCAGCATCGGCCCAAATATCCCTATTAAATCCGTAAATTACACCGATCCGGAGACTTAAATTCTGGCTCTGTTTTTCGCATTATTTCGATTTTCGGCGCCCAAATTGGCGCAAATCTCCGCGCGCGGCGACGCGGTTCGTTTTGCCTTTAAATTCCCTGTTTTGAGGGGTTATCAGGGAATTTTTTGATTTTGGGCGGGGGCCTTGACGCTGTCGGGTCGGGCTATCCCTTATGCAATAAGGGCTTGAGCGAGCTATGCTGCAGTTTTGGCAGCCAAATTAACAGGGAATTTGATTGTTCAGAATAGGGAAGGCCGATGCGCCGAACAGGGAATTACCGGACCACGATCAGGGAATAAATCTAGCGCCGACGGAAGGGTTTTAGGCAGACTTTGGACGCATTTAGGCCGATTAACCTAGCCGCGATAAAGCTGGCGCTGGATATTCCAATCGAGCGGCACATCAGCGGTCATAATGGCCTGTAGCGACAGATTGACCGGTTGGGTGCCGTCAAGAATAGCGGACTTTAGGTCCGGTGCTAAAAAGGCGGTGCGCAGGATGCGCGATACATAATTGGCCGTTACGCCCTCTTGGCGGGCAATATCATTTAAGGTCTTGGCCTGGCCCGATAACAGGGCCCGCTTCCAGGCCTCGGCCCGGATTAGGGCACCCGATAGGGCTGCATCCGACCTAGGCTACAGGACAGCGTGATCACCGTTGGGGCCGGTGGCCTGGGTCACACCGCCGCGTTTTTGGAAGGCTAGGGCAATGATGAGGCTGGTGTGGTCGCCGTCTTGGACCAAGCGATCGTCTTGGCCGATCTGCTTTGCCAGAACCGCGGCGCCGCCCAGACGCTCGACCGTGGCGGCCGCAAGGCCCAGACGCAGGCCGTTTGGCCAGACCTCAATCCGGTCAAGATGGCGGCGGATCTCGGCCCAGTCTGGGTCTTGCACAGCGCAATTGATGAGGCCCAGGGCCTTGAATCGCTGAACAATCAGGTTCTCGATCAGGCAGGCCGGCACCCGGGCCAAGGCCCCTGCCCGGTTGGGCTGGCCAGATTGCAGCACGCGCGCTTGAATGCAACATCGTGCTCATGAAGCGGCACAGAACATGATTGTTTCATAAGGCGTTTCCGGAGGAAAAACTTATCTTAATGACGATAATTTATATTTTTACAAATTAGCCTGTTGCTGATTAAACGACACCACAGCAGAATTTTTAGGGTCAATTTTTAGATGATTACGAATTCTATTTACAATTTTGCGAAATCTCAAAGTAAATCGCCCGCCGTTATATGTGACGGTGCCGTGGTTGATTATGGAACTTTCCACAGAGCGATTCAGGCGACGGCGCGTTATTTCGATAGTGTCGAGTGCTCCAAAAAGCAGACGGCAGTTGTGTTAACGATCAATCTTTTTGATACATGGCTTGCCATTATTTCTTTGCGAAGCCTAGGTTTTACAACCATATCCATTGGCAATTTAGAACAATTAGACCAACTCAATATTTCTAATGTGTCTTTTATAGTAACCACGGAAGGCGAGCACGGATTACATGATTTTCAGGCCGTCCTGAGGTCGGGCATCCCGGTCGTTACCGTTCCCGGGGCAGTGTATTGTAATATTTTGGATACCGAATTGGCCCCGCCGGTCCAGTATGGGCCAATTGGCGACCATGTGGTCTATTCCTCCGGAACCACCGGTAACTACAAAAAATTGCGTATTCCCTACAGCACAGAGACGCCGCGACTCAAGCATCGGAAAAACACCTGGGTCATGAATGAAACGACCCGCTGCCACTGTTTTGATTTTGGCACCTGGACGGCCATTGGCTATAATACCCCCCAATTGGTTTGGCAGCAGGGCGGCTGCGTCATTTTCGATCAAACATCGCAAAAACATTCCAATTTCTTCAAACTTCGGATCACCGATATGGTGTGTGTCGCGCCCATGGCCCAACAATTGGTGCAGCGGTTTTCGACCCCTGGCGGACCCCAAGGGAGACAGTTTCAAAAGTTGCGCAAAATCTTCATCGCTGGCAGCTTCGTCAACCAAGACGTTGCACAAAGTGTTGTAGACAAGCTCACAGACAATCTAACGATCGCTTATGGTTCGACCGAGCTTTGCGGTCCTATATTGGCAAGTCACTACAAAAACACTGATGATTTGATCTGGCTGAAAATCCAAGAAAACTGTCTCGTTGAGGTGGTCAATACGGACGGGCAGGCCTGTGCAGCGGGCGAAGAAGGCGACCTGCGCGTTAAAATATCCGACCGCGATTGCCATGAATATCTAGATGACCTTGAGACAACCGCTAGGTTTTTCAAGGATGGTTATTTTTATCCAGGCGACATGGCTGTAACGGCCGAAGACGGCAGGGTACGGGTGCTTGGGCGGGTATCCGACGTGCTAACGGTTGGTGCGCATAAGCTGGCCGTTGCGCCGATAGAGCGAGATCTTGAAGCGGCGTTAGGCGTCCAGGAGGTGTGCGTTTTCTCTGGTCTAACTTCCGATGGCATACATGAATTGGTCATTGCCATTCGCTCACCCACTGCGCCTAAGCCCGCTCAACAAGCGCTAGTCAGGAAGCGGTTTTCAATGTTTAAGGCCGTCCGATTTATAACCTTGCCAGCCTTCCCTCTTACGACCAACGGGATGATGAAGACAAACCGCGTCGAATTACGAAAATCCTTGTTCGCGGATACCTAAATATCAAGGCGGCGCCAGCCCGGTATTGTCCGAGCAAAATTGACGATGGTCGCCAATGGCATATTTTGTGCCGGTTGGCCCAGCCCAAACGCCCATTTCGGTATTTCAATTCGCCGCCCGGGATCATCCGGCGCGTGATCATGATGTAGGTGCAATACCCTCTGTCGCTGCGAAACCTTGAGGATCTCCTGGCTGAGCGCGGCATCGACATCTGCCACGAGACTGTGCGGTTTTGGTCGAACCGGTTCGGGCCAATGTTCGCCGCTGAAATCCGCCGCCTTAGCTGAGTGGAAGTTGCTCATGGCCTGAGGCCAGAAGCGCCCTGCCCTTGATCCGCAAAGCGCAGACACTTTCGCATTGGTCTGACAGCACCGTCGGCGGGGCTTAGGAATTTTGGACCTGCTGGTGCAGGATCGCCCACCGCCCCGCCCGCCGTTAGGCTTGCACTAGATGTCGCAATCTACCCTGGTCATTGGATCCATCCTCCCGGCTGTTAGTCAACAGCATGAATGATGTCCCGTAAGTCCGTACAGTCTACAACTAATCCTGGTCAAATACGACCAGGCTTTGCCGCAGGTCCGTAATTTTTGGGTTGAGAAACTGCGCGCTCACCATAGCTATCTTAGCCTCCAATGGTCGGCCCAGGCCCAAATAAGCCCTAGATATTTCTCTTAGCATGGCGGGGGTGTAAAAGCCCGCCTTGAAGCCAGCCCGCAATATCTTAAGGGCCGTGCCTTGCATCCCATTGCGGTTCAATGCCCGCGCATAATTAACGATCGGCGTTGAGAACGGTCGCCGGGTATACTCCTGCTTGGCCAATACCAAGGCCTCCACCGGATCCCCATAAGCCATCAGGTGCTCTGCATAATGTGTACTATAGGCCTCAGGTAGGGCTGCAACACGTTTTTGCCAGACGATTGTCGCGGCCCGCC
This sequence comes from Caulobacteraceae bacterium, assembly GCA_947452365.1. Lineage (GTDB taxonomy): Bacteria > Pseudomonadota > Alphaproteobacteria > Caulobacterales > Caulobacteraceae > CAISGS01. The sequence continues at coordinate 3,815 of CANGCO010000001.1, forward strand.
GCCAATGATCAGCCTCGGTCTTATCCCCCTGCGCCTCCAGTACCCGCGTAAGTCCATCTAAGACATCAGGATTGCCCGTTCGCTGAGCCAATACTTCATAGCGGCGACGCGCCTCTTTAAGGTTGCCCTCCAGCGCAAATTGTTGGGCCAAATAGCTTTCGGCCAACCAAGACCCAGGGAAGGCACGGTTTGCGGCCCTCACCCATCGACCAGAGGCCTCCCAATCACCACGCGAAAGCGCAATAGAGGCACGCTGAAGCTCTATCGATGAAAGGGTCGAGGGTGAGTATTTTTTCGCCCGCAAAACCTCATCAATCTCTACCATTGCAAGCGCTGTATTGCCCTGCTTTGCATAGATGTTGGCGCGACGCAGTCGAATACCGAGATTATTACCAGTCGCGCATAAATTATATGCCTCACTCAGCCGTCCACGCTGAAAAGCAATCTCGCACTCCATGGAACGTGCCTCGTCTAGGTCTTCGATTTCCGGTGGCATGACCGAGGCGTACAAACGTCGGAGCGCTGATTGTGACAGGTCGAGCTTATGCAGATACAGAGCCTCACTTGCCCGTGAAAGCGCCGGTCCCGCGGGCCAGGGGCTAATAGCGATGGCACGGGCTAAGACTTGATCTGCTTCAATAAGGTCGCGGGTATCACCGGTCAGTCGGGCGCGCGACAGCAGGGCATGCGACAGGCCCTCCAAATACAGCCAGTCCGAAGGAAAATAGCGAACACGCTCGCGCTTTACCGCGAGCCGACTGTCTGCACGCTGAAGGGCGTCCTCGAAGGTTTTGGGACCATAGCCTGACCGTAGGGCCGCGGGATCAATCAACGGCGCCTGGCCTATTGGCCCATACCGATTTAGCGCTATGCTGGCACAGACGACCAAGGGAACCAGCACGCAAAGGGCAGATATCCACACGGCCTTATGAGACATATTTCCGGCGGGCTTGCCCATCACTTATTCCGAGAACAAAGTTTTAGGCCCAGCGCGTATAGATCGTCCCCAATCGCCACATGCAACTTGTCCAGCGTGTGCACCTGTTCATCCGTATAGGTCCCCGCCATGTCCGCCGTAGGATCGGCATCATTATAGTCTGTCTTACGGGTAGAACCGATTAAGGTGGTCGCAATAGCGGGCTGTCCCATCCTATCAATGCGAACATAGGCACTCTCCGGATCGCTCCGGAAGTCAAACCGAGTGCCGGTTGTCGCAGCCCTCATCGGGTTCCCTTGAGGTGATGCCAAATAAGGAAATTCGCTGCTAAACGGAATATCATTGCCGGGAGGATTTAAAGGCAGGTTTGCCAACGTCATTGGCCCCTGCCCGGTAACCTTGAAATCTAAAAACAAGAATGACAACAAAATATCGATCACCGGATCTTCTAGTCGTCGACCGTTTGGAAATCCGGGCGGCCGAGCTAGGTCGAGCTTCAGTGTATCCGGAACGATCAGTGTTCTTAAGGAGTTGCCGCCCGATCCGGGGATAATTTGGTCAAAACAATTAGAAGAATCAAAGCTGGTCGGCGCTGCCGGGACGACCGGGGTTGGCGTAGCAATCGTGGTTGATCCGCCCCCGCCGCCACAACCGGCAAGGCTCGCCGCACCGACCATGGCCAAAAGACTCCAACTAAATTTTTGCATCAGATCTGCCCCCCAAATCGTGATGTCACAGCCCATATACCCAAGGGGGTCGTTGCAGTACTAAATCGCTCTTTGGGGATTTCGATAACAATTGCCGTATCGTTTGCCTTGGCGAAGAAATTCCTCGACCGGTCGAACCGGATCAAGCCCATTGACCGGGTTTCTCGAAATCCAACCAGATCAAAAAAGAACGGCTCATCAAACATCCCGGCCCTAACCTTGACCCCGTCCTTAACAAGGTCCGTATCGACCGAACCTTCAAGCGCGCCAGTCACACCCGGAAGCCCAGCAACCCGCACGCCCCATTCATTCGCATTGGCACCGGGGCCAAACTGGGCGGTTATAACTGTATCGGCAGTATCGGCAGGCAATGCGGAGGAGATATTAATCTTATAAAGCACATCCCGATCAAAGGCGGCGGAAGCGGTCAATGCTGCAGGTCCACCAAATGTTACGATGATGATCACCGACTTGTCAGTTTGCCATGCAAACACATCATCAATATCTGACGCAAGATCCGGCGACGCATCGACCCCGGGATCTGTCCGGCCGGGAGGGTCTAGATGATCAGCGCTAAATGTCGAAGATCCTGATAATATTCCCACAGCAAAACAAATAAACACTATTTTCAAAAATATCGGCAATTTAATCTTCATCACTTAATTTTCCTATAGTTTTTAAATTAACCAATTTTGTAAATGAATTGCATAATTTACCTATTGTTGATATTCTAAAAAATCAATAATAAAATTAGCTCACGGGCCTTGATTCTAGTCAATCTACAAAAATATGATAAATCTAATTGAAAATTTTTACTAAAAATATTTTATTTAATACTAAAATTTTAATTGATTAAAAAATCACTTTTCTTTTGTGAAAACCACCGAATTTTTAGCAATTATCGGTAAATCTTGCAACAAAAAATATATGTTAAATGACAAACTATTAAAATATATATTCATATTTTCGGTTTTGATCTTAGTATCACCCGTTAGCGCTTCGGACATTGTGTATAAATTTGCAAAACCTTAGTTAAGTAAGTAATGCTCTGGTGATTTTACTTGTTAGAACTTCATAATGCTGAAATGATAATAAAAATAAATTTCAAAAAAATTGAATTATATTTAAAAGATAATGAGATTATAAAGAAAAATTCAGTATTAAATAAATTTCCGACCAATTTTCGGTGTTGCAGATATTCTAAACTCGCTCAAGAATTAACCGAAAATCTATTTTCTGGAAACTCCTATCGCGGTACGTTTACTTTAGACTGAACTACAATTTCATACAAAAAACACTCGGTGAAATAGAATTGTCCATCAATGATGGGGCGGGCGGGTTGACGGGAATTGTTATTCCAGTCGCTGCCTTCAAATTCTGCTGATATTTCGTGCCCTCGGCCTGATCGAAATATTGGGCTTAATATTTGTCGCGGGTGTTGTCAGAGCAAAATTGACGACGGTCGCCAACGGCATAATCTTTAGCGGATGACCCAGCCCAAAAGCCCATTCCGGTATTTCAACTCATCGCCCGAGGTGATCGTGACCGATGGTCTAAAGTCCTACCCGGCAGCGCTGACAGAAATCGGGGCGATCGGAAAACAGGTGAATGGGCGTCGATAGAACAACAGAGTCAAGAATTCACACCTCCCCTTCCGACGACGAGAACGCGCCATGCGCCGGTTCCGGCGGATGAGGTTAGGTTTTGTGCGGCCACGACCTCCAGATCACAATTCACCATTGCACACGAACGGCTCAAGGGTTCGCTGGAAGTCGGTCAGCAGGGTGGGCATGGATCTAGCAAGACAATAGGCCAATTTACGGTGTCCTCCCTACCCACTCTGTTCCCAAATGGACCTTGCATGGATCCATCCCCCGCTCCCAAAGACCGCCTAGCCCTATTGGCCCGACTCGAGCCCTATTGGATGATGGAGGCGGCCAATGTGGTTTTGGTGCCGCTTTTTGTGCTCGGGATAAGCCGAGGCCGGATCGGACTGATAACCTTGGCAGCATTAGTGCCCGTCAGTGTGCTTTTGGCAATCGGCGCGGCCTATTGGCGGGGCAAGGTCTTGCAGCTAAAGCGCCAGCGCCCCAATCTGGCCGCCTTGATGAAGCAGATTGCCGTCTGGAAGCGGCCCAGTCAGGGCCTAACCCTTGTCGCCATAGCGGCCGCCTTAGCGGGCTGGCTTAAGCCAGACTGGTCCATTGGTATGGCGGACCAGATTGCCGCCTCGGCCTGCGCGGTCCTAGCGGTCCTCGAATACGTCAATTACTACCACCGCCAGCTGCAACATTTCGATAATTGGGCCGATTTCAAGCGGCTGATTGCTGGGAAAGGCTTTCGCAAGTCCTGGATGGCGCGTGATCTGGAGGCCCTGAAAGGCTAGTCCCCAAGCCCAACACTGCCGCCCACCATAGCCGCCGCCACGGCCTCTGCCACCTTGATGCCGTCGACGGCGGCCGAGAGGATGCCGCCGGCATAGCCTGCGCCTTCGCCGGCGGGATAGAGGCCGGGTGTGTTTAGGCTTTGGAATGTCTTGTCGCGGGTGATGCGGATGGGCGATGAGGTGCGGGTCTCGACGCCGGTCAAGACAGCGTCTGGATTATCAAAGCCGGGAATCTGGCGGCCAAACACCGGCAGGGCCTCGCGCATGGCCGCAATCGCAAAATCGGGCAGGCAGGCCGACAGGTCGGTGGGCTTGACGCCCGGCTGATAGGAGGGCGCAACCTGGCCAAGCTGGGTCGAGGGGCGACCCGCCAAAAAGTCGCCAAGCCTTTGGCCCGGGGCGGTATAGTCGCTGCCGCCCGCCAAAAAGGCCTGTTCCTCCCAATGCCTTTGCAAGGCAATGCCGGCCAGGGGGTGGCCGGGAAAGTCCTTTTCCGGGGTGACATCGACGACCATACCAGCATTGGCATTGCGCTCTTTTCGCGAATACTGGCTCATGCCATTGGTCACCAACCTGCCCGGCTCTGAGGCCGCAGCCACGACCGTGCCGCCCGGACACATGCAAAAGCTATAGACGGTGCGGCCATTGGCACAGGCATGCGACAGCTTGTAATCGGCCGCGCCCAGATCGGGATGCTTGGCAAAGGTGCCAAACCGGGCCTGGTCGATCAGGGACTGGGGGTGTTCGATGCGAAAACCGATAGAAAAGGGCTTGGCCTCGATATGGACACCGCGATCATACAGCATTTCAAACGTGTCGCGGGCGCTGTGGCCTATGGCCAGAACAATATGATCGGACATAAGGCGTTCGCCGCCGTCTAGGGCCACGCCAACGGTCTTGCGGGTCCCGGATGGCGCGGTCTCGATCAAGAGGTCGGTGACCTTGCTTTGAAACCGGTATTCACCGCCTAGGGCCTCAATCGACCCACGCAGGCTCTCAACCATCGAGACCAGCCGAAATGTGCCAATATGGGGATGGGCCTCGGTCAAGATTTCGGGCGGTGCCCCGGCCTTGACGAACTCGGTCAAGACCTTGCGGCCTAGGTGGCGCGGGTCCTTGATCTGGCTATAGAGCTTGCCATCGGAAAAGGTCCCAGCCCCGCCCTCGCCATATTGGACATTGGATTCTGGGTTCAAGACCTTGCCGCGCCATAGGCCCCAGGTATCTTTTGTTCGTTCACGGACGACCTTGCCACGATCAAGTATGATCGGGCGAAACCCCATCTGGGCTAGGATCAGACCGGCAAACAGACCGCAAGGCCCGGTGCCAATGACGATGGGACGGCTGGTCTCACGGCCCGTCGCTTTGGCGGTAAAGTGATAGGCCTGATCTGGCGCCGGACGCACCCGAATATCATCAGAACAGCGGGCCAACACCGCCGCCTCGTCCTTGACCGCCACATCGACCGAATAGACCATCAGGATTGCTGATTTTCGCCGCGCATCATGGGCACGGCGCGCAATCTTAAAATCGAGGACCTGATCAGGCCTAAGGCCCAACCGCTCACAAATCGCGGCGCTCAAGGCGTGCGGGTCATGATCAAGGGGCAGGCGAATTTCGGTTAGTCTCAGCATGCGCGCTTATATCACGGCTTTTGGGTCAAGCACGCCCCCCGCCACGTTTTGCGGGCTTGGCGATGAGTGACGTTGCCTATTGCGCCGCGCTTGGTACCGATACCTCGGCGCCTTGCGCCTTTAGCCGGTCGAGGACGCCGCCGGAGCGCAAGAGGAATTTCAGATCAATAATCGCAACCGTCTTGCCGGGCTTGGCAAGCGCGGCGTCAATGGCCTCAACCGACTGGCGCGTACCATGGTCGAGCAGGGCCGTGGCACTGGGCATTTGCAACAGGCACTGATCAAGCAGGTTGGCCGTAATCCCGCCCCTGACGGTCGCTAGATCTCCATCCGCCCATGCCCTAGCGAGGGGACGGGCGCGGGCAGCCTCGGCGTCCAGATCATTAAGGGCGGCGGTCAGGCAGGCCTCATGGGCGGGGCCCTTCATGGTGCTGGCCGACTTGACCATGGCCCCCCAACTCACATCGGCCATGGGCTGAATCTTGACCCCCAAGGCCTTGGCGCGGCGCATGACGGTGGTGGTCGGCTTGCCGGTCGAGAGGCCATATTTCTCGCGAAAATCGGCAATCAGCAAGAAGCCGGCAATGGCTGGTTTCCAGTGCGCATAACGGCCCGGCCCAATGCCAAGCCCCTCGCGCGTTCGCGCAAACCGCTCGCGCAGGGCTGGCGACAGGTCTGCTTCCAGCTTATGCCCCAAGGGCTGGCGCAGACTGGCCATGCGCAGGGCAAGGCCCGGCAACTCAGTGACGTGCACCGCGTCTTGCGGCGGCACCAAGAGGCGATTGGCACCGATCAGGGCCCGGTCCAGACGCGGCGACGACCATTGCAGCATATGTGGCAGGGGGGTCAGACCGCCCAATATAACCACCTCAGACTCGCCGCGCCTAACCCGCCACAGCGCCGGCCCGGGCGCAATGCCGGTCACGGTTAGTTCCTCGACCACCGCGCTGGTATCAGGGGGCGCTTCAATAGCGGCCATGGCAGGCATAGGCGCAATAGACACCAAGGCCCAGGCCACCAGGCAAATCCCGCCCATACCAACCCATAGAGACCTAAACGAAAGGGCCATTACCGAGTCCAAAAAAGACAACCATCCTGATCCGCATTTAGCCCGTCGCAGTGCCGATGACCGAATCACGTATTTTATACCTTAAATTGTATTATATTTAGCAGGCCAAAAGTGACCTAATGACTACAAGATTTAGAATTCTAGCCCTAGTATCTGCAGTGCGCATGGCGCGCAGGATCTTAGGTACATGTCGGCCATTCTGAACCTGATCTGGTTTATCCTTGGCGGATTTGCCGCCGGATGCGCATGGCTGCTTGCGGCCCTGATCCTAGGGCTTACAATTGTCGGCCTGCCCTGGGCCATGGCGGCGGGGCGGATTGGTCTGTTCAGCTTTTTCCCGTTTGGCAGCAAGGTGGTTGACCGCTCCAGCATGACGGGACGTCAGGACCTAGGTACGGGCGGATTTGGATTTTTGCTAAATCTGGTCTGGTTTATTCTGGGCGGCTGGTATGTGGCGCTCGTGCATCTGGTGGTCGGGGCCTTGCTCCTTTTACCCGTCGTCACTATTCCGTTTGCCCTGCAGCATTTCAAACTCGCAGGCATTGCCATGGCCCCGGTGGGCAAGACTGTGGTCCCGGCTTGAGCCATGATCCCGGTTACAGACATACTCAGTCTTCAGGACGATGAACTGGACATCAGCTTTATCCGCGCCTCGGGCCCCGGCGGGCAGAATGTCAATAAGGTCTCATCGGCGGTGCAATTACGCTTTGATGCGCGCCGGTCCCGGTCCCTGCCCAATGATGTCAGTATAAGGCTTCAGGCCTTGGCCGGCAGCCGCCTAACCCTGGACGGGGTGATTGTGATTACAGCCGATCGCCATCGCACCCAGGAACGTAACCGCGCCGATGCGATTGCCAGGCTCGTAGACCTGATCGCCAAGGCTGCCTATCGCCCGCCTGTGCGCCGGGCAACCAAGCCGACCAAGGCCTCAAAGGTGCGCAGACTGGATTCTAAGGCCAAGCGCGGTGATATAAAATCCGGTCGCGGCCGCCCCTCGACCTCAGACTAGGCTTGCCAATCGCTGGCATTGGGCTAGCTTCCGGCCCGAACCCATACTCGCCCTAGGAGCCCGACCTTGCGCACGCCCCTCGCCCTTCTGACCGCCGCCAGCCTGAGCCTCTTGACTGTTGCCTGCAGCAAGCCCGCTGCGGCGCCTGAGGCCTCGGCCGATATGGCTACCCCCACGGCGGTGGCGGCCGGTGAACCCAGCGATCACGAAAAAGCCGAATTGCTGGCCTCACTGCCCGCCCCCTACAACACGGGCGACCTAGAAAATGGTAAGCGCAAATTTGCCATGTGCCGCTCGTGCCACACCATCAATCAAGGCGGTCCAAACATGACCGGCCCCAACCTCTATGGCGTCTTTGGCCGCAAGGCAGGCTCGGTTGAAGGCTTTGCCTATTCCGACGCCGTCAAGGCCGCTGGCTTTATTTGGGATGCAGACCATCTGGACAAATGGCTGGCCGATCCCCGCGGGTTTATGCCTGGTACCAAGATGAGCTTTATGGGCCTAAAAGAGCCCAAGGACCGGATCGATGTCATCGCCTATCTGAAAGTCGAGACCGGCTATAAGCCTAAATAGGCACGGACCAGTTCAAGCCCTCCCCCGAACCGGGGGAGGCAGGTCTGCAAACCCCTTAGGCCAGAGCCTCAGCCTCAGCTTGCGCCTTGATGCGCCTGCGCTCAATCAGCCAGACACACCAAATCGAGACCTCATAAAGCAGGATAATCGGTATGGCCAAGGTGATCTGGCTAATCGGATCTGGCGGCGTCACCACAGCCGCGACAATGAATATGCCCAAGATCGCATAGCGCCGGCCTGACCTGAGCATTTTGGATCCCACCACCCCGGCCTGACCCAGCAGGGTCAGGACCACGGGCAGTTGGAAACACAGGCCAAAAGCCAAAAGCAAGGTGGTGACCAAGGTCAGATAGTCAGACACCTTGGGCAAGAGCTCGACACTGATATTACCCGCGCCAAAGATCTGTTGGGACAAGGAAAACCACAGCACAAACGGCAGCATGACAAAATAAACAAGGGCCGCGCCCGCCGTAAACAGAATGGGTGAGGCGATCAAGAATGGCAAAAACGCGCGTCGCTCCTTGGCATAAAGGCCCGGCGCGACAAAGCGATAGAGCTGCCAGGCCAGCACAGGAAAGGTCACTATGACCGCGCCAAAGCCTGCCACCTTAAGCTGGGTGAAAAAGAATTCCAAAGGCGCAGTAAAGACCAGCTTTAAGCCATGCCCAGCCATGCTGGGGGCCTTGTGTACACCGGTTAGAACCAAAAGAAGGTCAAAATAGCCGTGCTTACCCCCGGCCGCATTTTGCGCCGCCAGCAAACCGGCTGCGACCTCAAACGGATGCAGCAAGAACAGATAGATTTGTTTGGCAAAGGCAAAACAGACGCCGAACCCAATCATCAGGGCGGCGACACATACGATCAAGCGCTGCCTTAGCTCAATCAGATGCTCCATCAAGGGCGCCCGCGACGCCTCGATATGGGCTTCATCGCGCGGCGGCATCAGGACTCACCCTCCGGCTTGACCTTTGGCTTGCGCGGCGCCCGTGGCTTGGGACTTGGCTTGACCGCAGGCTCGGCTTCGGGCTCAGGCGCCGCGGCTACCATGCCCATGGGGTGGAACTGGACACCATGATTGGGATCATTCAGCACCTGGTCGATCTCTTGCATAATCGGGCTTGGGCTGGCGTCTGGTAAAACATCGGCTAGCCGGGCATTGCGCATGGCCTCAACCTCGCGGCGCAGATCGTCCAGCTCGGACTGACGGGCCATGTCTTCGAAACTGGCGCGAAACTCATTGGCCATGCCGCGCAGCTTGGCCAGAAACTGCCCGGCCTTGCGCATCAGGGCCGGCAAATCTTTTGGACCGACCACGATCAAGGCGACCGCCGCAATCACCAGCAGTTCGGTAGCACCGACCTCAGGCAGCATCACTCATTACCTTGTAAAAAAACTAGAGCCAGACCTTGGCTGCCATTGGCCAGCTTGGCTAGTGGCGCGCCTCATCCTTATCGGTTCGCGGCAAGGGGGTCGCCGCAGGCTCAGCAGGCTTTGGCGCATCTTCGCCCTTTAGACCGTCACGAAAGGCGCGAATGCCCTTGGCCGCATCGCCCATCAAGGCAGACAACTTGCCGCCACCGCCAAACAAAACGGCCCCAACGCCGATAACAATCAACCAATGCACCCAACTCATCGAACCCATGGCGCGCCTCACTAAAATTTAAAATCCCGTTTCTGCAACGGAATACCATTGATGGGAGCCAATATAGGCCATATCGCGGCGCGTCGCCAGAAAAGCGACATCAGACAGCGCAAAATGACTAGGCGGCCTTAGAGATAACCTGATTGCGCCCAGCGGCCTTGGCTTCATAGAGGGCCAAATCGGCGCGCTTAAGCACCGCGTCCATCTGGTCACTCGCCCCCAATGTGGCCGCGACGCCGATTGAAACCGTGACGGCCAGTTGCTCCTGGCCTTCGCCAAGCGCGTAAGGCTCCCCGGCCAAATAGATCCTGAGCCGATCCGCGATCTGGTGGGCATCCTCAAGCCCTGTATTGGGCATAAGGACGACAAACTCTTCGCCCCCTGCCCGGCAGGCTATGTCCATGGCTCGCACATGGGTGGACATGTGCCGGGCAAATTGGGCCAAGACGGCGTCGCCGACATCATGGCCAAATCGGTCATTGACCGCTTTAAAATGATCAAGATCGACCATTAACAGGGCCATAGGCTCGCCGCCCATCGCCGCCCGCGCCACCAGAGCGCCTAGCTTTTGCAGCATGAACCGGCGGTTATGCAGGCCTGTCAGTTGATCGGTCACAGCCAATTCGAATGAATGGTCCAGATTATCCCGCAATAGATCGCCATACCGCTTGTGCCGGATCTGGGTACGAACCCGCGCGGATAATTCCAGTGGATCAATCGGCCGCGCCAAGATATCATTGGCACCAAGCTCAATTGCCTTGACCAGTTTTTGCCTCTGGTCGGTATCCATTACCGCCAAAATAGGCAGGTGGCGGGTGGCTTCGTCCGAGCGCAAGGCGGCCACTACCCTAAGCCCATCATATTCTGCGCTGTCCAGATTGATAATGATCAGGTCCATGGCCGCCTTGGCAGCAGCATGGGCGAGGCCTGGCGACTGCTCGAGCACCGGCCTGTGCTCGGCTTGAAGCACAGACTCAATCTTCTCGGCTTGGCGCGCATTATCATCAAGGATCAGCACCCGCCCGCCACCGCCCGCAAGCCGCGCCGCTGAACTTGCAATCACGCCAATGCGCCGCCCTGAAGCCTCGCGTAGCCGCAATTCATCAACAGCCATTTTCAGCCGTGTCAGCCCCCGAACCCTTGCCAGCAGCATGGCTTCATCAATCGGCTTGGTCAAAAACTCGTCCGCCCCGGCCTCTAGTCCGGCCACGCGGTCGGCGCGGCCATCTAGGGCCGTGACCAATACGATCGGAATATGCTGTGTCGCTTGATCATCCTTCAAGCGGCGGCAAACCTCAAACCCGCTTAGCCCAGGCATCATGACATCGAGCAAGATTATGTCTGGCGACGAGGTGCGCGCCATGGCCAAGGCCGTCTCGCCGTCACAAGCCGTGATTACCTCGAAATATTCAGCCCTGAGCTTGGCCTCCAGCAACCGAAGATTGGCCTCGATATCGTCGATAACCAGAATACGGGCGCTCATGACCTCGCCCTCAAGCCAGCAGTCTACGAATTGTTTCGAGAAAGGCGGAAACCGAGATGGGCTTGGAGACATAGGCCTCACACCCGCCCTCACGAATGCGCTCCTCGTCACCCTTCATGGCAAAGGCCGTTACCGCCACCACCGGAATGTGACACAGCTCGTCATCTTCTTTCAGCCATTTGGTGACCTCCAGGCCCGAAATTTCCGGCAGCTGTATATCCATCAAAATGAGGTCAGGCCGGTGCATACGCGCCAGACCCAAGGCCTGCAGACCTTCGCGGGTCTGCAAGGTCTCATAGCCCTGGGCATCAAGCAGATCATGAAACAGTTTCATGTTCAGCTCATTGTCCTCGACGATCAGGACCTTTTTGGTCATCTTGAACCTAACATCTGGGCAAAGGACGATCCTGAAACCTCAGGATCACTCTTTATCACCATACTTGTTCACACAAATATCCTTAAGCCTCCGTTAGCTGCGAGTATGACCCTGACCGCCACCTCATCCAACCTGATCCCCGCCGATCTGCAATCGGCCAAGATCGATAGCCACCGGCCCCTTCTTATTGTCGATGTCGACGAGGTTCTGGCCCTATTTATGGCAGGATTTCAACGCTTTGTGGAAAGACATGGCTTTGAGATGCGCCTGACCAAATTTGCCTTGTTCCAGAATATCTATGCCAAGGGCGAGGACAATCACATTGACATGCTGGTTGGGAAAACCTTGTTTGATGATTTCTTTATGAGCGGCGGCAAGGATATGGATCCGGCACCGGGCGCGGCGGACGCCCTGGCCAATCTGTCGAATCAGGCAGGCATTGTGATTCTGACCAATGCGCCTGAACATGGTCGCGATGAGCGGGCGCGGTGGCTGAAGCGCCACGGTATGGATTATCCGCTGGTGATTAATTCCGGCCTCAAGGGGCCCGCCGCGGCCAATTTGGCGGCGCGAACCCAAAAGGCTTCGGCCTTTATTGATGACCTCTTGCCCAATCTCAGCTCAGTGGCCGCCGATGCGCCGCAGGTCAAGACCTTCCAGATGGTGGCCGATCCGCGCCTGCGCCCCCTGGCCCCCAGTGATCCCGACAACCATACCCGCATTGATGACTGGACCTTGCTGCACCCGGCCTTGGAACAGCATTTCACCTAGGGACCCATGACCGCCCTTTGCCGCGATTGCCTTTGGATGGGACAGGACCCGCCGTCGCGGCGGTGCCCGGCCTGCGCCTCACCAAGGCTGGTCGTGCATGCGCACCTAGCAGACCTCTCCATCGCCCATATGGACTGCGACGCCTTTTATGCCTCGGTCGAAAAGCGCGACCGGCCAGAGCTTCGCGATGTGCCCGTGATTGTTGGCGGCGGCCACAGGGGCGTGGTCACCACCTGTTGTTACATTGCCCGCATGTCGGGGGTGCGCTCAGCCATGCCCATGTTTACGGCCTTGAAACTCTGCCCCAAGGCCACGGTCATTTTTCCAGACTTTGCCAAATATAAGACCGCCAGCAATGCTATTTTTGCCAAGGTCCGCGCCCTAACCCCTTTGGTTCAGCCCCTGTCTTTGGACGAGGCCTGGATTGATTTGAGTGGCACAGATGCCCTGAATGGCGGCTGCCCGGCCAAGATCTTGGCGCGGCTGCAAAACGAGATCGAGCGAGATGTGGGCCTGACGGTTTCGATTGGCCTATCGGCCAATAAGTTCCTCGCCAAGATTGCCTCCGACCTCGACAAGCCACGCGGCTTTGCCGTGATTGGCCAAAAGGAAGCGCAAGCCTTTTTGGCCCCAAAGCCGGTATCCATCCTGCCCGGCGTTGGCCCTGCCCTGGCTCTGTCATTGGAAAAGGCGGGTCACCGTACGGTTGGTGATCTGGCGCGGGCCGATGCCAAGGACCTAACCCGCCGGTTTGGCACCTATGGCCTGAGGCTTTGGCAATTGGCGCAAGGCCAGGACAGCCGCCCAGTTAACCCTGATCAGGTGCGCAAAAGTGTCAGCGCCGAAACCACATTTTCAACCGATCTTAGCCGCCTAGACGACCTAACCGGCGCGCTCTGGCACCTGTGCGAGAAGGTGGCGCGCCAGATGCGGGCCGCCGCCATTACCGGCCGGGTCGCGACCGTAAAACTCAAGACCGCCGACTTTAAACTGGTGACCCGGCGCAAGACCCTGGCTGTGCCCTGCCAGACCGCCAAGATGTTGTTCGCTGCCGGGCGCGAGCTTTTAGCCGCCGAGGTTCGCGGCGAAACCTATCGCCTGATCGGAATTGGCCTGTCGGATCTGGTCGATGCCAGCAATGCCCCGACCGATTTCTTTGCCGACGAAGAGCAACAGGCCCGAACCACCGAGCGGGTCATTGACGATCTGCGCACCCGCTTTGGTAAGACCGCCGTCGTCACGGGCCGAAGCCTGAAGCCGCAATAGGGTCGGGCTGGGGTGGGGGTCTGCCTCCCCCCTTCCGTTAGCTATCGCGGGTACGTCCCCCTGAGGGGGAAGATTATCACCGCTCCAAATCCTCCCCCCCGGGGGAGGGGGACCACGAAGTGGTGGAGGGGGCCGCGGCGTCGAGGTCGCAAACAGGTCTTGGGTCTGCCCACCAACCGCGTTAGGCTAAACCAACACAATCGGGGAGTTCATCATGTCAGCCGTTGAAGCGCGCCTATCCGCCCTTGGGATCAGCCTGCCCGCCCCAGTGGCGCCCGTGGCTAATTATGTGCCCTTTGTTCGCACCGGTAATCTCATTCACATTTCGGGTCAGGTGTCCCTCGACGCCAATGGCGGCATCAAGGGCACGGTCGGCACCGAGGTCGATATGGATACAGCCGTTGCCGCCGCGCGGCTTTGCGGGATCAATCTTCTGGCCCAGATGAAGATGGCGACCGGCGGCGATCTGGACAAGGTGGTTCGGGTGGTCAAGCTGGGCGGGTTTGTTCAGGCCGGGCCAGAATTTTTTGCCATTCCTCAAGTGGTCAATGGCTGTTCTGATCTTATGGTCGCCGCGTTCGGTGATGCGGGACGACACGCCCGCTCTGCAGTCGGGGTCTATCGCCTGCCGCTGAACTTTTCGGTAGAGGTCGATGCGGTGGTGGAAGTGTCATGAAGAACCCATTTGGTGCGGCCTGGGAGCATTTGTTCGCGCCGCACATCGCCCATCGCGGCCTTTGGTCCCCAGACGGCGCGCCAGAAAACTCACTGGCCGCATTTCAGGCCGCCAGCAAGGCCGGCTATGCCATTGAGCTGGACGTACACCTAACCGCCGATGGCGAGGCGGTCGTGTTCCATGACGCGACACTTGAGCGGATGACCGGCACGCAGGGGCGTCTGCGTGACCATAAGGCCGCTGATCTGGCGACCCTCAGGCTTAAAGATACGGACGAGACCATACCGACCCTAGCCGAGGTCTTGGCCCTGATCGGGCACCGGGCCATGGTGCATATTGAGCTGAAAACCCCATTTGGCGAGGTCGGGCCTTTGGAGCATAGGGTGTCGGACATATTGGTCGACCATAATGGCCCAACCTGTATTATTGGCTTTAATCCCTATTCCCATGCCTGGTTTGCCCAGCACCACCCCCAGATCCTGCGCGGCCTAAACAGCTATTCCTATACGGGCGAGCATGCCGCAACGGTCGCGCCCGAACAGCGCCGCGCCTTTGCCGCCCTTGAGCATGTCGCCTTGGCCAAGCCGCATTTTCTAGCCCTCGGCCTAGACCTCTTGCCCAGCAAAAAGGCCGATACAATGCGCAAGGAGGGCATGCCCGTTATTGCCTGGACCGTGCGCAAACCGCAGGACTGGGACGCGGTCAAGGCCCATTGCGACAATATGGTATTCGAGGGCTTTTTGGCGTGAAGGCTCGCCCTGCCCATTGATCGGATCAGACTTTAAGTTATACTAAAATATAATTTGGAGTGGACCATGTATACGACAAGCCTGCGCAAGGTTGGGGGATCGGTCATGCTGGCCGTGCCGCCAGCCATACTGGAACTGCTCAAAATGCAGGCGGGCACGGCCGTTGGCGTATCCATTTCCGGCGATTGCCTGGTGGTGACTGCCCAGCCTAGACCACAATACGCGCTGGAAGACCTGCTCGCACAATCCGATTATGATGCGCCGCTATCGGCTGAAGACCGCGAATGGCTGGACGCGCCAAGCTTGGGCCGCGAGCCTTGAAGCGAGGCGAGATTTATCTGGTGCGCCTAGATCCAACGGAAGGGCGCGAACAACAGGGATTTCGGCCGGTACTGATTATTTCTCCAACGGCCTTTAATCAGGCCACACAATTGCCCATTGTCCTACCCATCACCACTGGCGGCGATTTTGCACGGAAGATCGGTTTTAGCGTTACGATTTCTGGGATAAGCACCACGGGGATTATCCGCTGCGACCAGCCGAGGGTGCTGGACCTCGAGGCCAGAAATGGACGAAAGATCGATGACCTATTGCCTGCCCAGATCGATGACGTCCTGGCCAAGCTCGCCACCCTGCTGGGCTAGGCCATGATCGCCCTAAAGTCTGAGGTTCGCGTCCATCGCCGGATTGCTGAGATTGGCCAGACGGGCTGGGATGCCTGTGCTACCAATCCGGCCTATCAGGCCAATCCATTTGTCAGTTTTGCCTTTCTCGATGCTTTGGAACAGTCCGGCTGCGCGGTGGCCCAGACCGGCTGGGCGCCGCATCATCTGGCCGTCGAGGATGAGACCGGGGCGATTGCCGCGGTGATGCCGCTCTATCTGAAATCTCATTCCCAGGGCGAATATGTGTTCGACCATTCCTGGGCCCAGGCCTATGAGCGCGCCGGGGGGCGGTATTATCCCAAGCTCCAATGCGCCGCCCCGTTTTCGCCGGTGACGGGCCCTCGCCTCTTGGTCCGCGCCGATATTGACCCGGTCGTCGCAAGGCGCACCCTCTTGGGCGGCGCTGTGTCCTTGGCGGAACGACTAGAAGCCTCTTCTTTGCACATAACATTTCCTTCCCAAGACGACTGGACGTTTTTGGGCGATGAGGGCCTGTTACAGCGCCAAGACCAGCAATATCACTGGCACAATGCTGGCTATGCGAGCTTTGACGATTTTCTGGGGGCCCTATCCTCCAATCGGCGCAAGACCATCCGGCGCGAACGGCGCGATGCCCAGGCGGGCCTTGAGATTATTGGCCTGACGGGCGAGACCCTGACCGAAGAGGCGTGGGACGCGTTTTACCAATTCTATGAAGACACGGGCGCACGCAAATGGGGCCGCCCCTATCTGAATCGGCAATTTTTTAGCCGGCTTGGCCAGACGCTTGGCGACCGGGTCTTGCTGGTCATGGCCAAGCGCGGCGATCGCTATATTGCCGGGGCGCTCAACCTGCTGGGCGATGACTGTATTTATGGGCGCAATTGGGGCGCGGTCGAGGACGTACCCTTCTTGCATTTCGAGCTGTGTTATTATCAAGCCATAGACCATGCCATCCGCCTTGGCCTGCCCAGGGTCGAGGCCGGGGCGCAAGGTCAGCACAAGATTGCCCGCGGATATCTGCCAGCGCCGGTCTTTTCGGCCCACTTTATCGCTGACCCTGCCCTGCGCGAACCTGTGCGCCGCTATCTGGACCAGGAGCGCGCGGCGGTTCAAAATGAGATGGACTGGCTGGCCGAGGAATATTCACCCTTCAAGGCCGCAAACTGACCCTGATTAAAGGACGAGCCCATGAGCCTGACTGGCACTTATGACGAGGCCAATATCTTTGCCAAGATTATTCGCGGCGAGATCCCGGCGGTAAAAATCTATGAGGACGCCGAAGTTTTGGCCTTTATGGACGTGTTCCCGCAGTCGCCGGGTCACTGCTTGGTGATTTCTAAGACCGCCAAGGCGCGAAACCTTTTTGATATAGCCCCGCAGGACCTGACCACCGTCATGCTGGCCGTCCACAAGGTCGCTGGCGCTGTGAATGACAGCTTAAAGCCAGACGGGGTGGTGATTACCCAGTTTAATGGCGCGCCAGCGGGACAGACCGTATTTCACCTGCACGTCCATATCATCCCCCGTTATGAGGGCGTCGGCCTCAAGGGCCATGGCCATGGTCAGATGGCCGATATGGACGACTTAAAAGCCACCGCCAGCAAGATTGCCGCGGCGCTTTAAGCTAGGCGGCGCGCTTGCCCAAAACCCCGTCGCGCTGGTGCGCGGGGATGGAGTCATAAATGGTCGGGCTGGCGATGTTCAATCGCGCGCGAGCCGCGTCCAAGGGCTCAGCGAACAGGCGCTCATAGTCTTGCCCTGGCAACCAGGCCGCCTTGGCGCCATTGCGCCAGGCCTGATAGACCGCCTTGCCAAACGGGATGCCGGACTTGGCGCTTTCCAGCTGCAAGGCCGCGCCTGCACCGATAAAGCCAAAGCCCAGGGACTTGGTCTGGGCAAAGGAAAACGACACCACGCAGGCCTCGCCAAGGGCATCCGTGCTATAGCCGCTTAAAACATGCCAGATATCGTGCACATCGCGCAGGCGGCGGCCATACCAGGCCAAGGGATGCTGGGCATCCATCTCGCCCGAAACCTTGCGGCTCTCCTCGGCCAGGCCATAGGCGGTCAAGCCGCGCGGTGCGATAAAGTCCTTATAGGCGGCCCCAACCGTGCCGGGCGCAAAGCTGGCAACCCAGTCGCGGTCCTGCAACTTGTCGGCCAGTTCCAGATGTTGATAGGCCTGCCGTCCACCTTCTGGAGACTGTAATAGGCGCTGATAGCCATTGGGCAAGGACCGGCCCGACAAGGCCTGCATGATCACAAACACCTGCTCGGTGTCTTCCTTATTGGCAATCAGCTTGCGAAAGGCGCGCAGGGCCGCAAGCGGGCGCAGGCGATAGTCATGCGGCTGTGCCACCGGAGCGGCATCCAGATCGATATCCATGGCAAAATCGGCAACAGACATGCTATTCACTCCCAGCGATGCGATAAACTTGACGCATCCGTCATTTTTGTCAAGAGGCCAGTATTGAGCACATTGCGCAAACGCTCGATCAATCTGTCCGGCCATGCCACATCCTTGGCCCTAGAGCCAGAATTCTGGGCGGTTCTTGAGACCATGGCGGCAGAAACGGGCTCGAGCCTGGCCGGATTGATTGGTACAATAGATCAGGCCCGGCCCGGCCAATTATTGGCCTCGGCCTGCCGCTTGGCGGTATTGGCCCATCTCCAGTCGCGGGGATAATTTGCACGCCGCCTTCAGGCGGGGAGAATTTGTGCTAGATTCGTTCTCTATTGCGACCCAAGAATCGAGTTTTGCCTCTTGACCGACAGCCCGTTTGAAACGCCCGAAGTGCGGATTAGCGACCTTGCTAGGGCCGATCGCACGCCCATGACCGGTCCGGGCGGCTATTTGGAAGGGCTAAACACTGAGCAAAAGCAGGCGGTTGAGGCCTTGGACGGCCCTGTCTTGGTGCTGGCCGGCGCAGGCACGGGCAAGACGCGGGTCCTGACCACCCGCCTGACGCATATCTTAAACCAAAACAAGGCACGGCCCTGGGAAATCCTGGCCGTGACCTTTACCAACAAGGCCGCCCGGGAAATGCGTGAGCGCATCACCCATATGATTGGCCCCCAGGCCGAGGGCCTGCGCTGGCTTGGCACCTTCCACGCCATTGCCGCCCAGATTCTGCGCCGCCACCCTGAACTGGTCGGCCTCAAATCCACCTTCACCATATTGGATACGGACGATCAGGAGCGCCTGATCAAGCAGGTGCTGGAATCGCAAAACATCGACACTAAGCGCTGGCCGCCCAAGCTGATGTCTGGCCTGATTGATCAATGGAAGAACCGCGGTTGGACCCCCAAAAAGGTTCCCGCTGGCGAAAGCGCCCAATTTGGCAATAATCAGGGCCAAGCGATCTATGCCCAATATCAGGACCGTTTGCGCGTCCTAAACGCCTGCGATTTTGGCGATCTCTTGCTCCATAATCTGAGCATATTTACCGAGCATCCGGACGTGCTGGCCGATTATCAGAACCGGTTTCGCTATATTCTGGTCGATGAATACCAGGACACCAATACGGCCCAATATTTGTGGCTAAGGCTGCTGGCCCAGGCGCGGCAGAATGTTTGCTGCGTCGGCGATGATGACCAGTCCATCTATGGCTGGCGCGGCGCTGAGGTGGATAATATCTTGCGGTTTGAGCGCGATTTTCCCGGCGCGACCGTGATCCGGCTGGAGCGCAATTACCGTTCGACCGAACACATCCTGGCCGCCGCCAGCGGCCTGATCCGCGCCAATAAGGACCGCCTAGGCAAGACGCTTTGGACGGACGCTAAGGGCGGCGAAAAAGTGCGGGTGCGCGGGGTCTGGGACGGCGAGGCCGAAAGCCGTCTGATCGCCGAAGACATTGAGGCCTGGCGCCGGTCTGGCCGCAAGCTGAAGGAATGTGCTATCCTGGTGCGCGCGTCATTCCAGATGCGGGCCTTTGAAGAGCGGTTCGTGCTCTTGTCCCTGCCCTATACGGTCATTGGCGGGCCAAGATTCTTTGAGCGGGCGGAAATCCGCGATGCGCATGCCTATCTGCGCCTGGTCCAGTCGCCGGATGATGACCTGGCCTTTGAGCGGATCGTCAATACGCCCAAGCGCGGCATTGGCGACACGTCTGTGTCCAAACTCTTGCAGATTGCCCGTCTGACCGGGGTATCGGCCATGACGGCCGCTCGCCAGATTATCAGCACGGACGAGTTGCCAGCCCGCACCCGCACAGCGCTTTCAACCTTTATCCGCGATATGGATCGTTGGCGCGACGAGCGCGCCGGGGCCGACCATCAACGCCTGCTCGAGACCATTCTCGAAGAAAGCGGCTATACCGACGCCCTGCGCGCCGATAAGGGCCCACAAAGCCAGACAAGGCTGGATAACTTAAAAGAACTTGTCCAGTCCATGAGCGCGTTTGACACCCTACAATCCTATCTGGAACACGTCTCTTTGGTCATGGATCTGGACCGGGGCGCAGGGGATGATGCCATCCAGATCATGACCCTGCACGGGGCCAAGGGGCTGGAATTTCCGCTTGTCTTCCTGCCGGGCTGGGAAGAAGGCGTTTTTCCGTCTCAGCGGTCTATGGACGACAAGGGCGAAAAGGGCCTCGAGGAAGAACGCCGCCTCGCCTATGTCGGCATAACAAGGGCGCGCGAACAGGCCCGCGTCTCGTTTGTGGCCAATCGTCAGGTCTATGGCCGCTGGACCTCGCAATTGCCCAGCCGTTTTGTTGATGAATTGCCGCTGGCCCATGTCGAGGCCTCTAGCGAAACCGGCTATTATAGCGGCGGGCCGGGTATGCAGCAGCCAACGAGCAGCCGCTGGGACGATAGCTCCAGCTTTGGCTCGGGCTATACCTCGCCCGGCTGGAGACGCGCCCAGGAAAACAGCCGCGAACGGCCCCAGGCCGGCAAGATGCGCAGTCCGGTGATCGAGGGTCAGGGCCGACTGGTTGCCAGTTCTGATTCGGCCAATACCAGCCGCTTTAGTCGGGGCGAGCGAGTATTTCACCAAAAGTTTGGCTATGGTCAGGTCCTGCTCGCCGAGGGCAATAAATTGACCGTAAGCTTTGACAAGGCTGGTGAGAAAAAGGTTATCGACAGTTTTCTTGAGGCGGGCTGACGCAACGCCCACAATGACTTGCTTACCGCATATTGTGTTTTGACGCTTTTGGGACTATAAGCTTTACCCCGATCGATAAGGCCCGCGGTCGGAACCTTTCATTTTCTTGGGCGCATCTGAGCAAAAATCCATTATGGAAAAAGTGCCTATGACCGCCGAGGGCTACCAAGCCCTTGACGCGGAATTGAAGCGTTTGAAGACCCAGGAACGGCCCAGCGTGATTGCGGCGATTTCTGAGGCGCGTAGCCATGGGGACCTGTCCGAAAACGCCGAATATCATGCCGCCAAAGAGCGTCAGGGCTTTATTGAGGGCCGCATTGCCGAGATCGAGGACAAGATTGCTCGCGCTCAGGTGATTGACGTGTCCAAGCTGTCTGGAAAGCAGGTCAAGTTTGGCGCAACCGTCAGCCTGATCGATGAAGATACCGAGGAAGAGTCGCGCTATCAGATCGTCGGCGAGCATGAGGCCGATGTGAAGATGGGCCGCATCTCGATCACCGCGCCCTTGGCACGGGTCATGATCGGCAAAGAGGTTGGCGATATTCTCGAAGTGATCACGCCGGGTGGGGTCAAGGCCTATGAGGTTATGAAGGTTGAGTGGGTCTAGCGCCCAAGCGGCGTCATCCCTAGAGGCCGCACCCTTGGCCTGTGACCAGCCCCTCGTGATTTGGGCGGTTTCGGATGGCCGCGCCGGTATCCAGACCCAGGCCCTAGGTCTGGCCGAGGCCTTGGTGCGGGCCTGCGAGGCTAAGGGCCGCAAGGCCGAAATCGTGCTCAAGACTGTCGGCTGGAAGGGCAATATTGGCCGCCTGCCGGCCGTATTGAACCTGTTACCGCGCCGTTGGGTTACGCCGGAGTCTGAAATGACCCCGCCCTGGCCAGATGTCTGGATTGCTGCGGGCCGCGCCACCCTGCCCCTTTCGGTGCGCATGCGGACCTGGTCCGGCGGCAAGACCTTCGTCGTCCAGATTCAAGACCCGCGCATGCCCTTGAACAGTTTTGACCTGGTCATCCCACCTAAACATGACCGTCTGAGCGGCGATAATGTGCTGTCGATCATTGGGTCGCCGCACCGGGTGACGCCCGAAAAGTTGGCCAGCGAAGTGGCGCGGTTTTCAGACCAGATCGATGCCCTGCCCCATCCTCGAGTGGCGGTTTTGGTTGGCGGCCGCTCCAAGGCATTTGATCTGAGCCCCGAGCGCGCCTCGGCCATGGCCCACGCCATAGAGGACGCAATTCGCCATGAGGGCGGAAGCCTGCTGATGACGTTTTCGCGCCGCACACCGGATAAGGCCCGTGCCCTATTAACGGCGCGCCTGCGCCACCTGCCCGGCCTGATCTGGAATGGCAACGGCGAAAACCCTTATTTCGCGCTTCTGGGGGCGGCCGATCATATTTTGGTTACCGAAGATTCCACCAATATGGCCACAGAGGCAGCCTCAACCGGCAAGCCTGTGTTCATTTTGAAAATGGATGGCAGCAGCCTGAAATTTGGCCTTTTCCATTCCGTGCTCGAAGGGCTCGGCGCGACCCGGCCGTATGACGGCGTGTTGCGGCGCTGGTCCTATGAGCCCGTGCGCGAGACCCAAAGGGCCGCCGCCGCTATTCTTGAGCGACTGACGGCCTCAAAAGCCTAAAAGCAACTATCGCTCGCCCAGCGTAGCGCGCAGCATCCAGGCATGCTTTTCGTGCGCATCGAGCCGCTGGGTAATCAGATCCATGCTGGCCTGATCATTGGCCGCCTCAGCCGCTGGAAACGCCGAACGGGCCGTGGCGATCAAGATATCTTGATCGGCCTTAAGCTCGGCCACCATGGCCTCCCAGTCCTTTTCGCCGTCGCCATCGCGAATGGCCGTCAGATTGCCAAACGCGCCATAGCCCTGGGGCGCAATATCGCCTAGCGCACGAATACGCTCAGCCAAGGTGTCGATCGCCAGCCACATCTCGTTATACTGATCACTGAACAAGACGTGCAGGGAGGCAAAATTGGGGCCACGTACATTCCAGTGATAGCCATGGGTCTTCAAATAGAGCGAATAGGTATCGGCCAATAAGGCCTTTAAGCCCGCCACGATTTCGGCGCGACTGGAAGCGGTTAAGCTCTTGCCGGGTATGGTGGAGAGGGAAGACGACATGAACGGGCTCCTTTGGCTTAGGATCTAGATGGGGACGACCAGACCCGAGACCAAGGCCCCAATCCAAACCGTGCACAATGTTTTCAAACAATCGTGACCCGACGATTGAAAAAAACCCTTTCACGCTGCCTAAGACAGGTTTATGACAATCTCACCACTTATGCTCAAATCAAGCAAAAGGGGTTTCGTCGGCAGCACTTCGCGGTCGGCGCTTTTTCGGGGCCTTGTAATGCTCATTTTGAGCATAAGCCTATCCGGGAATGGAGACAGACCATGGCTGATGGATTTGCCAGTTTTGAATATACCCCCGAGGTCGAGGCGCAAACGCGTCCCCTTTGGGAAAAGGTCAAGGCGCGGGTAACGCCGCTGGAATGGCGCCTTCAGGCCCCGCTGATCGCGGCGATCAACCAGCTCAAGGCTGAAAAGAACGCTGTTATCCTGGCGCATAACTATATGACGCCGGAAATTTTTCACGGGGTGGGTGATTTTGTCGGCGACAGCCTAGGCCTTGCCCGCGAGGCTGCACGCTGTGATGCCAAGATCATTGTTCAGGCGGGCGTGCACTTTATGGCCGAAACCTCCAAGATCCTTGCCCCAGAAAAGACCGTCCTGATCCCTGACCTATTGGCGGGCTGTTCGCTGGCCTCTTCGATCACGGGCGCAGACGTGCGCCTGATCAAGCAGCGCTATCCGGGCATCCCAGTGGTCACCTATGTCAATACCACCGCCGATGTGAAGGCCGAAACCGATATCTGCTGTACCTCGGCCAATGCGGTCCAGGTGGTAGAGCATGCTGCGCGCGAATGGGGCGTCGACCGGGTCATTCTGATCCCCGACGAGTTCCTAGCCCGCAATGTCGCCCGCCAGACCGATATCAAGATCATTGCCTGGCAGGGCCGGTGCGAGGTGCATGAGCGCTTTACCGCAGAGGATATTCTCGAGCTCAAGGCCGCCTATCCGCAGGCCCAGATCCTAGCCCATCCGGAATGCCCTGCCGAGGTGCTCGAAGTCTCTGACTTTGCCGGATCGACCGCGGCCATGTCCGACTTTGTCATGCTGCGCAAGCCCAAGCAGGTGGTTCTGATCACCGAATGCTCCATGGCCGACAATGTCGCCTGCGACGCGCCCGAAACCGAATTTATCCGCCCCTGCAATCTGTGCCCGCACATGAAGCGCATCAGCCTCGAAAACATCTATGAGGCCCTGCTGCATGACCGCTATGAGGTCAAGGTTGAGGCCGATGTCGCCGCAAGCGCGCGGCTGGCCGTCCAGCGCATGATCGACATGCCGCCGCTGGCTATTCCGGCGCGTTATGATCTGGTCAAGGCCCGTCATCATGTCGATGTCGAACTGATCTAGGTCAAGATGGCCAAGCCCGCCTCCCCCGTGCTTGTGATCGGTGCCGGCCTTGCAGGCCTGTGCGCTGCCATTGCCGCTGAGCCCCGCCGCGTGATTGTGCTGTGCGCGGGCACGATTGGTCAGGACTGCGCCTCGGCCTGGGCGCAGGGTGGAATTGCGGCGGCCTTGTCGGACGGCGATGACCCCAGCCAACACGCTGCCGATACAATCGCGGCCGGGGCAGGACTGGTCGATGCCGATATGGCGGCCCTTCTCACCACAGAAGGCCCAGATGTAGTGCGCGCCCTCGCTGCGCTCGGCGCACCCTTTGACCGCGATGCCCAAGGCGGCTTTGCCCAGAGCCTGGAAGCGGCCCATTCGCGGGCCAGGGTTGCCCGGGTTAAGGGCGATCAGGCTGGGCGAGAAATCCTGCGCGCTGTGATTGCCAAGGCCTTGAGCTGTCCCTGGATCGAGGTGCGCCAGAACGCGCGGGTTCAGGCCTTGCTGCAAGATGCTGGCGGTCAGGTGCGCGGCGCATTGGTCGAACACGACGGTCAGGTTCGCCCGCTCCTGGCCAGCGCCGTGATCATGGCAGCGGGCGGCCTTGGTGGGCTCTATGCCGTCACCACCAATCCGCGTCAGGTCCGCGGCGAGGCCATGGCCTTGGCCGCCTTGGCGGGGGCCAAGATTGCCGATCCTGAATTTGTTCAATTTCACCCGACCGCAATCGATATTGGCCTTGATCCGGCACCCCTCGCGACCGAGGCCTTGCGCGGTGAAGGCGCCAAACTGATCGATGCTGAGGAGCGCGCCTTTATGGCAGACTATCACCCCATGGGTGATCTTGCACCGCGCGATATTGTTGCCCGTGCCATCCATGCCGAGCGGCAGGCGGGGCGGGGCGCATTTTTGGATGCGCGCCAAGCCGTGGGCGAGGCGTTTCCGGAAGAATTCCCAACCGTATTTGCGGCCTGCCTAGGCGGCGGACTAGACCCGCGCCACCAGCCCATCCCAATCGCGCCCGCAGCGCACTATCATATGGGCGGCATCTGGACCGATGCTAACGGTCAAACCAGCTTGCCGGGCCTTTATGCCGTCGGCGAATGTGCCGCCACCGGTGTACATGGGGCCAATCGTCTGGCCTCCAACTCCCTGCTTGAGGCGGCGGTGTTTGGTGTGCGGGCCGGCAAGGCGGCGGCCTATTGCCTTGATCCTCAGACCCCGGCCCTGCCAATAAAGGCCCGTCCTGACCTTGATGACGAGGCCATGCAGACCCTGCGCCTCGCCATGGACCGCGATGCTGGCGTGGTGCGCGACCAGGTCGGCCTGACTCGGCTACTGGCCTTGATTGATAGGCTAGAAGCGCGCCATGGCCAGGCCCTACCCCTCGTGGCGGCCCGGCTTGTCGCGGCAAGTGCCTTGGCCCGGACCGAAAGCCGCGGCGGCCATAGTCGTTCGGATTATCCGCAAACCGATGCGCTTGCCCGCCATACCTATACCACTCTGGCCGAGCTCATGGCCCGTCGCCCTATTGAAGTTGCTGCCTGATGATTGCGCCCCTGCCCGACCTCTTGATCAATCCCATCATATTGGCCGCCCTGGCCGAGGATTTGGGCCGAGCGGGCGATGTGACGGCAGCGGCCTGTATCGCCCCTGATGCGCGCCTGTCGGTGGCTTTTCGCGCCAGGCAAGACGGTCGTCTGGCGGGCCTGGACTGCGCGCGCCTCGCCATTGCTGCCCTTGATCCCCGCGCCAGTTTTATCATCGATATCAGCGACGGTGAGGCCATCAAGGCTGGCCAGACCCTGGCCCGCGCTGAAGGCGGCGCACGCGCGATCTTATCGGCCGAGCGGGTTGGCTTAAACCTCCTGGGCCGTCTTAGCGGCATTGCCAGCCTAACCGCCCAATATGTCGGTGCGATCAAGGGCACAGGCGCCAAGATCACCTGCACGCGCAAGACCACGCCGGGCCTGCGTATTTTGGAAAAATATGCCGTGCGCTGCGGCGGCGCGATCAATCACCGGTTCGGGCTAGATGACGCCATATTGATTAAGGACAATCATGTCGCGGCCTGTGGCGGGGTCGGCAAGGCGCTGGAGCGGGCCCGCGCCCATGCTGGCCACCTGATGAAGATCGAGGTCGAGATTGATCACCTAGACCAGCTCGAGGAGGCTCTGGCCCATGGTCCCGATGTGATCATGTTGGATAATTTCAGCCTGAGCGATCTGGTCACTGCCGTGGCACGCGCCAAGGGCAAGGTGGTTTTGGAAGCCTCTGGCGGGGTCAATCTGACGACTGTGCGGGCGATTGCGGAGACCGGCGTGGATGTCATATCCGTTGGCGCCCTCACCCATTCTGCACCCGTACTCGATATTGGTCTGGATGCTATAGGCTAGTTCAGGCGCACGGGGGCGGCTCGCCATCTAGCGGGGCCCAAGGCTCGTAACTATCTAGCCGCTATAAACTCCTGAACGAGGGCCTGCCCCATGCCAACCCTGCCAACCGTATTTCTAGGCCATGGCTCGCCCATGAATGCGATTGAAGACAATGTGTTTCATCAAGCTTGGCAGACCTTGGGCCAGCTCCTGCCCCGCCCTAGGGCCATATTGTGTGTGTCCGCCCACTGGGAGACGATCGGGGTACAGATCGGCGGGGCGTTAAAGCCCGAAACCATCCATGACTTTGGCGGCTTTCCCCAAGCCCTGTTTGATGTGCAATATCCGGCATCCGGCTCACACTGGCTTACCGAGCGCGCGGCCCAGATTTTGGCCCGTCACTATCCCAGTATTGACCAAAAACGCGGACTCGATCACGGGGCCTGGGGTGTCTTGACCGCCCTCTATCCCAAGGCCGACATACCCGTGGTCCAACTCAGCCTCGATATGAGCCGCCCGGCATCCGAGCACTTCAAGCTTGGCCAAGCCTTGCGGCCCTTGCGCGATGAGGGAGTCTTGATCCTAGCCAGCGGCAATATTGTCCATAATCTGCGCGCCGCCGATTTTCGAGACCCAAGGCCGGTCGACTGGGCAATCCGATTTATAGACCAGGCCAAGGGCCTGATTGAGGCCGGCGATTATGAGCGCCTTGCAGACCTCGCCAGTCTTGGTCCGGATGCGGCCCTGGCCATTAATAGCGCCGAGCACTATCTGCCCCTCCTCTATACGCTTGGGGCGAGTGACAAGGGTGAGACCATCCGGTTCATAACCGACGAGACCGTGGCTGCCATCGCCATGACCGGCCTGATTATCGGTGAATAAGCGACCCTAGCCGCGCCCGCGATAGGGGGCAACGCCCGGGTCTGGCAGCCACAGCCCCTCAGGGGGCGAGCCCGTCTGATAGAATACATCAATGGGTATGCCGCCGCGCGGATACCAATAGCCGCCAATCCTGAGCCAGAGCGGGGCTGCGATCTCAACAATCTTTTTGGCAATCGCCACGGTACAGGCCTCGTGAAAGGCGCCGTGATTGCGATAACTGCCCAGATAGAGTTTCAGCGATTTGGACTCAATCAGCCAGTCCTGAGGCGCATAATCAATGACCAGATGGGCAAAATCAGGCTGGCCTGTCACCGGACACAGCGAGGTGAATTCCGGCACGGCAAACCGCGCCAAATAAAGCGCATCGGGGTGCGGATTGGGCACGCGCTCGAGTACCGCCGTTTCGGGACGATCGAAACCGCGCACTTCGCGGCCTAGCTGGGTAAGGTCAAGTTCACTCATGCGCCCACAGGTAACGTCAGGGCCGGGTTTCGTAAAGCGAGACAAGCCGATCGATCGCCGCTATCAGGGTTAAAACGAAAATTGATCAGGGAAACACCATGTCGGGACGAGATTTTGCAGGATCTGTGATTGTTGTAACCGGTGCGTCTACCGGCCTTGGCCGGGCGATCGCCGTCGAGACGGCCAGCCGCGGTGCCCAGGCTGTGGTGATCAATTATGCCAGCAGCCAAGACGAGGCCGAGCATACGGCGCGCCTCGTCACCGATGCTGGCGCCGAAGCCATTCTGGTCCAGGCCAATGTTGGCGAAGAAGACGGCTGTAAGGCGATTGTCGCGGCCGCGGCCCGGTTTGGCAGGATTGATGCCCTGTTCAATAATGCCGGTATCACCAAGTTTGCACCAAAACACGAAGATCTGGACGCCGTATCGGCCGAGGATTTTTTGCGCCTCTATCAGGTCAATGTCGTCGGGGCCTTTTTGATGGTGCGGGCGGCGCGCAGCTTGCTCGAAGCCGGGCCAGAAGCGGGATCGGTCGTGAACACATCCTCAATCGCGGCCGTGACCGGGATTGGCTCATCCGTGCCCTATGCCGCCTCAAAAGGGGCCTTGACCACCATGACCTTGTCGCTAGCCCGCGCGCTTGCGCCCAAGATTCGGGTCAATGCCGTATGCCCCGGCTTTATCGACACGCCGTGGTTTGAAAAAGGTATTCCTGCCCAGACGGTGGAGCGCATGCGCCAGGGTGTTGCCGAATCCACTCCGCTGAAAGTAGCGTCTACAGCCGAAGACATTGCCGGCGCGGCCGTATTCTTTGCGTCGCGTGCCGCCCGTCACGTCACCGGCGAGACCTTGCTCGTCGATGCGGGCACTCATTTAGGCTTTGCCAGCCTAAGCATGCGCTAGGCGGCAGGGGTTTAGAGGCAGAGGGGGAAGGCAGAGGCAGGGGTGGCAGATCTAGGCCACGCCTCTGATCGACCCTGAACGTTTTCGCTCCTTGTCTCTCAACCGGATAAGACGCGCCAAGGCGACCTCGAAAGCCTCGGGCCTATATTCGACACCCATCAACCACCAAGATTCAGAGCCACCAACCCATTCAATCGCTGCACCATCCTCGCGGTGAAGAAGGCCGTCAATATACCACCAGTGATCACCTTCGGCATATTCGATCGCTGGACCATCCTCCCGGTGGCGCACCCCATTCTTGTACCAATGCATAGACCCATTGGGGCGGACAATGGCGGGGCCGTTTTCACGATGCCGGAGGCCATGGATGAACCAATGCCGACTGCCATTGGCCAATATAATCGCCGGGCCGTCTTCGCGGTGGCGCTTGCCATCGAGATACCAGTGCGACCCGCCATGTTCATCATCAATCTGGACCACATCAGAACCGGCTTTTGACATTATACCCAAGCTCAAACTTTAAACCTGACACCCAATCCATAGGGCATCAAACTGCCAAATTGGTCGGTCCGATTCAAGCGAGGCCGCGCCAATCCGCCTGAGACAATCGCGCATATCCACACCTTTAGGATGCGCGATAACGGCGCCTCACCAGCGTCCGGGCCGTGACTTTTTCATCACGCACGGTGATACATTTTCGTTAGTCACTACCAATGCGGCACCCTTCTTCAATAAAAATCCTAGATTGCAAAACGTAAAAATGTGCAAAATTTGATCAATAATCATTTTTTTGCGCGCACTTGATCGCGCCAAGCTAAGTTATGCATAAAATTTAGGCAATAATTACAGAGTATTCTGAATAGCGCTCATCGAGATTGCCCCTGATCGGATAAGCGCCCAGCCTCCTGCAGGTCTGGCGGTCCTTGCAAGGGTCACGGTTCCGTCATTATTAAGACGTTGGTGATAGAGGCAAGGCTCATCAAGAGCTGTACTCCATAGGGGATAGACTATGAAAACTTTGAAAATCGCGCTTTGTGCCGCTGCGGCTAGCTTGGCCTTTGGATCGATGGCCTTGGCCGAAGGTATGGCTGCGCCAACCGTGTCTTATAATGTAGCGGTCAGCTCCGACTATATCTTCCGTGGCCTTAGCCAAACCAGCGGTAAAGCCGCCGTGTCCGGTGGCATCGATGCCGCTTCGGGCATGGCCTATGCCGGCGCTTGGGTGTCCAATGTCGATTTTGGCGCAACCGGTGGCGACCCAGAAAACAAGACTAATATTGAGTATGACCTCTATGCTGGCGTTAAGCCTGTCTTGGAAGGTGTTAATCTCGATATCGGCGTGATCCGTTATGGTTATGCCAGCTCACCCTCGGAAGCAAATTACACCTATTGGGAAGGCAAGATCCTAGCCTCCAAGGCGATTGGGGACGCCACCATTGGCGGCGCGTTCTATTATAGCCCTGAGTATTTCGGCAAGGTCGGTGCGGCCTATTATTACGAAGCCAATGCGGCCTATATCCTGCCCGCTAAGGCCACGGTTTCTGGCGCGATCGGTTATCAGGACCTAGAAGAAGCCAAGGCGGGCATCACTGGCTACACCACATGGAACCTTGGCCTGACCTATCCGCTGAACGAACATTTCGGTGTTGATGTGCGTTATTCCGGCACGGATTCGAAGGCGAAGGCCTTCT
The DNA here is from genome assembly GCA_947452365.1 of Caulobacteraceae bacterium. Classification (GTDB taxonomy): domain Bacteria; phylum Pseudomonadota; class Alphaproteobacteria; order Caulobacterales; family Caulobacteraceae; genus CAISGS01. The sequence continues at coordinate 34,635 of CANGCO010000001.1, forward strand.
ATACGGACAAGTTTGCAGGCGACCGCTTCACGGCCAGCCTGAAGGCCGCGTTCTAAACCTCAAATCTATTGCACAAATGAGGCCGTCACCCCCTAAAGGTGGCGGCCTTTTTCGTGAAACTAGATGTCTTTAAGTGAATGGTGGGGACGCCGGGAATCGAACCCGGACGACCGAAATCAACGGATTTTAAGTCCGGCGCGTCTACCAGTTCCGCCACGTCCCCGCCGCAACCCACGCCTTAGGAGGTTGAGGAGCGGATGGTCTATCAGAAGTCGGGGTCAAGTCCAGTTGGCAGCGACAATACCGCCAATCTTTTCGCCTAATCGGTTCCAGAGGATGAACTTGGCTTGAAGCGGCTCGACGAAACGGTGCAAAGCAGTTTAAGGCTAGGGCTTGTGTATGAACCGGCCGGGAGCCAGGTAATGATGGGTTATGGACGCCAGCTGAGTACCGCTCCACGTCTTTCAAGTCGTCTTGGTGCTGTGATGGTTGGACTATGCATCTGCGCATTTGCAGCGACGGGTGCCAGCGCACAAAACTCAATCTCCGGCGAAACGGTAAAAACCAGCGATATTGATCCAAACGGTACCTATCCCGCCGCGCCGACTGCGGCAGCGATCTCGGAATGGTTACGCAGTAATACCAATATATCACCCGCGGCCGCGATTGCGGTCGGGTCGGACATGGTGGTTTCAATTGCCCGATTCGGAACGCCTGATCAGGCAACGGGCACGATTAAGGACGTCACACTGCGCGGAGAGGCGATCAGCCCTAAGTTTGCCGACCTGATCCGTGGGCGCTCGACCATGGTGGCTATGGATGTGGACTGCGACAAGTCGATGATCCTGATCCATCAGACGGATGTTTATCCCCAGAGCAATCTTGTCGGCACGGCCAGGGTCCTGCCCGGCAGTAAGCAATGGATTAAACCGGTCGGTACGGCCTATTTAGCGGACACGATTACGGCGGTTTGTAAGGCAAGGGGCCCCTCCACGGTGCGTGCCGCTGAACAGGCACCTGAGCCTGCGCCGCCAAGCGCACCGCCGCCGCCGCAACCCCAGCCCGCCGCACCTTCCTATACCACGGCCGCGGCATCCGGCGTCGAGGTGCAGATCGTTGCGGCCGGAAGTGCAGAGGCCGCAGAGGCCGCGCTTAACGCCGTCCGCGGTGCCCTGCCCGGCCAGACCGGTGCCTATCGCAGCCGCATTCAGGCGATTGAGGTTGGGGGTAGAACCTTTTATCGCGCCCTCTTCACAGGCTTTGCCGATCGCGGCGCGGCCATGACGCTTTGCAACACGCTAAAAGCCTCGGGCCGCAACTGCCTGGTGCGTTAGGGCCTAGCCAAGCGGATCAACTGGAACAGCGCCCTTGACGCCAGCGGTTTCAAGGGCCGAGATCAGTTCGATGACCACTGCGTCAACCTCGATCGGATCGCGCCCGCGAATGACGAGGTTTGAGCCATATTGCTCGTTTGAAAAGAACGGATAGGAGCCCAAGGACAAGGCAGGATGGGCCTTGGCGACGGCCTCGAGCGGGGCCGCTAGCGTGCCCTCTCCTGTTCCCTCGACCCGCACAGTGCGCGACACCACCACTGCCCCACCCTTGAGCCGCCAGCCAATGTCTTCGAGCATGCCGCGCATGATCTGCGGTACGCCCGCCATGACAAAAACATTGCCAATCTGAAAGCCGGGCGGGCCGTTAACCGGATTCTTGATCAAGGTACCACCCTCCGGCACCCGGGCCATGCGGCGACGCGCGGCATTGAGTTGATCGCCAAACCGTCCGGTCAAGAGCGCCATGATCTCTGGGTGCTCGTAAAGCTTTACGCCAAACGCATCGGCAACACAGTCGGCGGTGATATCGTCATGGGTCGGGCCAATGCCGCCCGTGGTGAACACATAATCATAGCGCCCCCGCAAATGGTTAAGCGTGGTGATAATCTCTTCGGGTATGTCACCCACCACCCGGGCCTCGGCCAGATCGACGCCATAGGTGCCGATATAGCGGGCAATCGCGGCTAGGTTTGTGTCCTGGGTGCGGCCCGACAAGATCTCATCGCCAATAATCAGCACAGCCGCCGTCACTCGATCGCCATTTGCCAACATTGGTCACATCCCTGCACGTGTCTGGAGCCTGTCTATCGACTAGGCGTCTAACCGGATGACTGCAAGTCCCTAGCGACTTCTAGAGTAATCGCCACAATCGATGGACACGAGGTCGCTATCCAAGCACTCTGGTAAAAACATCAAAAAAGGCTCGCCCATGTCCCTCACCCGCATCCCCACCTCGGCCTTCACCAAAATCGCGATTGGCATTGATCGGCCCGAAGATGTTGTAGTGGGCAAGGACGGACGGGTTTTTGCCTCGGACCATCAAAGCGCCGTGGCCGAAATCTTCCCTGATGGGTCTTTCAAACGCATGGGCCCACAAATGGGCGCGCCCAATGGCATTAACATGGACCCGCAAGGCCGGATTATCATCGCCAATTTTGGCATTTATGATGGCCAAGCCGGACCGTTAGAACGTTTTGATCCGGCCACGGGCAAGCGCGAGACCTTGCTGGCCGAGGTCGGCGGGAAAACCTTAACCGCGTCCAATTATCCTGTGTTGGATCGGGCCGGCAATATCTGGTGTGCCAATTCCACCCATGCCGCGACCTGGCCAGAGGCCCTAGACGGGCGACCCGATGGCTTCTTGTTTGTCCTTCGCCCCGATGGCACCAGCCAGATCGTCGCCGAGGGCCTGTGTTTTCCTAATGGCCTGGCCCTGTCGGCCGATGAGCAATACCTGTTCTGCGCCCAGACCAGCGCCGGTGATGTCCTGCGTTTTCCCATCCTAGCGGGCGCAATCCTTGGCAAGGGCGAGCGCTATGGTCCAAAGCTTGGCCTAGTCGCCAAGCGCAAACTGAACCCCAATATCCACCTGCCCGGCTTTATCCAGAGCCGCCTTGGCTATACGGACGGGGTCGGCCTAGACGTCGATGGCAATGTCTGGGTCTGCCTGCCCGCCGCCAATAAGGTGGTGGCCATTACCCCAAAGGGTCGCAAGGTGACTGTGATCCATGATCCAAGCGGCGACGTGGTCAATCACCCAACCAATGTCACCTGGGGCGGGCCGGAATTGCGCGACCTTTATATTGGCTCAATCCGGGCCGATTATGTGCTCAAGGCCAAAAGCCCGGTTGCGGGACTGGCCCTCATTCACCAATTATGATTTGCTTGAACACAACCCCTTGTCCATGATCAATGATCACTAGATAAAACCCAAGAAGGCCAGACCCGTTGGCCCGGCAGGACGAACGCCTCAGGAGAGAAAAATGCGCGAATACACCAAGTTTTATATAGACGGCCAATGGGTCGAGCCCGCCAAGGCCAAGACCCTCGACGTCATCAATCCAGCCAATGAAGAAGTTTGCGGCAAGATCAGCATGGGCAGCGCCACTGATGTGGACCATGCTGCCAAGGCCGCCCGCAAGGCTTTTGCCAGCTTTTCGCTGACCACACGCGAACAGCGCATTGACCTGCTCGAGCGCATCGCGGTCGAGTATCAAAAGCGCTATGCCGATATGGCCGCTGCGATTACCGAAGAAATGGGTGCGCCCGGCTGGCTGGCCCAACGCGCCCAGGCCGCTATGGGCATTGGTCACATCCAGACCGCGATTGAAGTGCTCAAGACCTATAAGTTCGAAGACCTGCGCGGCTCGACCCTGCTGGTCAAGGAACCTATCGGGGTTTGCGGTTTCATCACGCCCTGGAACTGGCCGGTCAATCAGATCGCCTGTAAGGTCGCTCCGGCCCTGGCCACGGGCTGCACCATGGTACTGAAGCCTTCAGAAATCGCCCCCTTCTCGGGCTATATCTGGGCCGAGATCATGCATGCGGCTGGCGTGCCAGCAGGCGTGTTCAACCTCGTCAATGGGGATGGCCCCGAAGTCGGCGCGGCGATTTCGTCGCACCCCGAAATCGATATGGTGTCCTTTACCGGCTCGACCCGCGCCGGGATTGAGGTGGCCAAGAATGCCGCCCCAACCGTCAAGCGCGTGCACCAGGAGCTGGGCGGCAAATCGCCAAACATCATTCTGGAAGACGCTGATTTTGCCTCGGCCGTGGCCGGCGGCATCCGCTCGGTCATGATGAATTCCGGCCAGTCCTGCAATGCTCCGACCCGCATGCTGGTCCCCGGCAAGAAGATGGACGAGGTCATTGCCATCGCCAAGGAAACCGCCGACAGCCACACAGTCGGTGATCCTAATGGCAATGCCCAGCTTGGCCCGGTGATTTCCGAGACCCAGTGGAACAAGATCCAAGGCTTGATTCAAACCGGCATTGATGAGGGCGCAACCTTGGTCTCTGGTGGCACCGGACGTCCCGAAGGTCTGGACAAGGGCTATTATGTCAAGCCAACCGTGTTCGCCAATGTCACCGGTGACATGACCATTGCCAAGGAAGAGATTTTTGGCCCCGTGGTCGCCATTCTTGGCTATGACACGGTCGATCAGGCCGTCGATATGGGTAATGATACCGAATACGGTCTCGCCGCCTATATTTCCGGCAAGGATATGAATCAGGTCAAGGCCGTGGCCGCGCGCCTGCGTGCCGGTCAGGTTAATTTGAACCAGGCCGCGCCTGACATGATGGCGCCGTTTGGCGGCTTCAAAATGTCGGGCAATGGTCGCGAATGGGGTGACCACGCCTTTGGTGAGTTCCTCGAGGTCAAGGCGATTTTGGGCTATGCACCCAAGGCCGCTGCTGAATAAATTGAACTAAAATAACCGCCCTCCTTGTCTTGCTGCGCCCGCGGCGAAATGAGGGGGGCGGTTTTTGTTTGTCGGACCTGTGCCAGCATAAGTGTGGGCCGACCTTTTGGGCAGGACCGCATCATGACCGACTTCACCACCATTGCCGATATTCCCCGCATTCAGGCCCGACAAAGGCCAAACGATATTGCGCTTTGGTTTGAAGGCCGGACCACCACCTATGCCCAGCTGGATGCAGCCTCTAATCGTTGCGCCCATGCCCTGATAGCGGCTGGCGTCAAGCCCGGCGACCGGGTTGCCTGTATGGCCAAGAATGACGATGAGTTCTTCACCTATTGGATGGGCGCCGCCAAGGCCCGCGCCTGTCTAGCGCCGGTCAATTGGCGGCTCGCCCCGCCTGAGGCAGCCTTTGTCATTAATGACACCGATGCCACGGTGATGATTTGCGGCCAGGCCTTTGTCGATGTGATCGATTCCATTCTTGGCGACTGCCCCAGCCTCAAGCACCTAGTCCAGGTCGAGCCGGGTCACCCAAGCTGGCCGTCCTTGCAAGGCTGGATTAGCGACTATCCCGCCACCGATCCGGGCCTAAAAGCGCTGGAGGATGACGATGTCATTCAGCTCTATACCTCAGGCACCACCGGCCTGCCCAAGGGCGTTCAGCTGACCAACCAGAATTACAACGTCCTGTTCACTTGCGGGGTTGAGGCCGGTTGGGCGCAGTACGAGATCGGCGATGTCTTGCTGGCCGCCATGCCGCTCTTCCATGTCGCCGGGTGTAATCTGGGCGCACTGGGCCTTTTGCAAGGCACCAAGGTGGTTGTCTTGCGCGAAATTGATCCTGCCGTGATCCTGAAACTAATCCCCGAGCACAAGGTCAATCATGCCTTCTTAGCGCCCGTCGTGATCAATATGGTCCTGCAGGCGCCGGGCTGTAAGGAGACCGATTTCTCTAGCCTGCGCCGGATATTCTATGGTGCATCGCCGATATCCGAGGCGGTCTTGCTGGCCGCCAAGGCGCAATTTGGCTGTTCGTTTACCCAACTCTATGGCCTGACCGAGACGATTGGCGGCGGCTGCGTCCTGACGCCCGAAGATCACGATAACCGCCCCGACAAGCTGCGCGCCTGTGGCCAGCCCTGGCCCGGCTTTGAGGTGCGCATTCGCAATGGCGATAAGCCTGCCGCGGTCATGGAGGTCGGCGAGATTGAGATCCGCTCGGCCGGTGTCATGAAGGGCTATTGGAAACGCCCTGAGGCCACGGCTGAAGCGATTGATGCCGAGGGCTGGTTCAAGAGCGGCGATGCTGGCTATTTCGATGCCGATGGCTACTTATTTATCCATGACCGGGTCAAGGACATGATCGTGACCGGCGGTGAAAACGTCTATCCCGCCGAGGTCGAAAACGCCGTCTATAGCCATCCCAGCGTTGCAGATGCCGCCGTGATTGGCGTGCCGGACGACAAGTGGGGTGAAGCGGTCAAGGCCGTCGTCGTGCTGCGCCCCGGCTTTGAGCCCGATGCCGCCGGGATCATCGCTCACTGCCGCGGCCTGATTGCCGGCTATAAGGTGCCCAAGAGCGTCGATTTCGCTGAGACCCTGCCCCGCAACCCATCCGGCAAGGTCCTACGCCGCGAACTGCGCAAGACGTTTTGGGAGGGCCGGTCAAGAATGGTGGGTTAGGCGGTGGACAAGGCGGCTATAGAATTGTACATACAAATTGCATGTTAAACTGCGATGATGTATGCGTGGGACCCGTCAAAGGCCAAGGCCAATATCGCAAAACACGGGGTTAGTTTTGAAACCGCGATTGGCATATTCGATGGCCTGGTTCTGTCGTACCAAGACAATCGCCAAGACTATGGCGAGGTGCGTGAGATCAGCATTGGGGCCGTGGGAGGTGTCGTCATCCTTGCGGTCGTGCATACGGACCGAGCGGGGATAAGGCGGATCATCTCAGCCAGACCGGCAACGCGGCGCGAAAGAGCTCGATATGAAACCGAGATACAGCAAAGAACTTAGCCTAGAGGCCCTAGCCACCTTGCCAGATGAGGCGATTGATACATCTGACATCCCAGAACTTGACGACCACTTTTGGCAAAATGCGCGACTGGTCGAACCCGACCGGACAGAGCCGGTTACGCTTAGGGTCAAAAAATCTGTGCTGGATGCGTTTAAGGCGCAAGGCAAGGGCTACCAAACCCGGATGAATGCGGTTTTAGAGTCCTATATTCGCGCGACAGGAACACGGTCCTGATTTGATAGTTTAACGCCCCCTAGCCCGTTGCCATCACATGCTCGGCTAGGGCCTGATAGGCGGGCAAGGAGACCTTGTCCAAGACGCTATTGCCATTGCCCGCTATGGGGTGAGATGCATAGCGCGCTATGACCAGATCGGCGGCGGGCGCGATCCACAGGGCCTGGCCGTGTATGCCCCGGGCGCTATAGGCCCCCAAATTATTGTGCGAGACCCACCACATATTGCGATAGGACCAGCCCGGCAAGGTTGCGACGCCGGCCTTGGCAAAATGCTCCCGATCCGCGCCGCCACGAATATCATCGACCACCGAGCGCGGGAGGATTTGCTGGCCATTATAGACCCCGTCCAGCCGCATCATTTCGCCAATACGGGCTAGGTCGCGCAAGGTGGTATTGAGCCCGCCGCCCGCCATGGCCACAGCAATGGAGTCCACCTGCACATAGGCGTCTTCTTCGGCCCCGAGCTTTTGCCAGATCCGATCTGAAACCAGGCTAGCAAAGGACTGACCCGTAATCCGCTGGATCACCCAGCTCAAGACCTCGGTATTGCAGGTCTTATAGGCAAAGGCCTGACCGTGCTCGCCCTCCTTTTGCAGCCCCTGCAGGAAGGCAAATATGGTGCGCGGGCCATCATAGCCGGGCGGCAGGGGCGACATGCCCGCCGCCCGGCTATAGGCCCAGACATCCGCCTTAGGATCAGTATAGAGCTCCGAATACTTGACCCCAATCGTCATATCCATGACCTGGCGCACAGTGGCATCGCCATAGGCTGTGCCTGCCAGTTCCGGAACATAGGTCGGCACCAGGGCCTCTGGATCGAGCAGGGCCTCGGCCTGCAACAGGGCGGCCAATAGGCCAACAAACGACTTGGTCACCGAAAACGCCAAATGCGGCATGTGCGGCTCAAGCGCCCCAAGATAGCGCTCATAAATCACGGCGCCCTTATGCAGCACGACAATACCGTCGGTATAATTGGCCGCCAAGGACTGGCCCCAATCCATGGCTTGGCCATCCATGCTGGTAAAGGCCACAGCATCGAGATCATCGCGCAGGGCATAGGGCAGGACACTGGCCGTTCCCGGTCCGCGCCGCACCACGCTCGTTGGGGTCATTTCTCTTTGGTGGCTAAAGCTCCAGCGCGTATTAGGCCAGCGGCGGCTGTCGCTGCGCAAAAGGTCCAGGGTCTTGTCCGGCGCAGGCGGAAACCCCTGCATGAGGCCAAGCCTTGCAGGATCGGTGGCAAGGGCGTCTGGGGTCTCGGTCATGATCGGGGCTCACTTGCAGGTTTCAAGGGCAAACAGTGTCCCCAGCCCCAGCCCCCGTCAATCACCGATGCGTCAGATCAGGCCCAAGGACTTGAAACTAGCCACCCCATCGCGGCCCACGACGAGGTGATCATGGATCGAGATACGCAAGGACCGGCCCGCCTCAATAATCTGTTTGGTCATGTCGATATCGGCCTGTGACGGGCTGGGATCGCCTGAAGGGTGGTTATGCACCAAGATTAAAGACGAGGCCGACAATTCCAGCGCCCGGCGCATGACCTCGCGCGGATAGACAGGCGCATGATCGACCGTGCCGTGGCCCAGTTGCTCATCGGCAATCAGTTGGTTCTTCTTATCGAGGAAGAGCACGCGAAACTGCTCGCGCACCTCGCTGGCCAGCATGACCCGTACATAGCCAAGCAAGGCCGTCCAGGACGAGATCACAGTGCGCTGGCGCAGGCCCGCCCGCCCCTGGCGGATTGCGGCCTCATGCAACAGCTTGAGATCCAGCGCCGCCGCCTCACCAATCCCGGCCACCCCCTGCAGGTCCTCGAGCGAGGCCCCGAGCACCCCTGCCATATCGCCAAACCGGGCCAGCAAGGCCTTGGCCTTGGGCTTTACATCGCCGCGCGAAAAGGTGCGAAATAGAAAGAGTTCCAGCAGCTCATAATCGGGAATAGCCTCGAGCCCGCCCTTACGCGCCCGCTGTCTTAGCCGATCACGATGGCCAAGCAGGTCAGAGCCTGCAACCGCATCCTCAAACCCTTTTTCCCCGCCCGGCATGGCCCCATACCCTAGACCGCGGCCACCGGCCGAAACAGGCCCTTGGGCGAGGCGGTAAACACCTCATAGCCCGTCTCGGTGACGCCAATCGAGTGTTCGCATTGGGCCGATAGGGACTTGTCACGGGTGACCGCCGTCCAACCATCGGACAGGACCTTGACCTGGGGCTTGCCCAGATTGACCATGGGCTCGATGGTAAAGAACATGCCGGGCTTGAGCACCTCGCCCTCACCCTTGCGGCCAAAATGCAAGATATTGGGATTGTCGTGAAACACCTGGCCAAGGCCATGGCCACAGAAATCCTGCACCACCGAACAGCGCATGGACTCGACATAGGACTGGATCGCCCAGCCAATATCGCCAAGTCTGGCACCCGGCTTAACCGCCTTCATACCCCGGTCCATGGCCTCATAGGTCACATCGACTAGGCGCTGAGCACGCGGCGCAACCGTGCCGACCGGATACATGCGACTGGTATCGCCATGCCAGCCATCAACAATCACCGTCACATCAATATTGACTATATCACCATCCCGAATGGCCTTTGGCCCCGGAATGCCATGGCAAACCACGTGATTGGGCGAGATACAGACCGTCTTGGAATAGCCGCGATAATAAAGGCAAGCGGGCAAGGCCCCGTGATCAAGCACAAATTCGCGCGCCAGCTTGTCCAGATCATCCGTGATCGCGCCCGCCACCACATAGGGCGTCAGCATGTCCAGACATTCCGCCGCCAGCCGCCCAGCCCGCCGCATGCCCTCAAAATCCGCCTGGCTATGAATCTTGATCGCCGAGGTGCGCATCTGGGTCTGCAACAGGTCTAGCTCAGTCATGGTCGGCTCCGTCGCCACCCATCCGAGTGGACTTCACATCTTACGAGCGACCATAGCACAAAACATCAAGCTCAAGCCAAGGGTTTAGCGGGCCCTAGCCACAGCGCCCGCGCCTACCAGTCCGGATGCGGCGGCACCTGGCCTAAGGCCTCCAAGATGCGGCGGCGTGTGGCGTCGGTCACACCCTCTGGCAAAGCATCGGGCGCAAACCAGTCCATGGCGTGGATCTCGCCGCGCGACGTCGCCTGCCCCTGCGCCCAGGCCTCGATATGGTAATAGAGCACATGGTCACCCTTGTGCCGCGCATGGTTGGAATGCACGGATAAGAGCTTGGGCCGGCCTTGGGCTATAATCCCCACCTCCTCGACCAATTCGCGCATCATGGCCGCCTCTGCCGCCTCGCCCGGATCGACCCCGCCGCCGGGCAGATACCAGCCGCGCACATAGGTATGCTGGATCAAGAGCACGTGCCCCCGCGCATCCAAAACCAGCCCCCGCACGCCCAAGGTCATGCCCCGGCTAAGCCGAAACCAAAAATGAAACAAAGGCCGCAGGATCGGCTCTAGGGACTGACGCCAAAGCATGGGGCGAGGTTAGCGCATTTGACCGGAGGGGTCACGAGGCTTACCGGATTAATCGTCAGGGTAGATTATGGGGGTGGGCTGATTTAGCCCATCCCGGTGGCCAACAAACCGGCAGCGGGTCGAATCTTTCCCCTCTGGGGGAATTACCGGCGACAGCTAAGGGATGGGTGCCACATCCCCTCACCCTCCCCCGCCTTCCCCGCGAAGGCGGGGATCCAGAGCGTGGATTACAGGGCGTGGGAAACAGTCTGGGTCCCTCCCCGCGAAGGCGGGGACTGCGCGGGGAAGGCGGATGGGGGAGCGGTTCGCAGGCCCGTTTAATCGCTCCGGACCAAGGATTGATACCTTGCCGCACCACCCCCACCTTGCCCTCGCGCCCCGGCCTCGTTAAAGCGGGGCTGTTGCTAACCTAATCGGAGACGGACCATGATTGCGCTTTTGACCGTTGCTATTTTTATTGGTGCGCTGTTTGCGCTAAATCTGTTTGAGTTTGGCCGTCCGGACTAGGACGCGTCTAGGCTGATGGTGGCTGTGGCCCCTCGCGGCGTCGCGCTTGTTACGGGCGGGGCTAGACGGATTGGCCGGGCCTTGTGCTTGGCTGTGGCCCAGGCTGGCTATGATGTGGCGATTCATCATCGTAGCGCGGGTCAAGACGCCAAGACCCTTGCCGACGAGATCACTGCGATGGGTCGCAAGGCCGAAGCGTTTGTCGCTGACCTGTCGCAAGAAGACGAGGCCCAGGGCCTGATCCCGGCTGTGGCCGCCCGTATGGGCAGCGTGACCTTGCTGATCAATAATGCCTCGCTGTTTGAGGATGACCGGGTCGGTAGTCTTGGCCGGGCGTCATGGGACGCGCACATGCAGACCAATCTGCGCGCGCCCCTGGTGCTCGCTGAGGCCCTAGCGGCGCAATTGCCGCCGGGCCAGGACGGGCAGATTATCAATCTGCTCGATCAGCGCGTGCTCAAGCCCAATCCGCAGTTTTTCACCTATGGCCTGACCAAGGCCGCGCTTTGGCACGCGACCAAGACCCTGGCCCAGGCGCTTGCCCCGCATATCCGGGTCAATGGGGTGGGGCCTGGGCCGACCCTGGCCTCGATCCATCAGGACGCCAGCGAATTTGCCACCGAGGCAGCCCATACCCTGTTGCAAAAACCCGCCGATCCGCAGCAGATTGCGCAGGCTGTGCTCTATCTGATTGACGCCGCCTCGGTCACTGGCCAGATGATTGCGGTCGATGGGGGCCAGCACCTGGCCTGGCGCACCCCGGACATAATTGGCGATTGAGCTAGAATAGAAAGCCTGACGTGACCGCTACTGCCCCCCTGCCCCTGTCCTTGGCCGCCCAAGGCGCCTATCGCACCAGCGCCCTAAAGGTGGTTGTGCGCGGCCTGCATATGGCGGTCGAGATTGGTATTCACGCGCACGAGCATGGCCGCCATCAGCCCCTGATTATTGATGTCGAGCTCGATGTCCTGCCCGATCTTGGCCTGACCGGGTTTGAGCATATTCACGACACGGTCAATTATGAGGCCGTCTTGACCAAGGCGCGCGCGGTGGCCGCAGCCGGTCACATCTTGCTGGTCGAGGCCTTTGCCCAAAGACTGGCCCAGGCCTGCCTTGAGGATAACCGCGTCCTGCGCGCCAAGGTCAGGGTCGACAAGCCCGAAGCCCTGGCGCCCGATGCCCAGGCCGCCAGCGTCGAAATTGTCGTCGAACGCGCCTAGGCTTTGGGTTTAACTATACCCGTATGGGTGGGAATGCCCTTGCAGCGCCTCTGATAGATACCAAAAGAGTAAACATGACCATGACCGTGACCGCCCCTATCCTGTTGTCTGACTATCAGGCCCCGGCCTTTATCATCGATCAGGTGGCGCTGGATTTTCAGCTTGAGCCGGGCGCAACCCGGGTGCGCAATGTTATGCAGGTGCGCCGCTCAGAAGCCGGCTCTGGCCATGCCCTGCGGCTAGATGGTGTGCGCCTGAAACTCATCAGCATACAGATTGATGACCGGGAATTGACGACTGACGACTATGTCCTAACCGCCGAGACCTTGACGCTCAGCCACCTGCCCGACCAGTTCGTCCTGACCACAGAGGTCGAGATCGACCCAGCCGCCAATGTCGCGCTGGAGGGGCTCTATATGTCCGGCGGCCGGTTTTGCACCCAGTGCGAGGCCGAGGGCTTTCGCAAGATCACCTATTGCCTCGACCGGCCCGATGTCTTGTCACGCTATACGGTGCGGATGGAGGCCGATGCCTCCGCCTTCCCGCGCCTTTTGTGCAATGGCAATCTGGTTGAGCACGGCGCGGCGGCGAATGGGCGGCATTTTGCGGTCTGGAATGATCCCTTCCCCAAGCCCTGCTATCTGTTTGCCTTAGTGGCGGGGGAGTTGGACGAACTGGCTGGTCATTTTGTCACCATGACCGGGCGCAAGATTGATCTGCGCATCTATGTCGATACCGGCCAGGCCTCGCGGGCGGCCTATGCCATGGACGCGCTGAAACGCTCCATGGCCTGGGACGAACAGGCTTATGGGCGCGAATATGATCTGGACTTGTTCATGATCGTGGCGGTGCGCGACTTCAATTTTGGGGCGATGGAAAACAAGGGCCTGAACATATTCAATTCGTCGCTATTGCTGGCCGAGCCGCAAACCGCGACCGATTTTGACTATGAGCGGATCGAAAGCGTGGTCGCGCACGAATATTTCCATAACTGGACGGGCAACCGCATTACCTGCCGCGACTGGTTCCAGCTGTGTCTGAAAGAGGGCCTGACCGTTTATCGCGACCAGACCTTCTCGGCCGATATGCGCGGCGCGGCCGTGCAAAGGATCAAGGATGTCAAGGCCCTGCGCGCGCGCCAATTTGCCGAGGATGCCGGACCGCTGGCCCATCCGGTGCGGCCGGAAGCCTATGTCAAGATCGACAATTTCTATACTGCGACCATTTATGAAAAAGGCTCCGAACTGATCCGGATGCTGCATACCCTATTGGGTGCACAGACCTTTCGGGCCGCCACCGACCTTTATTTCGAGCGTTGGGATGGCCATGCCACCACGGTTGAAGCCTTTATTACCTGTTTCAGCGATGCTTCGGGCCAGGACCTGAGCGCCTTTTTCCAATGGTATAGCCAGGCCGGTACGCCGCAGCTTGAGCTGAAGGCCGATTATGATGCCATGGCCAAGACCCTGGCCGTCAGCCTGAGCCAGACCACTGCCGCCACGCCCGGCCAGGCCAATAAACAGCCCCTGCCCGTGCCGGTTCGCCTTGGCCTGCTCGATGCAGACGGCCGCACCCAGGGGTTTGTGCCCGAAGGCTTTGACACGCCTGTGGATGAGACCGTCCTAGTCCTTACAAATGATCAACAGACCTTTGTGCTGACCCATGTGCAATCAGAGCCAATCCTTTCGGCCCTGCGCGGGTTTTCCGCGCCTGTGCATCTGCGCTCCGATACGCCGCCATCTGACCGTTATGTGCTTTTAGGTTCTGACAGCGACCTGTTTAATCGCTGGGAGGCCGGACAAGGCCTGGCGGCGGACCTGATCAAGGCCAGGGTGCGCGGTGAGGCCGATACCGATGGCGAGACACGGTTTGCCAAGGCCTTAAGCCAGGCCCTCGGCGATCAAGAGGCCGATCTGGCCTTTAAGGCCTTGCTGATCACCCTGCCCAGCGAGCCGGATTTGGCCATGAGCATGTTGCCCGCCGATCCCGCCGCCATTCACCAGGCCCGCGAAGGCCTGCGCGCCAGCCTGGCGGCGGCCTTGGGTCAGACCTTAAGCGCCCTGCATGACCAACTGGCCTCCGACGGCGCATTCAGCCCCGATGCCGCCGGGGCCGGTCGCCGGGCCCTGCGCAATGCCGCCCTTGACCTGTTAACCGCCGAGCCTAGCCAAGACGTGATCGCGCGGGCGCAAGACCATTACCGCTCTTCCAGCAATATGACTGAGGCCATGGGCGGGCTAAATGCCCTGCTTAGTCTGGGAGGGGATGCGCTAGATACCGCCTTGGCCGACTTTTACGCACGCTGGCAGGACGAGCCGCTGGTGATCGATAAATGGTTCGCCCTCCAGGCCCGCAATCCAGCAGTGAATGCCCTACAAAGGGTCAAGGCCCTGACCGCGCACCCGGCCTTTGACGCCAAAAATCCCAACCGCCTGCGCGCCCTGATTCAGACCTTTGCCTCGGCCAATCCGGCTCGGTTCCATGCCCCCGATGGCGCGGCCTATAGCTTCTTGGCCGACCAGATCCTGGCGGTAGACCGCTTCAACCCCATGACCGCAGCGCGCCTGATCGAACCGCTCGGCAGTTGGCAGCGCTATGAGGCTGAGCTTGGAAAAATGATGAAGGCCCAGCTTGAACGTATCAAGACCCATCCAGGCCTTTCGAAAAATGTTACAGAATTAGCAGGCAAGGCAGTAATATAATTTATATTATCGCCAACGTCTTTTATTATAAAAAAACTCTTCAAATCTACGGCCGCCGCTTTGTTTCGCCACATCAGTTTTAGGTAATTATTTACCTAGACAATCCTAACATCTGACCCGTTACCCGCAAGGTCTTAGCCTGGGCGGATCGGGAGGATCCAAGATTGGCAAATCGTGGGGGCCAAAGACAAGACCATTTGCCAAGCTGGGCCCTAGGCCTATCGTCGCAATTATCCACCGGGCTCGGTCGCCGCCGTTCACGTAACAAGCAGGACCGACTTGCCACGGCCTTGCAAGAAGCCCTTGAATGTATCCCCGAAGCCTTTGCCCTGTGGGACGCCGCCGGCAATATGATCTTGTTCAACCAAAACTATGCGGATGTGCATGGCCTGGATACAGCACAACTGACCCAATTCAGCGACCAGGTCAGTTTACGGCAACACTTGTCAAACATGATGGTCCATCAGCAGGCCTGCGCCGATGGTCAGGCTGGCGATATCGAGGCCGAACTTAAGGATGGCCGTTGGCTGCGTGTATCTGAGCGCCGCACCCGTGACGGCGGCTGGGTCGTGACTGCCTTTGATATAACCGCCGCCATGGCCAAGAAGGAAATTGATCGTCAGAACGAAGATGCCCTGCGCCGTGCCGTCGAGGGCCTTGAAAAAAGCCAAGGCCAGCTGGCGGATTTGGCCCATAAATACGCCGCCGAAAAGGTAAGGGCGGAGGGTTCCAACAGGGCCAAGAGTGAGTTTTTGGCCAATATGAGCCACGAACTGCGCACACCCCTAAACGCCATTATTGGATTTTCCGAGATTATGGCGGCGCAGATGTATGGCCCGCTCGGTGACAAGCGCTATCACGATTATGCGCATGACATATTGGGTTCGGGCCAGCATCTGCTCGCCTTGATCAATGATATTCTTGACATGTCCAAGATTGAGGCCGGCAAGCTGAACCTGCGCTTTGAACCCATTCATCTTGAAGATGTGATCGAGGACGCAGCGCGATTGGTGCGCAAAAATGCCCAGGCTGCAGGCCTAGATCTCAATCTTGACCTTGAAGACCTGCCCGAGACCGAGGCGGATTATCGGGCGATCAAACAGGTCCTGCTTAATCTGCTTTCAAACGCCATAAAGTTCACCCCGCGCAATGGGACCGTGACGGTTAAGGCTAGGGCAGAGTCCAGCCCCAATGGTGGCCGGGTCAAGTTTAGTGTTATCGATACGGGCATCGGCATATTCGCTGAAGACCTGCAGCGTCTGGCTCAGCCGTTCGAACAAATCGAGAGCCAATTGGCTAAGACCCAACAGGGCTCAGGCCTTGGCCTTGCCCTAACCAAGTCCCTGATCGAATTACATAGGGGCAGCCTGACCATTGATAGCCATCCCGGCGAGGGCACCGCGGTCACGGTAACCCTGCCGGTTCGACAAGCCAAGATCGCCAGCGCCGCCTAGAACGGCCAGAAGGTCGATTTGCGACTATAGCTGAGATAGCCAACATTAGCGCCCAGTCTCAGACCAAAGCCGGCGCGTACCGGCGCCAATGTAATACCATCCGCCCGCTGATAATTTACGCCAAGCCCACCGATCAGATAGCCAGACCCCTCAACCCCGGGGAAACGCCGATAGACCATGTCCGGATAGTGCAGATTATAAACGAGGGTAAACACACGGCTGACATTACCGCCGACATCCCAGCCCACAGATGGCCCTTGCCAAGCAATGTCTTGGGGTGGATGCCCCTTCATATATAGCAGCCCTCGCCCATAACGCAGCCCAAGGCCCAAGGCACCAGAGCCTTCCTCGCCAGCAATATAGGCCGTCGGCAGGCCATTATCGCGAAATAGCCTCTGGATCGCGGCCCCGGCGCTTTCAGCGGTCACACCCAGATAATCTGACACCGTGTGCACCAGCTCGTCGCTATTATAGGTTTGTGGCGCGGCATAATCGGCATGCTGGCCGGGATCAGGCAGTTCCGAGATCGGCCTCTCTTGAGCAAACGCGCTGCCCGCAAGGCTTGCGCCCCCAAGGCTAGCCAATCCAGAAACAATCAAGGTGCGGCGGTCCATGGTAATCTCCTGCTTGGGCTTTCGAGCCGATAAACGCATTCCCACTCCATTGCGGCCTGTTTGAGGCCAGTGACGTTAAGGTTAGGTTAACCAGTTCTTCAAATCTGACCACACCGGGACTGTGGCAAGAGCGCGCGAATATGCTAGAGGCTGACCCTATGAGCACGACTCCCCTTTCCCATATCCGCAACTTTTCCATTGTCGCCCATATCGACCATGGCAAGTCCACCCTATCCGACCGCCTGATTCAGGAAACCGGGGGCCTGACCGCCCGGGAAATGAAGGAACAGGTCCTCGATTCTATGGATATCGAGCGCGAGCGGGGCATTACCATCAAGGCCCAAACCGTGCGGCTCAATTACCGCGCCGATGATGGTCAAGACTATGTCTTGAACCTTATGGACACACCGGGCCATGTCGACTTTGCCTATGAGGTGTCGCGCTGTCTTGCGGCCTGCGAGGGCTCGATCCTGGTGGTCGATGCCAGCCAGGGCGTCGAGGCCCAGACCCTGGCCAATGTCTATCAAGCCATCGATAATAATCACGAGATCGTGCCGGTCCTGAACAAGATCGACCTGCCTGCGGCCGAGCCCGAGCGTATCCGCGCCCAGATCGAGGATGTGATCGGGATTGATGCGTCGGACGCCGTGCTGTGCTCAGCCAAGAGCGGCATTGGCATTCATGATGTGCTTGAGGCCGTGGTGAAACGCCTGCCTGCGCCCAAGGGCGACCTGGAAGCGCCGCTCAAGGCCCTGCTGGTCGATGCCTGGTATGACCCCTATCTCGGCGTGGTCGTGCTGGTGCGGGTTTTTGATGGCAGCATGAAGCGCGGCCAAAAGGTCAAGATGATGCAGACCGGGGCCGTCTATACCCTAGAAAAGCTCGGCGTCTTCCAGCCCAAGGCTACGGATGTTGAATCGC
Organism: Caulobacteraceae bacterium; assembly: GCA_947452365.1. Classification (GTDB taxonomy): domain Bacteria; phylum Pseudomonadota; class Alphaproteobacteria; order Caulobacterales; family Caulobacteraceae; genus CAISGS01. Next base: position 52,533 of record CANGCO010000001.1, read on the forward strand.
TAAGCGCTGGCGAGGTCGGCTTTTTCACCGCCTCAATCAAGGAGGTCGCCGATGCTGCCGTCGGAGCCACCATTACCGATGATCGCCGTCAAACCACCTCGCCCCTAATTGGCTTTAAAGAAGTGCAGCCGGTTGTGTTCTGCGGCCTGTTTCCCGTCGATGCGGCCGATTTTGAGGATCTACGCGCCGCTGTTGGCCGCCTGCGGCTCAATGATGCTAGCTTTACCTTCGAGATGGAAACCTCAGCGGCGCTTGGCTTTGGCTTTCGCTGCGGGTTCTTAGGGCTGCTGCATCTGGAAATCATCCAGGAGCGCTTGCAGCGCGAGTTCAATCTTGACCTGATCGCCACCGCGCCAAGCGTGATCTATAAGATCAGCCTGTTGAATGGTGACGTGGTCGAGCTGCATAATCCCGCCGACATGCCCGACCCGGTCAAGATCGCCTCGATTGCCGAGCCCTGGATCAAGGCCACCATATTCACGCCAGATGAATATCTCGGCTCGGTGATCAAGCTGTGCCAGGACCGGCGCGGCCAACAGCGTGAACTGTCCTATGTCGGCACCCGCGCCATGCTGGTCTATGATCTGCCCCTGAACGAGGTGGTGTTCGATTTTTACGACCGGCTAAAATCCATCTCCAAGGGCTATGCTAGCTTTGATTATCAGATCGAGGATTACCGCACCGGTGATCTGGTCAAGATGTCGATCCTGGTCAATGCTGAGCCGGTGGATGCCCTGTCCATGCTGGTGCACCGTGACCGGGCCGAGCAGCGTGGCCGCGGCATGTGCGAGAAGATGAAGGACCTGATCCCTCAGCACCTGTTCGTCATCCCGATCCAGGCTGCCATCGGTGGACGCATTATTGCCCGCGAAACCGTCCGCGCCCTGCGCAAGGACGTGACCGCCAAATGCTATGGCGGCGACCTGTCGCGCAAACGCAAACTGCTCGACAAGCAAAAGGAGGGCAAGAAAAAGATGCGTCAGTTCGGAAAGGTCGAAATCCCGCAAGAAGCATTTATTGCAGCACTAAAGATGGATGCAGATTAGCCCCTCCCTATTGCGCCATAATGGCCTCAAGGCTGGTTTGATACTCGCCCGCCAGCCAGGCCAAGATTTCGCGGGCGGCGGGGTGGTCGAGATCGGCATAACGGCCACGTAGGCGGTCCCGGGCAGCGCTGTCGAGGCGGGACAGGCCGTCTGCGGTCAGGCTGTTAAAGTCCTTGCGCAAGCGGGCGGCCAAGGCTGGATCGACCGTCTGAACAAGAGCATGCTCAAACGCCTGGCCATAGCGATAGTCTGGCCCCTTGGCATAGGCCTCGACCAAGGTCAGGGCCGGGATGCAGGACAGAATAGGCTGCAGGGCGGGATTAATGGCGTGGCCGGTCAGATAGGCGCCATTGGCGGCGGGCCGGCCGGTAAAGGCACCAAGGTGCAGGTGATCGGCCATACGCGGGCTGTCATTGACCGGATAATTGTCCCAAAGACAGACCTTGCGCCCCAGTCTTTGGCTAACATCCTTCAGGTGGCCCGGCGATATTTCGCGCGCGCAAACCTCTTCGCCCGTCCAATAGATCTGGATTTGTCGGTCCAATAGGCGGCCTAGGTCCTCAAGATAATCGCGCGGCCGGTCACCAAACACCCGGTCAAGCACCGGATCATCAGTGTAATAACTAGGACAGACATAGATCTGGGTGGCGCGCGTGTGATCAGCGCAAAAGGCGACAATCTCAGACTGACGCTGGGCAAGATCGGGCAAGTCGCCGCGCATATCGTCAAACAATATGGCCAGGTCATCAATATCGACGCCGTTAATCTGGTCTAGCTTGCGCCTTAATTGATCCTTGGCCTCAGGCTCAAAGTCCAGATGCGCGCCATAGGGGCTAAGCCCGACCCCAAACCGAACCTGGTGATGACGACACTGCCAGGCAAACACGGCCAGGTCCTGGGTATGGCTAACCGGCATATCCTCGCGCCACTGGCGACGCAGATAGCTATCTGCCTTGGGCGCATAGTGAAAAAAGCTATACCCCGCGGGTGCTAGCCGCTTCAGTACCGCTTCGCGTGCGGCAAACGACCAAGGCTTGCCATAATAGCCTTCGATGATCCCAAGCGGCGGTATGATCCCCTCAGCCATGCGCGGCGGGCTCCGGCAAGCGTATGACATAGGTCTTGGCCATGTCTTCAATCACGGTCCAAACGCCGTTAAAGCCGGGCTCGATGACAAAACTGTCGCCCGGGCCAAACAAGGTCGGCGCGCCACCGTCGGGGGTCAAGCTCATGCGGCCAGACAGGATGTGGCAATGCTCCCACTCGTCATAGCTTACGCGCCAAGCCCCGACCGTAGCCATCCATGTGCCACAAAAGGTTAGGCCATCGCTGCTCTCATAACCGTTCAAAGTCCGGGTCAGGGGGGTTCCTGAGACAATATTGTTCGGCGGCTCGGCAACCACCGTCGGGTCCTCGCCCGCCAGACGATGCAGCATGTGACCCTGCCCCCCCAAATTCCCTAGCGCCTTAAAAACACTATCCTAGATACTCGGTCAATCACAGGCAGGCACCCGTTAGCATGGCTGTACCTGGCCCGCATAAGGCGGAAAACCCCCGACAAGCGGCTTGATCAAGACCCGCCGCGTATCGACAGGCCCGGGCAAGGTCACCTTTGCGGGGTCCACCGCCTCAAACCCAAATTTGGAAAAATAGGCCAGGTCACCGACCAGCAATACCGCATCCTCGCCCGCCTTGGCCGCCGCCTCGCAGGCCGCATGGATCAAGCGCGCCCCAAGACCAAGACTGCGCTGGGACGCATCGACCGCAAAAGGACCAAGAAACACCAAGCGCGCATCGCCGATTTGGATGGGCCAAAGCCGGACGCAACCCACCAATTGCCCATCCTGTTCGGCGACAAATGAAAGGTCCATGATCGGGCGATTGCCTTCGCGCAGGCGCTCCGCCGTCTTGGCAAGGCGCCCCGGCCCAAATGCGCGCGCCACCAAGGCGTCTATGCCCGCCTGATCGGCTGGTCTTTCAGGCCGCAACTGGGCGGCGGTAGCGGGAAAGCGAACCGCGTCCGCAAGCTGGATCATATCTGTCTTGTTTACCGATCCTACGGCGCCGCTAGGTCTGGCGCGATTATTTTCGGCGAGACCAATGGCCCAGACCTCGCCATCAATCAAAACAAAACCGCAGGCGAGGCGAAAAAATCTCCCATCACGGGCCGCAGGCATTTGTAACCGGCGCGTGTCCGGTCCATGCTAACGGCCTGATGACCCATTCCAATGAACTTGAAAACGCCGCTGCGCCCGCTTCGGACGCTACAGCCGCCTTGATTAGCCAAAAGGCCTTTGTCCTGTTTTGGACAGCCAAATTTGTCGATGTCCTAGCCGTACAGGTCCAGGCCGTGGCCATTGCCTGGCAGGTCTATGCCCTGGCCCGTCAAAGCGTTGGCATTAGCGAGGCGGCCTTTATTGTCGGCATGATTGGCCTAGCCCAGTTCGTGGCCTTGCTCAGCCTGACCCTGTTTGCGGGCGAGGCGGCAGATCGGCACGACCGGCGGCTGATCATGATCGCGGCCCTGGTGGTCGAGATTGCCTGCGCGGGGGGCCTGTTCCTACTGGCGAGAGACGGCCACCCTGCCCTTTGGCCGATCATTGCCATGGCCCTGGTGTTTGGCGGCGCGCGCGCCTTTTTCTCGCCGGCCAGCGGCGCCATGGGGCCCATGCTGGTGCCAAGAGAACTCCTGCCCAAGGCGATCGCTTGGAACTCGCTGGCCTGGCAAAGCGCCTCGATCGTGGGGCCAGCCCTTGGCGGCATTTTGTGCGCGTTTTCGGCCGCCACGGCCTATGGCGCAGCCCTAGGCCTCTATGCCTTGGCCGTGGTCCTGCTTTTATGCATTCGCGCCGATACCCAGCCCAAGGTCCAGCCCGGTTCGCGCAAGGAACTGATCCTTGAGGGCCTATCCTATGTCTGGACCAATAAGATCGTGCTGGGCGCGATCTCGCTAGACCTGTTTGCGGTTCTGCTGGGCGGGGCCACCGCCCTCTTGCCCGTCTATGCGCGCGACATCTTGCATGTCGGCGCGTCCGGCTTTGGCATTTTGAAAGCCGCCCCGGCCATAGGCGCATCGAGCATGGCCATCCTCTTGGCCTTTGTCACCATTCGCAGGCGCGCAGGCCTTTATATGTTCAGCGCTGTGGCCGTCTTTGGCCTAGCCACCATCGTGTTTGGCCTTTCAAAGCTGCTTTGGCTGTCGGTAGCGGCGCTGGCCGTACTGGGCGCGGCGGATATGATCTCGGTCTATGTGCGTCAGACCCTGGTCCAGATCGTCACGCCCGACACCATGCGCGGCCGGGTTTCGGCCGTGTCTGGTCTGTTTATCGGGGCCTCTAATGAATTGGGCGAGTTTGAGAGTGGGCTTGCGGCCCGCCTTTTGGGGGCGGTTGGAGCAGCCGTATTTGGCGGCATTGGGGCCTTGGCGGTCACCGGAATCTGGGCAAGCCTGTTCCCAGACTTGCGCAAGGCCGATCGTCTCGCCTAGTTAAGGGCAGAACAACAAAAACCTCAGGAGCAGGATAATGGGTGTACTTCAGGGCAAGGTGGTCTTGGTAACCGGCGGCGGCCGCGGCATTGGCCGGGAATGTGCGCTGCTCGCGGCCAAGGAAGGGGCCAGCGTCGTGGTCAATGATCTGGGCGCATCCGTCGGCGGTGGTGACCTAGGCTCTGCTGGCCCTGCCGAAGAGGTTGCCGCTGAGATCCGCGCCATGGGCGGTCAGGCCGTCTCCAATTCCGATAGCGTCAGCGCCATGAATGGCGTCAAGGCCATGGTCGAACAAGCCATGGACACCTTTGGCGGCCTGCATTCGGTGGTCAATCCCGCCGGGATCTTGCGCGACGGTATGTTTCACAAGATGCCCGATGAAGACTGGGACGCTGTGATCGAGGTGCATTTGCGCGGTGCTTATAATGTCACCCGCGCCACGGTCGAGCATTTCCGCAATCAGGGCGAAGGCTCTTATGTCCTGTTCACCTCAACCTCTGGCCTGATCGGCAATATCGGCCAGGCCAATTATGCCGCCGCTAAGCTAGGCGTTATGGGCCTATCGCGCATCATCGCCATGGAGGGCGCAATCAAGTCAGTGCGCTCCAACATTATCGCGCCCTTTGCCTGGACCCGCATGATTGCGACCATCCCGGTCAAGGACGAGGCCTCAGCAGCCCGGGTGGAGCGGATGAAGAATGGCATGCGTGCCGATCAGGTGGCGCAATTGGCCGTCGCCCTGGCCTCACCCGAGGCTCATGCGGTGTCTGGCCAGGTGTTCGCTGTGCGCGGCAATGAGATTGTCCTGTTTGACCAACCCCGCCCCGTCCGGTCCGTCTCGCGCATAGAGGGCTGGAGCCCGGCAACCATCCTGGAACAGGCCGTCCCATCCATGGCCGCCAGCTTTACCGATCTTGGCGCCACCGCCTCAGTCTTCCCCTACGATCCGGTTTGATCCAGACCGCCTTCCCCTCGACAGGGGAAGGCGTCCTATACCGCCGCTTCCCATTCGAGAAATTCCGGCGTGCTGAGCAGGGTCTGGCTGTAAGCAGCCGCAAGCCCGTCATCGCCAAACTCGGCCAGATCAATGCCAAACGTGCGAAACCGCGTCGCGACGGGCGTGTAAAACGCGTCCGCAATTGACCAGGTGCCAAGCAGGAACGGGCCGGTCACTTGATACTGGCGACGCAATTGCAGCCAAAGACTGACAATCCGGCGAATATCGGCCTGGGCATCGGCACTAAGATCCACGGTCCGCTTGGCATCAATCTCCATGGGGCATTCCTTGCGCAAGGCCACAAAGCCCGAATGCATTTCAGCCGCAGCACAGCGCGCCAAGGCCCTAGCCAGGGGGTCAGCGGGCCATAAGTGCAGGGCCGGAAACCGCTCGGCCAGATATTCGCAAATTGCCAAAGAATCCCAAAGGGTCAGACCATTATCCTTCAGCACCGGCACCCGGCCCGACGGCGAGTGCTGGCCAATCGCCTCGCTGGTACCCTCCCAGCGCAGGGGCACAAGGGTCTCGGTAAAGCTCACGCCCGCGCGTTTTAAGGCAAGCCAAGGGCGCAATGACCAACTCGACCAATTTTTTGTGCCAATAACGATTTCCATAAACCGACCCGTTCTTGCTGGTGCGCCGATACAAACTGCGTCTAGACTGCAATCAATAACAAAAAGACCGACCTAGAGGGAAGCGTTCATGACTGAGGCCACCGCCAAAGGCGACCTGAAAACACCATCAAGACCCATTTTTTCAAACACTTATCGCGCTAGTGTCCTGGCCATATTGGTCATGGTTTATACCAGTAACTTTATCGATCGCACGATTATCGGCACCCTTGGACAAGCCATTAAAGTCGATCTGAATATTGCGGACTGGCAATTGGGCGTCCTCGGCGGCATGGCCTTTGCCCTACTCTATACCGCGCTTGGCATTCCCATTGCGCGATTGGCCGAGAAAAAGAGCCGGGTAAACATCATCACCATCTGTCTGGTGATCTGGTCTGGCTTTACCGCCCTTTGCGGTACGGCAACCAATTTCCTGCAACTCTTGCTGTTTCGGGTCGGGGTCGGGATTGGTGAGGCGGGCTGTTCGCCGCCTGCCCATTCTTTGATTTCCGACTATTATCCGCCCAAGCAAAGGGCCTCAGCCCTAGCGGTGTATTCGTTCGGTATTCCGCTTGGCACCATGATTGGCGCGGTCGCCGGCGGCTGGCTGGTTCAGCATATGGGCTGGCGCATTGCCTTCTTCATTGTTGGCGCGCCGGGCCTGATTATTGCCCTAATCGTCAAGCTGGTGATCAAGGAGCCACCCCGCGGCTATTCCGAAGAAGCCGGCGGCGTGGCCGAAGCGACCATGCAGGGCGAGGCCCCGTCCTTGATCGCCGTAACCAAGCGCCTGTTTCGAAGCGCCTCCTTTAGGCATATGACGGCCGGTGTCACTCTGGCCTCGTTTGCCAGCTATGGGTCCGGCTTCTTCGCCCAACCCTATTTCATCCGCAATTTTGATCTCAGCTATACCCAGGTTGGCCTAATCTATGGCCTGATTGGCGGGATCTCGACCGGAGCGGGCACACTGATCGGCGGCTTTCTGACCGACTGGGTCGGTAAGCGCGATGGCAAATGGTATGCTCTGGTTCCGGCCATTGGTCTGGCCATTGCCATGCCGCTCTATCTGGCAGTCTATTCCAATCCAAACTGGACAGTCGCTGCAGCCCTCCTGCTGTTGCCGGGCATATTCCATTACACCTATCTGGGCCCCACGTTTGGGGTCATGCATAATCTGGTCGAGCCACGCATGCGGGCCACGGCAACCGCGGTCTTGTTCTTTGTCCTAAACCTGATTGCGCTAGGCTTTGGCCCTCCGTTTACCGGCTTTGTCATTGACCTGTTTACCCAGCACCTGTTTGCCGCCCATGGCCTTGGCGACTTCTTGGCCATGTGTCCGGGGGGTAAGGCGGCCGTTGGGGCCAGCCTAGAGCTTGGCGCCGCCTGCAAGAGCGCAGGCGCCGTTGGGACCCGCTATGGCATGCTTGTAACCATACTGATCTATGCCTGGGCCGCCCTGCACTATCTGCTTGGCTCACGTACCCTGGCCGCGGACCTGAAACGCGCCGCAGCCGGCGAATAAGACCAAGGGGGCTGTTTTCACGCGATTGATGCCAAACTTGCGATCCAAAGCCTTGACATCAGGGCCATACCGTTCGCATCCAAGCACCCACCGCGCTGAACACACCCCCCATCGGACCCTTGATCATGATCCCTCGTTATTCCCGCCCCGAATGCGCCGACCTTTGGTCGCCCGAGACCAAGTACAGCATCTGGTTCGAGATCGAGGCCCATGCCGCCGATGCCATGGCCGAGCTTGGCGTCATCCCCAAGGACGCCGCCCAAGCGATCTGGGAAAAGGGGCGCAATGTGGTCTGGAATGCCGACCGCATTGACGAGATTGAGCGCGTGGTCAAACACGATGTCATCGCCTTTCTGACCCATGTCTCCGAAGTGGTTGGGCCCGAGGCGCGCTTCCTGCACCAGGGCATGACCTCATCGGATGTGCTCGATACCTGCCTAGCGGTCCAGCTTAGCCGCGCCAGCGATATGCTAATTGCCGATGTCGATATGGTGCTGGCCGCGCTCAAGCGCCGCGCCTTGGAGCACAAGTTCACCCCGACAGTCGGCCGCAGCCACGGTATCCATGCCGAGCCGACAACCTTTGGCCTAAAGCTGGCCGGGCACTATGCCGAGTTCCAGCGCGCCAAGGAGCGTCTGGCCATGGCCCGGTTCGAAATCGCCACCTGCGCCATATCGGGTGCTGTTGGCACATTTGCCAATGTCGACCCCCGCGTCGAGGCCCATGTCGCCGAGAAGATGGGCCTAAGCATTGAGCCGGTCTCAACCCAGGTCATTCCGCGCGATCGCCACGCCGCGTTTTTTGCCGCCCTCGCCGTGGTCGCCTCCTCGGTCGAGCGTCTGGCCACAGAGATCCGCCACCTGCAACGCACCGAGGTGCTGGAGGCCGAAGAGCCGTTTGATCCGGGCCAAAAGGGCTCATCCGCCATGCCGCATAAGCGCAATCCGATCCTAACGGAAAACCTGACCGGTCTTGCGCGTCTGGTACGCTCTGCCGTCATACCCGCCTTGGAAAATGTCGCCCTATGGCATGAGCGCGATATCAGCCATTCCAGTGTCGAGCGCGGCATAGCCCCCGATGCCACCATCCATCTGGACTTTGCCCTGCGCCGCCTAGCCGGTGTGATGGAGCGGTTGGTGATCTATCCCGAAAATATGATCAAGAATCTCGACCGGCTCGGCGGTCTGGTGCATTCACAGCGCGTCATGCTGGCCTTGACGCAAAAGGGCATTGGCCGAGAGGTCGCCTATGCCGCTGTGCAGGGCGCATCCATGAAGGTCTGGCGCGGCGAGGCCAAGTTCCTGGACCTGCTCAAGGCCGATCCAGACGTGCGCCCGCATCTGAGCGATGCCGAACTGGAAGACCTGTTTGACCTGAGCTATCACTTCAAACACGTCGATACGATTTTTGACCGGGTGTTTGGGGTCAATAGTCCAGCCTAAAAGCCTGCCCCAAGCCTAGCCAATTGACGGCGCATGTCTTTCAAGCGTTGGTCGATCTCGGCCATGGTGCGGTTAAGCGCGCCCTCATCATCGCGCCAGACCTGGATCACCCGGCCCCAGACCAGGCTCATGGCCGCAAGGCGCGCCGCGCCCTTCAGACCGCCTGTATCGAGGCCTGCGGTCTCTAGCAAGGCGCGGGCGGTGCGGGCAATGCGCGGTGCCATGGCGGCTGGCCCCTCATCGGCGGCAATGGCGATCAAGGCCGTGCGGTGCGGCTCCATGGCCTCAATCCTGGCCATGACCGCATCAAACAATCGATCATGCAGGTCGGTTTGGCTAGACTGTGCCGTTGCCATAGCCGCCTGATCAAACCCAGCCGAGACCAGATCCATGACGGCGCGCTTGCTGCTGGCCATGCCAAACAGCTCTGCAAACCCAATTTCCGCCTTGGCGGCAATATCGAGCAAGCTGATCTGCGACCATGGCCGGTCATGGGCAAGCTCAAGCGCGGCAAGCCCTGCGCGATCGGTGAGGGTGTTTGCGGTCTTTGTCATAGGTAGCAAATGGCGCGAATAGGTTGCCGCGGCAAGACCTGCCAAACACCCGCCTTAAAATCTTAGCGAAACGCAGTGCCCGGCCGAACGCCCAGCTTTTTGAAGACCATGGCGGCCGGGCAAAAGCCGGTAAAGGCCGATTGCAACATATTGGCTCCCGCAAACGCCGACAGGGCCATCCAGTAAGGGTGAACAAAATAGGCTAGCAAGACACCGGTCAAAACAACCAATCCAGCAAAGGCCAGAACAGCGCGGTCTATGGTCATCGTGTCTCTCCTCATTCAGGGCCAAACCCGACCCACTCTATGACAATGGCTCACGCAGGTGCCTAAGCTTGATCAAGGCGCGGGGTCCATCAGCGGTGAATATGGACTGCCAAGCCCGATGGCCTTGACCATGGGCGATTAGTATCATATTTGCGAATATGCGAATATAAAAAATTACAAGATGTGAGAGACATGATGCCGATGGCCAGAATGCCCGCTTTGATCGTCCTCATTATGGGTCTTGGCCTATTGACCGGTTGCAATGATGGCAAGGTCAAGGTCCCTTCCCCCGCCCCGATTACCAAGCCTGTCGGCCTAACGGTTCAGATCCAGTCCTTGGCGGATTTCAAGCCGGTCTCGGCCATCATCACCTCACGCGACGAAGGTCTGGCTAAGGCGCGGATTAGCGGCACACTGGTGCGCCTCAACGTCAAGGAGGGCGATACGGTTGAGCGCGGAGAGGTGCTGGGGGAAGTGCGTGACGACCGCCTGATCTATCAAACGGAGGCGCTCAATGCCCAGACCCGCGCGGTGGAGGCTGAGCTTGCGCACGCCGAGGCCGATCTGGCCCGTATCCAGACCCTGTATAATAGCGGCATCTATGCCAAGGCGCGGCTGGATCAGTCGCTGGCCGTCGCCAAGGCGGCCCGCGCCAACCTCGCTGCCGCAAAAGCCCAAGCCGCGTCAGGCGCGGAACTGGGTCGTCAGGGCGCGGTCCTAGCCCCCGCGAATGGCAAGGTACTGCATGCGCCCGTACCCGTCGGGACCGTGGTCATGGCCGGGCAAACCATTGTCGAGATCACAGCCGGGCCTATGATTGTGCGGCTAGATCTGCCCGAGGCCCAGGCCGCAAGCCTGAAAACCGGGGCCCTAGTGATGCTGGAGCCCAATGGCGCGTCGCCAGTCGAGGGCCGTATCTTGCAAGTCTATCCTTCGGTCACGGACGGCCAGGTGCGCGCCGATATTGCAGCATCGGGCCTGGCTTCAGACCTAGCTGGGCAAAGCGTGCGGGCCTTGGTCAGGATTGGCGAGCGCCGGGCCATCACCCTGCCCCGCGCCTATATCGCCAACCGGTATGGTCTAGATTTTGTCCGGGTGCTGGCCAAGGACGCCAAGGCCTCAGACGTCACCGTCCAGACCGCGCCAACGGGACTGCCCGGCCAGGTCGAGATCCTGTCGGGCCTTGCTCCGGGCGATCGGGTCCTGCCCGTGGAGGCGGCCCAATGAAGCTGGGCCTGTCGGGCCGCTTGACCGCGGCAACCATTGGCTCGCCGCTCACGCCGCTTTTGCTGATCGCGGCCTTGGCCATAGGTCTGCTGGCCGCTGTCACCATACCGCGCGAAGAAGAGCCACAGATCAGCGTGCCCATGATCGATATCCAGGTCGCAGCACCCGGCCTGAAAGCAGCCGATGCGGTCGAACTGATCGGCAAGCCGCTTGAGACCATCGTCAAGAGCATTAATGGTGTCGAGCACGTCTATACATTTGCCGATGATGATCAGGTCATGGTCACAGCAAGGTTCAAGGTCGGCGTCGACCCCGACAATGCCGTGGTGCGGATCAATGAAAAGATCCGCGCCAATTATGATCGCATCCCGGCCGGAATTGCCGAGCCGCTAATTGTTGCGCGCGGCATAAATGACGTTCCTGCCGTGGTCCTGACCCTGTCGCCCAGACCCGGGGCGGCCGGCCACTGGACCGATCAGGCCCTCTATTCATTGGCGGGCAAGCTTCGCACCGAGGTGGCCAAGGTCGATGATGTTGGCCTGACCTTTCTGGTCGGGGGCAGGCCCGACGAAATCCGCATCGAGCCGGACCCTGCAAGGCTGGCCCTGCACGGTGTCTCGGTCGGCACACTGGTTGAGACCGTGCGCCAGGCTGGCCGCAGCTTTCCGGGCGGCCTGGTGCGCAATGATGGGGCATCCGTCGCGGTTACGGCGGGACGCACCCTTGGCTCAGCCCAGGATGTCGGCCAATTGGCCCTGCCATCGGTCCTGGGACATCCGGTCTATGTACGCGATGTTGCCAATATCGTTCAGGCCCCGCGTCAAGATCAAACCCAGGCCTGGCACACAGCCCGGATTGGCACGGGTTGGGCCACAGCCCCATCGGTTAATCTGGCGATTGCCAAGCGAAAGGGCGCCAATGCCGTCATCGTCTCCCGCGCCGTCATGGCTAGGGTCGAGGCCCTGAAAGGCAGCCTGATCCCGCGCGATATCCAGGTCTCTGTCACCCGCGATTATGGCGAATCTGCCAATGAAAAGGCCAATGAGCTTCTGTTCCATCTGGCCTTGGCCACAATCACTATTGTTGCCCTGATTGGCCTGACGATCGGCTGGCGCGAGGCGGCCGTCACCGCTGTGGTCATTCCAACCACCATATTGCTGACCCTGTTTGCGTCTAAGCTGATGGGCTACACCATTAATCGGGTCAGTCTGTTTGCCCTGATCTTCTCCATCGGCATTCTGGTCGATGATGCCATTGTCATGATCGAAAATATCGCCCGCCATTGGGCGATGGCGGACGGGCGCTCGCGCCAGCAGGCCGCGATTGAGGCCGTGGCTGAGGTCGGCAATCCCACGGTCGTTGCGACCATGACCGTGGTTGCAGCCCTGTTGCCCATGCTGTTTGTCTCGGGCTTGATGGGCCCCTATATGGCGCCGATCCCGGTCAATGCCTCGGCGGCCATGATCTTCTCCTTCTTTGTCGCTGTGATACTTGCCCCCTGGCTGATGATCCGCTTTGCCCGCCAGACCTTGAGCGATGGCCAGGCCCACGGTCACGCCAGCCACGGTCCAGACCGATTGGGCGCGCTTTATCGCCGCCTAGCTTGGCCCGTCATAGCCACGCGTAGGCGCGCCTGGACCTTCTTGATAGCAGTGGGCGTGGCAACCGTACTGGCCTGCACCCTGTTTGCGACCAAGACGGTGACGGTCAAGCTCTTGCCGTTCGACAATAAGTCCGAGCTACAACTGGTGCTCGACATGCCCGAAGGCACTACTCTGGAGACCACCCGCCGCACCCTGACCGAGGCCGCCGCCATTGCGCAGGCCTTGCCCGAAACCCTAGCGATTGACGCGGTCGCGGGCGGGGCCTCGCCGTTTAATTTCAATGGTCTGGTGCGCCACTATTATCTGCGCCGCGCGCCCGAACAGGGCGATGTTTCAATCACGCTCGCCGCAAAATCCGAGCGCAAGCGCACCAGTCACGTCATTGCCCTTGATCTGCGCCAAAAGCTCACCAAGTTGGCCCTGCCCGTGGGGGCCAGCATCAAGGTGGTCGAGGCCCCGCCCGGTCCGCCCGTCATGTCCACCCTGCTAGCCGAGATCTATGGGCCCGATGCCAACACCCGGCGCTATACAGCCGAGCGGGTCAAGGCGGCGTTTAAGTCTGTGCCCTTTATTGTCGATGTCGATGACAGCTATGGCACACCGCGCCCAGGTTTGCGTCTGACCCCAGACCGTGAGCGGATGGAGTATTTGAAGGTTTCCAACAAGGAAGTACTGGACTCGCTTGGCGCGGCCATGGGCGGGACGGTTGTCGGCTATGCCTATGGCGGCGAGGGCCGTGACCCGCTCGAAATCGCCGTGCGTCTGCCCCAGTCCCAGCGCGTCTGGGGCCAGACTCTGTCCAGCCTGCCGGTTGCGGCCTCGCAAGGCCGGGCCGGTGCGCGGTTGGTCTCGCTAGGCGAGGTCGTGACCGCCCAGCGTGAGCCCGGTTCAACCCATATATTCCGCCGCGATGGGCGCGATGCCGATATGATCATGGCCGAGTTGGCCGGTCAGTATGAGGCCCCGATCTATGGCATGCTGGCCGTCGACAAGGCGCTGAAAGCGGCTGACTGGCCCGGCGGCCATGTGCCGGACATCCGCATGCACGCCCAGCCAACAGATGAAAGCCATGCCAGCATCTTGTGGGACGGCGAATGGGAAATCACCTGGGTGACCTTCCGCGATATGGGTGCCGCCTTTGCCGTAGCCATATTGGCGATTTATGTCTTGGTGGTGGCCCAGTTTAAGAGCTTTGCCCTACCTCTAGTCATATTGACGCCCATCCCCCTGACCTTGGTCGGGATTGTGATCGGTCATGTTCTGTTTGGCGCGCCGTTTACCGCCACATCCATGATCGGCTTTATCGCCCTAGCCGGAATTATTGTGCGCAATTCCATCCTGTTGGTCGACTTTATCCGCCATAGCCAAGGCGCAGGAAAACCCTTGCGCGAGGTGCTGCTTGAGGCTGGGGCAATCCGCTTTAAGCCCATTGTCCTGACCGCCATTGCGGCCATGATCGGCGCCAGCGTTATCCTGTTCGATCCGATCTTTCAGGGCCTAGCCATATCCTTGCTGTTTGGCCTAGCCTCCTCGACCCTGCTAACCGTACTGGTCATACCGGCCATTTATGTGGTTCTAAGGGATGATCAGCCACGCAGCTTACAGAATCAGACCCCATGAATGCTACGCCACAGGATAGGGCCGCCCTAGAGGCCAGCGCCCACAAGGCCGCCCGCCTGATGAAACTCTTGGCCAGTGAGCAAAGGCTGATCATTCTGTGCCGCTTGAGCGAGGGCGAGTGCTCGGTCGGCGAACTCGCCAGCCATCTAGGTATGAATCAGGCCGCTACCTCGCAACACCTTGGCAAGATGCGCGCCGAAGGTCTGGTCGCTACCCGCCGCGCCGCTCAAACCATCTATTACCGCATGGCCGACCCCGCCGCCGTTCAGGTGGTTGAACTATTGTGCACACTTTATGGCGGCGAGGCTATGGCGACAGGATAGGACGGCTGAGACCGTCAAAAACGGAGGGATGGACTTGGCAAGGCTCCAAGCTGGCCCCCCACCCCAATCGTCTGTTCAATCCAGGCGCGGGCATTGGCAATGTGTTGCTCGAGTTCGGGCAAATCATTGATGCAGAGAAACTTGATCGCCGGGCTGGCGGCGGTGCGCATTTCGGCTTGGACCTGATCTAGGGTCTGGTCTTCGAACATACCGGCGGCTAGGTGCAGATAGTCTTGCGCCTCTAACAGGGTGGCGCTGCCATCGCGGATACAGGCGTGATTATGCAGGCTTTGTGGCAGGAATTGTCCGGTGCAGCGAAAACGGTGGGTAATGTTTTCCAAAAAGGCACCGCTGTGTTCGGCAAAGAGCGCCGCCATGACTGATTTCTTCATGGGGTGGACGACATGGGCGCTTAGGAAAATCTTGTCGGCGCTATAGCCCGACATTGTCGCCGACTTGATCTGGTTGAAATGATTGAGTAGGGCCAGTTCGCGCCGCTTGATCGGGCAATCGGCCAGTTCGCTATAATCGGCCCAGTGCCCGCGCAGGACAGGCCCTGTATCGTTGAAAAAATCGCTCGGCTGGACCGGGCGCGTGACAAACACATCGTCATTGAAATACAAAAACCGCTCGGCCAGCCCCTTGATCCGCCAGAGCATGGTTTCGATGCTGAGCGAGTTAAAGGTCGGCAAGACGTGCTCGTGGCCAGCAAAAATCTCGTAATGATCGATCATGCTGATCTTGGCCCGAAAGGCGGGTGATAGGTCTGGCAATTGCGGCGCTTGGTCGTCAGTAATGATCCAGACGCGGCGGATCCAGGGGGCATTGCGCTCAATGGCTCTTAGGCAATAGCTCAGCTCGTCACTATCGGCCCAGCGATGCGGGTTAATGGCATTGCCGTGCAGTGGCGTCTCAGCGGCGGCCATATAGTGCATACGTTTTTTTAGGTGGGCGGGCTGGGCACCATCGACCCAGGTAATCACAGCATCAATCTCAGATAACATTAAGCTTTCCGTACGCCCTTGCGGGCAAGATCCAGCCCTCATACCGCCAGTGAGTGCGGTACTAACTCGGGCCAAGCCTTTGCCTGGCCAAAATGTCTATCTATTGGAAAGAATGGTGGACGCAGTAGGGATTGAACCTACGACCCCTGCCGTGTGAAGGCAGTGCTCTCCCGCTGAGCTATGCGTCCTTCCTCAAGAAGGGATGGGTCTATATCCCGCCCCGCCCCGGGGAGCAAGGGCCCTAAGCGGCTGGGGCGGTTTTAAGCGCGTCCAAAAATCCGCAAGCCGTTGCCACTGGATCGACCTTGGCCTTGGCGGCCGCCGACAGGGCGTCATAGGCCTGGCGCAGGGCGGTCAGGCACTTGACCTGGTATTTGAACACAGCTTGGCTGTAATCATGGCCCAGCGCCTTGAAGCTAAACGTCTCCTCGCCCCGGGCAATGGCCTGTTCATTGGCCTGCAAGAACGGGAAATAGACCGAGCCCGCCAGCTTAAGCAGGCCCATGGCCGCCGGGGTGGGGGCAAGGTCGGGGTCTTGCCATTCACCGCCCTCCCAGCCGCTAAGATCGTCAATATTCAGCATCCAGCGAAACAGATAGGGGGCGGTGTCGCGCATCAGGTCGGCAGCCGTAGGATCAACAGCGTTTTGGCTGAGCTGGCCATACCAAGAAAAATCGGCCAAGGACGGGCGAGTACCGAACAAGAAGGGGATTTGCGGGATCTGGTCATTCAATAGGGCATAAATTTGGCGACCCGTTTCCTCGATCAGGGGCGCATTTTGCGGTGTGCACCCAACCAGGGCCATGCGGCCGACCTGGCGATCACGAAACGCTTTAGCCGTCGCCTCAACCGCGGCCTTGCCCTGCCCCATCATGCGATCAAATATGATCCAATGGCTGCACTGGTCCTGATCGCGGTTAAGGTACCAGCGATGATGGAACATCAGCTTGGTTGCCCATTCATCGGCCATGTCTTCGAGTAGAAACGCCAAAAACGCCTGAGCCTCGTCAGTGGGCACGATCGAGCGATGATCGGGAAAGCGCTGTTCCAGTTCATACAAGAGCGGGGTGGAATCGTTCATGGCCGTGCCATCGGCATATTCCAGCACCGGGATTACCGGGGCCTTGACCTTGGCAAACACATTGGGCGAGTCCATGCGCATCTGGACCCAAAGATGCGGCAGGCGGCGATAACGCAATATGGCGCGTATCTTCATGGAATAGGGCGACCCCAAGGCCCCATAAAGTCGCATCAATCCATCGGTCATGAGTTTGCCCTTTCGCGCCCTTGGCCAGTCTTGCGCCGACCCTAAAATTTGCATTTAGACTGCCATATTAAACGGCCAGTGGTCGAGTCCCTGTTTTTCGTGCGCCATGCCGGGTTTTGCCGCGGAATCATTGCATTTGCGGCCGGATTAGCCCAAGGGAGGGCGCATAATCGAAGGTATGGGACACCCAATGACTGAGGCTCAACGGATTGATGGCAAGGCGTTTGCAGACAGTTTGCGCGGCAGGCTGACCCAAGAGGTCGCCGCCCTCAAACGCGATCATGGCCTGACCCCCGGCCTTGCCGTCATCTTGGTCGGTGAAGACCCTGCCAGCCAGATCTATGTGCGCAATAAGGGCCTTCAGACCGAGGCCTGCGGCATGCTGTCGGTCACCCATCGCCTCAGCGCCACCACGCCTCAAGCCGAGTTGGTTGCCCTAGTCGAGGCGCTAAACGCGGATGCGACGATTCACGGCATTCTGGTCCAACTGCCTCTGCCCGATAGCTTTGACTCTGATGCTGTGATTGCGGCGATTGATCCGGCCAAGGATGTCGATGGCTTGCATGTGGTCAATGCCGGTCTTTTGGCCACCAACCAACCGGCCCTAACCCCCTGCACGCCCTTGGGGTCGATGTTATTGCTCAAGGACGCCCTGGGCGATCTGACCGGCCTACATGCTGTCGTGATCGGCCGCTCCAACCTGGTCGGCAAGCCGATTGCACAATTGCTGCTTCAGGCCAATTGCACCGTGACCATGGCCCATTCGCGCACCCGCGACCTAGCTGCTCTTTGTCGACAGGCCGATATTCTGGTTGCGGCGGTGGGACGGCCCGAAATGGTCCGCGGTGACTGGATAAAGCCCGGCGCGACCGTGATTGATGTTGGCATTAACCGGGTCCCAGCCCGCGACCCTGCCCTCGCGGCCGAGGGCAAGACCCGTGTGGTTGGCGATGTTGCCTTTGACGAGGCGGTCAAGGTCGCTGGCCAGATTACCCCTGTTCCTGGCGGCGTTGGCCCCATGACCATCGCCTGCCTGCTGCAAAACACTGTGACCGCCGCCAAACGCATCGCAAAAATTTAGCGCCCTAGGGTCATTAGACAAATTTTTGCCACCCTTGATTTTTTTATCTGCAGCCCGGATGTAGGTAACCCAATCAAGGAGTGGTGAGTCGTGGGCGTGATTAGATTTAAGACAAGGTCGCGGAAATCCTGGTTTGGAATGGCGGGCCTAGCCAGTATGGTGCTCGTCTTAGCCTTTAGCGCCCCGACACAAGCTGCGGTGAAACAGGGCGCAAAGGGCGCTCAAGCTTCTGATATTGCTTATGATCCGACCGTTATTCGTGGCCAATTGGCCAATGGCCTGCACTATGTCATCTTGCCTAATGCCAGGCCTGAAAAGACCGTTCTGCTTCGGCTTTATATCGGCACAGGATCGTATGACGAGACTGATGCTGAGCGCGGCGCGGCCCAGGCCCTGGCGCAACTGGCCCTCGAAGAGACCCGCAATTATCCCCATGATAAGCTGAAAAGTGGTTTTGAGGCCCAAGGGATCAACTTTGGTGGTCAGTCCAATGCCAATGCCAGCATGAACGGGACCACCTATGCCCTAGAGCTTAAGGATTTTAGCGCGGCCAAGTTGGATCTCGGTTTGCGCTGGTTTCGGGATGTCGCCGATGGCTTGACGCTCACGCCCGCCACACTCGACCGTGGCCGGGAGGGCCTGACCGAGCAGTATAAGGACAGTCTTGGTGGTCCAAAGGAAACCGCCGACGCCCTCAATCACTTTATTGGTCCAAACCTTCGTATCGCGACCCGAGATCCGGTTGCGACCCCCGCCGAGATCGCAGCGCTGAACCTTTCTGGTCTGCAGACATATTATGCCAAATGGTATGCCCCGGCCAATGCCCACCTGATCGTGGTCGGCGATGCCCCAGCCAGCGAAATCAAGGCGGCGATTGAGGCGCAATTTGGCAGTTGGAAGGCTTCGCGCCTGCCAGGACGCGCAAAACAAAACCCGGCCCAGGACGAGCGGGGCCTGACCGTCATGACGAGGGCCGTGCCGGGTTCACCGACAATGCTCAATATCTGCAAGGTCACTAGGGCCAAGCCAGACCAGATTGACACACTGGCCAATCGTTTGCGCGCAACCAAGAACGATGCATGGATTACCGTTCTAAATGCGCGACTGGGACGTCTTGCCAGTACCGCCAATGCCCCGTTTGCATCTGTCGGCATAGGCCAGGGCCAAGGGCGGGACGCAACGACGATCTGCCTTCAAGCCATGCCGGTTAAAGATCAATGGAAAATTGCCCTCGAGGCCATGAACACAGAATTAGCCCGCCTAGAGCGTCACGGTGTCTTGGTCGAAGAAATCAGCCAGATCAGGGCCGAAAAGCAGGCTGAGCAGGATAAGGCGATCAGCGGCGCAAAGGATCGATCCAGCTTAGATCTGGCCAATGGTCTTGAGCAGTCTATTGCCAATCGCTCGGTCTTCACCCATCCCGAAGAAGACAAGCGCCTAGCCGATGCTGTTTGGTCGAGCCTGACCCCGCAAATGATTAGCCAGGGCTTTGTTCAGGGCTGGACCGGCAGCGGTCCCTTGATCAGCCTGATCTCAAACAAGCCGGTCAGCCCCGATGCGCTGAAATCGGCTTGGCTTGATATGGCCAGCAACGGCGATCCCGGCGCGCCCAAGGTGCCCGGTAAGGTGGTCTGGACCTATGATGATTTTGGACCCAAGGGCGCCGTCGTCAGTCGCGAGCTTGTGTCCCCCGCCAATTTTGTCAGGGTTCAATTTGCCAATGGCGTGATCTTAAATTTCAAACAAACAGATTACGAAAAGGGCTTTGCTTATATTCGCGTTCGGTTTGGCAGCGGCCAGAGACAGATTGATCCGGCCTTAAGATCAGCGGTCAATTTGGGTGGATCGCTGCTTTTACCCGGCGGCTTGGGTCAACTTAGCCTCGATGAGTTGCGCAAAGCCAATCAGGGCAAGCAGTGGGGCCTGGCCCTAAACATTGGAAGAGACTCCTTCTTGATGGTTGGAGACACGCGCCTGCAAGACCTAGACCGGGAAATGGAAACCATGACGGCGTTTTTAGCCGATCCCGGCTTTCGCCCTGAGGCCAATGTCCGAATTCCCGCAATCGTCGACACCTTGTTGAAAGAGACTGAGGCGCCAACCTCGAAGGTCTTGGTTGGCCTTTCCGACGTGTTCGGGGCCGGGAGCTGGATGGGTGTGCCCTCGCACAGTGATCTACTCGCTACTCAAATGAGCGATATTGCTAAGGCCCTAAAAGGGCCGATGCAAACCGAAGGGCTCGAAGTGACGATCGTCGGCGGCCTTGTAGAGGACGATGCCATAGCCCTGGTTGCGCGTACACTTGGCGCACTGCCAAAACGACGCGAGGCCTTGACCGTTCGATCCGATTTCAAGCCGCTGAGCTTTCCATCAGGCCGAAAGATCCAAATCGACCTGCCCTCAAATCAAGATAGGGCCGCCTTGCTAATGGTTTGGCCGACCTTTGTGCTTGAGGATTCGCGCCGCATCGAGGTCCGGTCTTTGGCCTTGGTAAGTGAACTGGTCAGAACGCGCCTGGTCGACCGGCTAAGGGCCGAAAAGCTTGATGCGGTAAGAACGCAAGCGGCTGCCCAGTTTCCCAATCGGTTTGATCAAGGCTCTCTGGCCTTGCTGGTCGACCTTCCAGCAAAAGATTTGGTTAGGGTGAAAGCCCTTGCGGATGAGGTTGTCGCTTCGGTTCGATCAGGCAAGCTTGGGAAGGCAGAACTCGATAGCCTGCGCAATCCCACCCTCGATGCCAGCATAACCCGCCGCCAAAACAATGGTTGGTGGATCGGCATTATGGACGGATCGGCCCGCGACCCGAAAATCATTGAAGCCGACCAAACCGTGGAAAGCGATCTTCGCGCCTTGAAGCCGCAGGACATCAAGGCCGCAGCGGCGAATTGGCTGAAATCAGACACATTGATTGAGGTGATCGCTGCACCCAAGCCCGCGCCAACGCTCGCCGAGGCCGCCTCGTCAGCGCCTGAGACGCCCAAACCCTAATCGGGCCTTTTCAAGCGCCGGTTCAGCATTCTAAACTCTCCGCAAGGGGAGTTTAGATCATGGGCGGGAAATCAGGGTGGTTATTGGCTCTAGTGCTTGTGGTTGGCTGCACCAAGCCCCCTCCGCCGCCGCCGAGCGCACAACAGGCCTTGGCACTTAGGCCACAGGATGTGCGGCTCGCCCGCCTTTATGAAACCTCCTGCAAGGCCTGTCATGCGCATGCCCAGAGCGGCGCGCCGCTCGTTCATGATCACGCGGCCTGGGACCCCCGCTGGAAACAGGGTTTGGCAAGCCTGCAAGACCATGTGATCTTAGGCTATAAGGCCATGCCCGCGGGCGGCCAGTGCTTGACCTGCACACCCAGCGACCATCAGGCCCTGATCCGTTTCATGGCCGACCAACCGGAGAAGCCCTGATGATCTCACGCCGCGCTGCCCTTACGGCTGCTGGAGCGGGCCTGGTCGCCTTGGGCACCGGGGCCGTCCTGGCCACACGCGACAAGCCAGAGCCCGCTGGCCCGGCAAGTACGGATAATGCTGGTCGGACGGTATGGCGCAACTGGTCGGGCATTCAATACTGCTATCCGCAGCAAAGACTGGCCCCCACCAGTGAGGGCGAGATCGCTCAGGCGTTGAAATCTGCACCCGGCCCGGTGCGCGTGGTCGGGGCGGGGCATTCCTTTACCGCGCTCGCCACCACCGCGGGCACCATGATGAGCCTGGACCAGATGGCCGGCATAATTGGTTGGGACGGTGATCAGGCCATTGTGCGGGCTGGAACCCGGCTGGGTGATCTGGGTCCAGCCCTGGCGGCCAAGGGCCGGGCCATGGCCAATCTTCCCGATATCAATAAACAATCCCTCGGTGGCGCCTTGGGCACTGGCACCCATGGCACAGGCAAGGCGCTTAAAGCCATTCACGGCGATGTCACGGCCTTGACCCTGGTCACGCCAAGGGGCGAGGTCATTGCCTGTTCAGCCGACCAAGAGCCCGAAGTGTTCAATGCCGCTAGGGTGTCGTTAGGCGCGCTGGGCGTCATTAGCCAAGCCACCTTGCGTACCACCGCCAACCGGCGCCTGCACCGTCACGTCTGGGTTGAACCGATCGAGCAAACCTTTGCCGAGGCCGAGGCACGCTGGGACAAGCATCGCAATTTCGAATTCTATGCGTTTCCCTTTACCGATATGACCGCCAATATCACTCATGACGAGACCGATCTTGCGGCCACGATTGGCGGTCATTCCGAAGACGATAGTGTGCTGGAATTGATGCGCATCATGCGCAATCTGCTCGGATTTTCCACGCCCCTGCGCAAGGCCGCCGCCAAGGCCTTGATCAGCACATCAAGGCCTGAAGACGTGGTTGATGAGGGCTGGAAGCTTTTATCCACCGACCGTCCTATACGCTTTAATGAGATGGAATTTCATCTTCCCGCCGAGAACCAGCTAGCGGCGCTGAAGGCTGTGATTGCGGCGATAGAGCGCGAGCGACCCGACATCTTTTTCCCGATCGAGGCGCGGCGCATAGCCGGCGATGATGCCTGGCTGTCGCCATTCCAAGGGGCGGGGCGCGGCTCGATTGCCGTGCATTGCTATTACAAGGACGAGTTTGCGTTTTTGTATGACCTCATCCAGCCCATCTTGCTGCAACATGGCGGTCGGCCGCACTGGGGCAAGCTGCATAATTTGCAGGGCGCGCAATTGGCGGCGCTTTATCCAAACTGGAAAGATTTCCTCGCCGTTCGCCAAAGGCTAGACCCAGAGGGGCGGATGTTGAACCCTTATCTGAAGGGTCTGTTTAATGTCTGAGCCCGGCCCGTCGCGGCGCAGATTATTAGGCACAGGTCTGGCTATTGGGGGCTTGTCCGCCCTTACCCTTGGAGGATTATCCATGCGCAAGCGCGATCAGGGCGGCCCGCATGCGCCGTATTTTCTCAAACTGTCACAGGCCTTGGATAAGGCGGGCCTGGCCCACCCCACCCTCGTCATTGACCGCGCGCGGCTAGAGGCCAATATCGCCGCCGTTAAGACCGCCCTGCCTGCGCGTCAGGCCTTGCGCGTGGTGGTCAAGTCCCTGCCCAGCCTAGATCTCCTCGATGCGGTCACGACAGGCATGGGGACGCACCGCTATATGGTCTTTAACCGGCCGATGATGACCACCATGGCCGAGCAAAGACCGCAAGGCGACTATTTGATGGGCAAGCCCCTCGCGGCGGCCGAGGTCAAGGCGTTTTATGATGGGCTCACGCGCAATGCCTTTGATCCCTCACGCCAATTGCAATGGTTGATCGATACACCGTCGCGGCTTGATCAGTACACGGCCATTAGCCAAGCCAATGGCCAGCCCATGCGCGTCAATCTGGAGATCGATATTGGTCTGCACCGCGGCGGGTTTTCCGGTCCGCAGGCCTTTGCCGAGACCTTGGCGCGGATCAAGGCTAATCCCCACCTGCTCTTGTCTGGCCTTATGGGCTATGACCCGCACCTATCCCATGTCAAGCTAGGCGAGGCTCGCGAAAAGGCCCTCGCCCGTAGTCGCAAAACCTATCAGGACTTTATCGATCAGGTGAAGGCCAGCGGCTTTGATCTTCAGGGCATGACGCTCAATACGGCTGGCAGCCCGACCTTTCACATGCACAAGGACAACCCTTATGCCACCGAGGTCTCGGTTGGATCGGCCTTTGTCAAGCCGCAGGACTTTGACACTGATACCCTGACCAGCCACGTGCCCGCCGCCTTTATCGCCACGCCTGTGATCAAGGCCCTGCCCGAAAACCGCCTACCCACCGCCGAGGCCTTGAGCGGCGTATTGCGCTTTATTGATCCCAATACAACGCGGGCCTTTTTCATCCATGGCGGCCACTGGCTAGCCACGCCCGTATCGCCGCCCGGCCTAGAATATTCCGACCTGTTTGGTCGCTCGAGCAATCAAGAATTGCTGACCGGCTCGGCCAAGGTCAATCTTGAGCCGGATGATTATGTGTTCTTGCGGCCTAATCAGAGCGAGGCGGTGTTTTTGCAATTTGGTGATATTGCGGTGTTTGATGGCGACCAGATCAGCGCCCGATGGCCAGTGTTTAGCGTTTCGGCATAGTGTCGAGCGTGGCATTGGTCCAGGTTACGATCTTGGCCTGACAATCGCTTACCGCTGTATCGAGGGCCTCAACAAGATCGCGAACCCGGTTGGCATCAGCCGGTTGTTCACAGTCAAACAGGTTTTGCGCCACGATCGCCCGACTATCGGCATCGACCAGCAGGCCCTGCACATTGACCACGGCCACAGGCTTGCGCCCATGGGCATTATAACGCAGCTCAAACGCCCGCACATCTAGACGCAGGTTCAGGGTGGCCGAAGCCCCATCGCCACTGCGGATCAGACGGACGCGGCCCTTGCTCTGGGTAAAACGATTGATCAAGGACGCATCAAACAGGAGGCTGGCACTATCAAACCAGCGGGCATCGGCAATATAGGCGCTTTGCTGGCCGGTCATGGCCAAGATCCGATCCCCGGACGCCGCGCGATTAAACAGGGTCGGACCCTTAAGGATTGCAACAAGGCCCTGGGGCTGTTCATCGACCGGGGCCGCGGTTTGAACGCCAAATCGATAGAGTTGAACCGATTTGGTCTTGGGAAAAAGGGTGATACAGCCAGACAATCCCAGCATTACCACCAGACCAAGGCCAACGACCATAAGGCGCTTAGAAGTTTCAATCTGAGGGATCATGGACGAACCTCCAATTCCTTGGCCGGGGCCTTGGTGACCAGACCGCGAGGGTTTTTCTCCGCTTCCGCCGTCAAACGGTCAAAGGATTGGGCGGCCGATTCCAGGGTCTCTATCGCGGCGGTCAAACGCGGCAAGCCAACCTTGGCAAACTCTGCCGCCGGGTCCTTGACCGTCGCGATCACGGCACGCGCATCCTTTGAGGTCTGGCGCAGTTCATCGGCAGCGGAACTGACATTGGTCAGGGCCTTGCGAGCATCGCCATTGACCAGCCTGTCTGTCGACTGACTCGCGACCTTTATGCTCAAGGCCGCATCGTCAATATCTTTCAAGGTGGTTTCGATCTCAGCCAGAATGACCTTGCGATCCTTGGCCTCAGCCGTAACATCCTCAATATTGCGCAGGCTGCGGCCGAATATGCGGATATTTTCGTCCGACATCACCCGGTTTATCCGGTCCAGACTATCAAGCGTGCGGGTCAAGACCGTGCCGCCCCCTTGAAGAAGGTCGGCAAGCGGCCCGGGACGACTGCCCAAGACCGGGATTTCGCCGCGCTTGACCGTATCGCGCAACAGCGGCTTGGCCGGGGTGCCACCGGTGATCTGCACATAATTGACGCCGGTAATCCCTT
The DNA here is from genome assembly GCA_947452365.1 of Caulobacteraceae bacterium. Lineage (GTDB taxonomy): Bacteria > Pseudomonadota > Alphaproteobacteria > Caulobacterales > Caulobacteraceae > CAISGS01. Next base: position 77,923 of record CANGCO010000001.1, read on the forward strand.
GAGGCTCCAGCGTGGCATAGGAGTCGGTTCGGATCGGCACATCGGAGGTTACCCGCGCGCGCGCAATCACCCGGCTCGTATCCTTTGGATCGAGCGAGATCTTGATCACCTCGCCAACCTTGATGCCGTTAAAATGGACTTCGCCGCCATCAGACAGACCGCGTACCGGCCCGACAAACGAGATATTGTAAAAAGCATAATCGCGATTGAACTGCAGATTGGCCAGCCAGGCGACAAAGATCGCGGCCACGGCCACCAGGATCAAGGAGATCAGGCCTACCAGAAAATAATTGGCGTTTCTTTCCATTACCCGGCCTCTTTAGCACTGCTTGCGGGCTTTGCGGAAGCGGCAAGCGATGAGGCCGCTGCCCGGCCTCTTGGACCACAAAAATATTCCTGAACCCAGGGATGGGTTGAGGTCTCAAGCGCCTTGGCCGAGGCCTTCGCAACAATCTTCTTATCCGCCAGCACAGCGACCGAACTACAAATCGTATAGAGGCTGTCTAGATCATGTGTGATCATGAATACAGTCAGGCCAAGGCTGGCCGACAGATCGGCAATCAAAGCATCAAATGCTCCGGCCCCAATCGGATCAAGACCAGAGGTCGGTTCATCCAAAAACAGGAGCTCGGGGTCTAGGGCCAGGGCCCGTGCCAAGGCCACGCGCTTGATCATGCCGCCGGAAAGCTCGGAAGGTTTCAGGTCAATCGCATGCGGTGGCAAACCCACCAGCGCCACCTTGACCGCCGCCAGCTCGCGCATATCAGCAGCGGAAAGCTGGCCATGTTGCAACATGGGCGCTTCAATGTTTTCCGCCACAGTCAGGTTGGAAAACAGGGCCCCGCGCTGGAACAAGACGCCCCATCGCCGGTCCACAGACTGGCGCTCCGCTCGGCTTGCGGTCGCCAGGTCGACGCCGAAAATCTTGATCTGGCCCTCATCAATTGGTTTTAGGCCAAGAATGGTATTCAGAAGCACCGATTTACCTGAACCCGAGCCCCCAACCACGCCGACAATCTCGCCAGCCTCAATGGTCAGGTCTAGGTCCTTATGGATCACCCGCTCCCCAAAGCGCGAAACCAGACCCGATATGACCACTGGCGGCAGTGCGATTTGCGCTAAGGCGCTCATAGGTCGAGCTGCATATAGATAAGGGCAAACACAGCATCGATTAGAATGATCGAAAAGATCGACTGAACCACGGCCGAGGTCACGCGCCGGCCGAGCGATTCAACATCCCCGCCAACCTCCATGCCCTGACGACAGCCAATCGCCGCAATCACACCGGCCATAACCGGGGCCTTGCTCATGCCGATCCAGAAATGCGTGGCCCCGACATTTTCGACAATCCGCTGGAAGAAAAACGCTGGGCCAAGATCGAGCACCACCCAGGTGACCAACATGCCGCCGAACAGGCCAGACAGGGTGGCGACAAAGGTCAAGATTGGCATGGCAAACAAGAGCGCGAAAAACCGCGGTAAGACCAGGGCATCAAACGGATCAATGCCCAGCACCTTCATGGCATCGATTTCCTGGCTCATCTTCATGGCGCCAATCTCTGCAGCAAAGCTGGAGGCTGAGCGTCCCGCGAGCAGGACCGAGGTAATGATCACATTGAATTCGCGCAGCACCGCAATGCCGATCAATTCCACCACAAACACCTGGGCCCCGAACTTGGCCAACATATTGGCCCCGAGTAGGGCCAGAACCGCGCCGATAAAAAAGGTGGTGATCGCAACAATTGGCAGGGCATCTAGACCGGCCCGCTCGATCAGCGAAAAACACGCCGCCCAACGGATCTTTTGCGGCTGGGCCAGGGCGCGCACAGCCGAAACCAGCAGACGGCCATTAAAGGTCAGGGTGGCAATGACGTCATCAAGCACACCATAATGGCCGCGCCCCAGCCGCACCATCATGTCCCGAAACGGCCTAGGCAGATGTTCGGCTGTCTCTTTCCGCGCCGAGCGCGCTTCCAGCACCAAACCCACGAGACGTAAGGTTTCTGGGCGACCGATCAGGCGTTCGGGTATGGCGTCAGGCCCCAAGGCCCTAGCCAGCACCAAGGCCCCGACCGTATCGAGACGCCCAACGCCCGACAAATCGATTTGAACCGCAGCATCCTTAGTCATGGCCGCATCAAGCCGCGCGCCAATCCCGCCCAGACCCTGGCCGGTCCAATCCCCACTGGCCACCAGACGCAACCGATCTGCGGCCCGTTCAAGCCGAAAATCAGCGGTCAATGACGTCCTCACAGGGCAAGATCACGGGAACACTCCAAAAGCAACGCTATCTTATCAGACGAATGCGCCACCCCCAAGCTGTGGCTTGCGCCAGACGCCCTAGGCTGGAACCGCCGAACCCCACTCGCTCCAGCCCAGGATTTTTGGTGTGCCCGGCAGATACATGCCTTCATGGCTCTTGAGCTTGAACCCAGCGGCTTCAATCCCCGAAGCAATCGGCCGGGTCAGGTGACACCCGCCCGCCAGCCGCTTCCAGACCGGCTCAAGCCGATCTTGCCATTTTTGCACCCCGTCATCCGGGGCTAGGCCATGTTCGCAAAACAGCAAGGTGCCGCCGGTTTTGAGCACGCGCCGCGCTTCAGCCAGGGCCGCTTGCGGCGAATGCACTGAGCACAGGGTGAAGGTGCAGACCACTGTATCAAAGCTCTTGTCTTCAAACGGCAGGTCCTCAGCCACGCCCTTGGCAATGGTCACTTCCAGCCCAAGCGCCCGAGGTGCCCGTTCGGCCTGGGCGCGCAGCTCATCGGATGGGTCTACCCCGTCAACATGGCTGACCGCCAAAGAATTGTAAAAACTGAGATTGAGGCCTCCGCCTATGCCCAGTTCCAGCACACGCCCGGTCGCCAAATGCACGACCTTGGACCGCTGCTTCATGATGGGCTTGGACGAACAGGCGCAGCCAATCAGCCGCGGCATGATATGTCGGTCATAAAATGAGGTCATAATTCCCTCCATGATCCCTGCTTGCTGCCCGGGAATGGGAGATCATACGCCGATTATTGTCGCAAATCCTAATCCAGCCCAATCAAGGGCTCGAAAGGGTCAATCTTCCCAGAAGCGACATCAGCAAAACTAAAGGCTGGCCAGCCGATTGTGGCGCTTTCACTCGCCCGCCAGGCCATGGTGATCAGGTCGCGAAGGGTCGCCGCCCCTGCGGCTAACCGCCCTGTGGCAAAGGCCTTGCCCCGCGCATCCCCTAGGTTAAACCCGCCGTCCTTTTCTAGGGCATAGAGTGGCTCAACATCCGCAGCCGTGGCCTTCAAATAGCTCAGACTGGCCTGCTCAATCGTGCAGCTGCAGGCGACCGGGGCGGGCATGGCGGCCTCAACGGCTTTTTGCTCGATATTTTGTCGCACAAACTGGCCTTCGAAACGGGCATGCAGGGTGCGGGACAGGGTGTAGCCCTTGGGGTTTGGAAACTCGCCCCAGCCGTTGAAATGCTCGGTCACGTGCAAGGGTTGGCTAGCATCGCCGACATAGTGCGACCAGATGCCCAGATTATTGATGATCAAGGCCTGGCGACGCGCCAGATCAGCCTTCAGCCAGGCGCGCTTTTGCGGCGTCTTGGCCAAGGGAATGGCCAGATTTAACACCCGCCAATAGGCAAAATCCTTGGTCAACTGCTGCCAACCATCAATCATGGCATAGGGCAAATAACCGGTCCTACTGCTGTCGGTTCCACCGGTTCGCAAACTTGCATCAAACTCACCGCGCGTTAAAGGCAAGGGCTCTAGGGCCACCACCCCGCCCACCTTGCCCGCATCATCCAGATCAATGAAATGGGCGGGATCGCGCATGGCGTCATGGATGCGTCCAGCCCCCTTGGAACGGTCCGGTTCGCGCGCCAATTCACCGATGGCGGTGAGCGCTTCGGGGGTTTTCAAAAAGCCGGGCAGATCAGGCCCAAGCGCCTTGACCCCCAAAACCGCAATCATTCTATGACCGGTCGCCCCCCAGGCCAGGGCCTTCTGCGCACAGACGCTGAGCATAAGGGCGAGGGACAGGGCCTTGAAACGACGGGTCATGGGCGCTCTTTGGGCTGGAAATTAGTCTTTGATATTGAAATCAGTTTCGACGCGCTTAATCCAGCCCCGAATGTGCGGATAGGCGGCCAGATCAAACCCGCCCTGATGCGCTAGCCGCGTATAGGCCACCAGGGCCATATCGGCCAGGCTCGCCCTAGAGCCAACCAGATAGGCGCTGGCCGATAGGGCCAGTTCCATCCGGTCCAGAGCCGCATAACCGCGCTGCACCAGTTTTGGCTCAATCGCCTCGGGCTTCAGGCCTGCCATGTGGCGCTGAAACCGCACCACGGCAATATAGGGCTCGTGGCTATATTGCTCCCAAAAGCACCATTCCAGCATCTTGGCCCGGTCAAAGGCATCGGTCGGGATCAGGCGCGAGCCCTCGGCCAGATAGAGGATGATGGCATTAGACTGGGCCAGCATTCGCCCATCCGCCAGCACAACACAGGGCACCTGGGCGGCCGGGTTTATGGCTAGAAATTCAGGCGTCTTGGCCTGATCCGCCAACACGTCAATATCGATCCAGCTATAATCCAACCCCAAAAGCTCGGCGGTCCAGAGCACCTTGAGGCAATTGCCCGACTGACGGTCACCATAGATTTTCAAGGTCATGTCTCCTGCTGGCTTGACCAATAGGGTTGCTGATCGTGTGATTGGCGTTTATCTGGACTCGGCGCAAAATGCCAAGGCCAATCCAGAGATGCACTTGACCTTGCTTAAATTTCTGCGCGCGGCGGCCTTAAGTGTTTGTGTTTTTGGCACTGTTCCCGCCCTAGCCTGCGCCCAGGCCCTGACCCAAGATAGTCAGACACAGGCCAGCCAATCCATGGCGGACTCAATGGCCAAGCCGGGCCCTGACCTGATCGGTGACTTGATTTCGACCAGCCTGTCTGAGGTCAAGGCCAGCCTGCCATCGGTTGATTGGACCTTGGTGGCGCGGATGTATCACATCGGCAATCGCGGCGTTGGGGCGCGTGACAGCCTAGGCTGCAAGGTCGTGCCGCTGCGCACAGTGGCGATTGATCCAAGCCTTGTGCCCAAGCGCACCATACTGTTTATCCCGCAAACCGTCGGCCTGCCGGTGCCGGGCGGCGGCACCCATGACGGCTATTGGTATGCCTCCGATACAGGCGGCGGCATTAAGGGCGCCATGATTGACCTATTCACCGGCCATGGTGCCCGCTCCATGGCGCCGCTAATGAAGCAGGGCCTTAATCTGGCCAAATTGACCACCAGCAAGGTTGGCGAATTTACCGGCTGCCCGCCGCCTTGGCCGCAACAGGACGGCCGTTAAGGCCTAGAGCTAGATATCGGCCCCAACATCACCTGCTGCTCCGCCATCGGCGCGGGTCAGGTGGATGCCGCACTCGGTCTTGTCAGACCCCGCCCAACGCCCTGCCCGCACATCCTCGCCCTCATCGGCTGGCTGGGTACAGGGCCAGCACCCCACCGACGGATAGCCAAATTCGACCAAGGGATGCGGTGGCAAGTCATGGGCCAGCGCATAGGCGTCCAGCTCTTCCTTGCCCCAATTGGCCAAGGGATTGAACTTGATCTTGCCATCGGTTTCTTCAACCACGGCTAGGCGCAAGCGATCGCCGCCATGAAAGCGCTTTCGCCCGGTAATCCAGGCCTCATACCCGCCAATCGCCCGGTCGAGCGGCAAGACCTTGCGGATATGGCAGCAGGCATCGGTATTGGTCTTCCAAAGATCGGCCTTGGGGTCAGTCGTGGCAAGGTCCTGAAACTGCGGCCTTAGATCGCGCACATTGGTCAGGCCCAAACGCGCGGCCAATTGCTGGCGATAGTCCAGGGTCTGGCCAAACAGCATGCCGGTATCGAGAAACAGCACCGGCAGGTCGGGCTTGATCTGGGCGACCATGTGCAACAGCACAGCTGATTCCGCGCCAAACGAGGACACGAGCGCCAGGCTATCGCCATAACGGTCTATGGCCCGCGCCAATATGGTCTGAGGGCGAGCGGCGCGCAGATCTCGGTCGAGCAATTGGGCCGGGCCTAGGTCTTGGATGCTGTCCAGCGACATGATGCTCATGCCCTCCCCGGCTCGGCATAGGCCGGTACGCGGCCATCGGCGGCGGTCTGATAGACATGGCGATGACGATGCGCGGCCTTGGCCCAATCGGACGCGTTGGAGCCATCCGCGGGCACAAAGGCGTCAAAGCCGCAGCGCAGCATAAAGCCCGCCTGCTCGCGCAATACATCGCCCACAGCCCGCACCTCGCCGCTATAGCCCAGACGTTCGCGCAGAAGCGTGGCAGAGGTATAGGCCCGGCCATCGCGAAACTTTGGAAACGCCACAGCCACCACCGAAAGACGCGGCAAGAAAGCGGCTAGGTCCTCGACCGCCTCGGCCGGTTCAATCTGAACGCCAACAGACACACCGCTGTTCAACAGGGCCTCACCGTCCGCCTTTAGACGGATCAAGGAAACGATCACGTCAGCGCCCTGCGGGATCGCGTCCTCGTCCAGGACGGTGACAAAGCGGTCTTCGACCGGTTCTGCCCCGGCCGGGGTTAGCTTAATGAGCGACGGCATAGACAGCCTCCTTAAACGGGGCCATGCCCGTACGCCGATAGGTGTCCAAAAACCGCTCGCCGTCTTGGCGTAGGTCCAGATAGACCGCCACCAGCGTGTCTATGGCCGGGGCGACCTGATCGGCCGCCAGGGCCGGGCCAAGCATTTGGCCGATACTGGCATCTTCCGCGCCCGATCCGCCAAGCGTGAGCTGGTAAAATTCCTCGCCCTTCTTATCGACCCCCAAAACGCCAATATGGCCGACATGGTGGTGACCACAGGCATTGATACAGCCCGAAATCTTGATCTTTAGCTCGCCAACCTTTTCGGCCAGTTCGGGATCGAGAAACCGCTGCGCAATCGACTGGGCCACCGGAATGGCGCGGGCATTGGCCAGGGCGCAATAATCAAGCCCCGGACAAGCAATAATGTCCGAAACCAGATTGATATTGGGTGTCGCCAGACCCGCTGCGGCCAGGGCCTCGAACACAGCCAAGAGATCGTCCTGTTTGACGTGCGGCAGGACCAGATTTTGCTCATGCGTGACCCGCACCTCGCCAAGGCTATAGCGTTCGGCCAGATCGGCAATCACCTCGAGCTGGTCGGCATTGGCATCGCCCGGCGTGGCGTCATGGGCCTTGAGCGAGACATCGACAATGGCATAGCCCGGCGCCTTATGCGCACTAACATTATTGCGCACAAAACGCGCAAGGGCGGAATTGGCAGCCCGGGCGGCCTCATAGGCTGCTGAAACCGGCTCTAGGGCCTCAAGGCCCGGCTGCACAAAGGCAGCGCGGATACGGGCCAGCTCGCCTTCCGGCAGGTCGGCGCGCGCCGCATCAATCTGCAGCCATTCGGCCTCAACCTGACGGGCAAATTCCTCAGCGCCCAGCGCCGCGACCAGGATCTTGATGCGGGCCTTATAGATATTGTCGCGGCGGCCATGGCGGTTATAGACCCGCAAGATCGCCTCCAGATAGGACAAGAGCCGCTCGGCAGGAAGGTGCGCCCTAATGGTCGAGCCAATATAGGGCGTACGCCCCATGCCGCCGCCGGCCATGACCTCAAAGCCCAACGCGCCGTCGCGATTGCGCCGCAGAACCAGACCAACGTCATGAACCTTGGCCGCTGTGCGATCCTTGGCCGAGGCTGTCACCGCGATCTTGAACTTGCGCGGCAGATAGGAAAACTCCGGGTGCAGGGTCGACCATTGGCGGATGGCCTCTGACCAGACCCTTGGATCATCCACCTCCTCGGCCGTCGCCCCGGCGCGCGGGTCTGACGTGACATTGCGAATGCAATTGCCCGAGGTCTGGATGGCATGAAGATCGACCTGGGCCAGGGCATCAAGAATATCGGGCGTGTCGCGCAGCTTGATCCAGTGGAACTGGATGTTTTGGCGCGTGGTGAAATGGCCATAGCCCTTGTCATAGGTCCGCGCGATCCAGGCCAGACGCCGCACCTGGGCGACATTCAGCGCCCCATAGGGAATGGCAACCCGCAGCATATAGGCGTGCAATTGCAGATATAGGCCGTTCATCAACCGCAAGGGCTTGAACTGGTCCTCGGTCAATTCCCCGGCCAGGCGGCGAACCACCTGGTTGCGAAACTCGTTGGAGCGGTCGGCTAGGACCTCTTTATCAATCGCATCATAGCGGTACATGGTCGGTCCTTATTTGCGACGGATAAGATCAAGACGGCCAGTCGAGCGGGCCGCGCCCGCAGCCGCGCTCAAGGCGGCAATGGCCGCGCCGCCAATAGCCTGTTTGCCGTGGGTCAGTTCATTGGTCGGGCCAAGCGCGCGCAGGCGCTCGCGATAGCTGACCGGGGCAAGGCCAGACCCGGCCTCGGCCACATCGATCAGATAGGCATCCACCACGACCCGCACCTGGGCCTTGGCCACAGCCAGCGCCGCCTCAGCCGCCGCGCTATCGCTAAATAGCTCGGCATCGGCAAATTGTTCGGCCCAGTGATCCCTGGCCCAAAACACCACATCCCCCTCGGCCAAGAGATTGGCGGTTAGGGCCTTTAGATAGGTCGCGCTCATGCCTGGGCTCGCTCAAATTCGGGAAGGATTTCGGCCAGATCATTGGCAAGCGCCGCGACCTCGCCAATGATCAGTATGGCTGGGCCATCAAGCGCGCTGACCGCCGCGGCCAAATCGCCTAGCCGCGTCAGGACCCGGGCCTCATGGTCCAGGCTGGCATTTTCGACCACCAGCACCGGCGTTGCCGCATCCCGGCCCGCCTGAATCAGGCGCGCGGCGATCAGGGGCGCGGTCGACAGGCCCATATAGACCACCACTGTGTGATTGGCGGTGGCGAGGGCCGTCCAGTCTAGATCAGGCTCCTGGTCCTTGGCGGCATGGCCGGTAACAAAGGTCACCGACTGGGCAAGGCCGCGATGGGTTAGGGGCGCACCGGCACGGGCACTGGCGGCGAGGGCGGCGCTGACGCCCGGCACCACCTCAACCTCAAGGCCAGCGGCGCGGCAGGCCAGCATTTCTTCGCCGCCGCGGCCAAACACAAACGGATCACCACCCTTGAGTCGGACCACTTTTAGCCCTTCAAGGCCAAGCGCGACCAAGAGCGCGTTAATGTCATCTTGCGGCAGGGTGTGGCGCGACTTGCGCTTGCCCACATCGATCAGGCGGGCCTGGGGTCCAGCCAGGGCCAGCACAGCGGGCGGCGTCAGGCGATCATGCACCACCACATCCGCGCCTTGCAAAAGCCTAAGCGCCTTAATGGTCAAGAGATCAGGATCACCAGGACCTGCCCCCACTAGCCAGACCTGACCAGGCGGCCGCGCGCGGGGCGCAGCCGGATCAGAGCTTAAAACAACCAGACCTCGGGCCATAAGCCACGGTATCCTTCAACCAAAACCCTAGCCAATACCGCTAGGCGGCCGCTTGCTAGCACAAAAAACGCGTTTTGCGGGGCGAACCAAACAGGTCCGCCCCGCAATAGGTTCCAAAACGAAAGGGCCGTAACGCAATGGAACAGTTGCAAAATGGTCCCGAGCCTGCCAATTCGCAAACCAAGACTTCTGCCCAGGGGTTTAGGAAAACTATGGACCGCCGCCGTCTACCACCGCTCAATGCCCTGCGCGCCTTTGAGGCCGCCGCCCGCCATCTGAATTTCAGCCGGGCGGCCGAGGAATTGTCGGTCACGCCCGGCGCGGTCAGCCAACAGATTCAGAACCTCGAAGACTTTATCGGCGCATCCCTATTTCGGCGCACGCCCAAGGGGCTATTGCTGACCGATGCCGCGCAAATCGCCCTGCCCGCCCTGCGCGAAGCCTTTGACCGGCTGGCAGAAGCCGCCTCCATGCTGACCGCCGCCGTTGATGGTCGCCGCCTGACAGTTTCGGTTGCGCCGTCCTTTGCCGCCAAATGGCTGGTGCCAAGGCTTGGCCGGTTTGAAGCCGCCTACCCTCAGATCGATGTCTGGGTCTCGGCCGGGCTAGAACTAGTCGATTTTGCCGGCGGCGAGGTCGATATTGCCATTCGCTATGGCTCGGGTCGCTATGTCGGGCTTGAAGTGCACCGCCTGATGCAGGAGACGGTGATTGCCGTGGCCAGCCCAGAATTTCTGCAGGCCCACCCCTTGGCCGAACTCTCTGACCTGACTGGCCAGATCCTCTTGCATGACGGCTCGCCCGACGCTGATGAAAGCTGTCCAGACTGGACCATGTGGCTGGCCGCACGGGGCGTAAAAGGCATGGATGGCTCACGCGGTCCGCGCTTTAATCAGTCTTCGCTTGTGATTGAGGCCGCGGTCGGCGGGCGCGGTGTGGCTCTGGCCAAGCGCGCCCTAGCCCAGGCCGATATTGATGCCGGGCGTCTGGTTGCGCCATTCCAGATCGCCACTGCCGTCGATTTTGCCTATTATCTTGTACACCCCAAGACCAAGGGCCGCCTGCCCCAGGTCAAGGCCTTTATCGCTTGGCTGACGGCGGAAGCGCAGGCCCATGAAGCCGCCTTGCGCAGCCTCGATAATGGCGCCGGAATCTAGGACCCCATGACCCCTGCCCCTAAAGCCCCTATTGATTGCCAATCCATGAGCGATGTGCGCCAGGGCGTCGATGCGCTTGACCGCGAACTGGTCGCCCTGCTCACCCAGCGCCAAGCCTATATGGACGCCGCCGCCCGCATCAAGCCAGAGCGCACCGGCGTGCGCGATGTTGCCCGGATCGAGGATGTGGTGGCCAAGGTGATGGCGCAGGCCGCCAAGACCGGCCTGTCCCCGGCCATTGCCGCGCCCCTATGGCGGCTCTTGATCGATCGCAGCATTGCCTATGAGCTTGGCGTCTGGGACCGTTTGCGCGCCAAATAGGCCGCGACCACACCAAGCCCCGCACCCGGCCTTTGGTTTATTGCCACAAGGCGCAAACACACGCTTGCCATACCCGCTATTTAGCGTATGTATCGCGCCCTCGCTGCTGCCACACATTCTGGCCAGCCCGTGGGGTGCATAGCTCAGTTGGTAGAGCAGCTGACTCTTAATCAGCGGGTCGTAGGTTCGAATCCTACTGCACCCACCATTTTCCTTAAGAAAATAAGGTGGTTATCGGGTCGGGGCAGATGGGTCCAGACTAGTCGTTACCTTGGGGGACCACCCGGGGACCACTCTTTTTCCGCGCTTTGAAGGCCATTGGCCAAAGACTCAGCCTAGGCAGCAAATCTTGGAATTTTTGCGGGGGCCTTTGGACCAACGACATAGCCGTTGCGATGGCGAACCAGCCCGAACCAGCCCATCAAAAATAGGCTCTAACTTAACCGCCCCAAGGGGCACAGCATTCGGCCCGGCTGTTCACGTCCATCGAGGCCCGAGTGGCGCGGCACAAACATAGAAGCGTTTGAATTCACGCATATATCGCGCCCGCACCCGGTTTTTCATTCCTAATACCCCTTCGGTGGTCTGATTTCACCAACCAAGAGGGACGTCAGCCAGGGGCAAGGTCAGTTTTATGAAAGCGGTCAAAACGCTTCCACGCCTAGCCCATCTCACTCGCAGCTTCAAACATCACGACCAATCCTCGCGGCACTGAGACCGCAGATCGATCACCCGGTCATGGGTTCTTAATCGCGCGGTTTTGCGCCAAAAACGGCGCCGCCCCGGCCTAGGTCAGAACCCATGATTGAACCGCATTGTTAGGCTAGACTCAGCCCCTGAGGACAAGCCAACCCCGCCCGACACCCCCCAAGACCAGCCATTGATTGCCTCAAGACGATAATGGCTTTCGAGGCGAAAGGGGTGACCGGTGACGCGGCGAAGTGAGACTGAGCGATTAATGATTTGGGTATCCAAACCATCCGGCGTCGGCGCAAGATAACTAAGGCCTATGGACCCCAACAGGGCCTGGGGCGCCATCACCACATTCAAAGACAATTGGTCGCTCTTGTCCGGACCATGAACAAAGAGGTTGCTGCGCCTTGCCCCGAACTCCGCCGAGGCGAGTGCGGCATCAGAATAGCGGATTGGCCCTTGGACGCTTTGGGTCTTGATGCTTGAAAGTTCAGCCGCGCCGTAAAGATTCCAAAACGCGCCCGCATGATTAACCAGAGCGCCGACATTATAAATCTTATTTGGGCCTGAAAATGCCGACAAATTGGAGGTTAGGTCATAGAAACTGTTGCGCTGCGTCATGGCCGAAGCCGTAAATCCCAAAACCGTGGTGTCATCCAAGCGCAGCCAATAGCCAGCACCAATCGCAGTTTGTTTGCGCGGTGAGCGTTGCAGGTCCAACCGGCCCGGATCGGCCAAGGCCCACAAATAGGGCTGGCTAAGATCAGCATCGCCCCGAACAATTTGCTCCGGGGTGCTGAGCGCACCAAATACCGTCAATTGACCAAGCTTGCCACCCGGTCCCGAAAGTGGCGAAGACACGCCCATCAAGGCCGACTGGTTCAATAGGTCCGTTGAGGCAAAAAAGCTCAAGGGGCGGAGGTCTGTATCACTGGCGAGTTCACGACGGGTATTTCCAAGTCCGGTCAGACGAAACTGCACGGCGCCGGACCCGACCGGCACCGTCATACCAAGCCGCAAGGAACGGTCAAATTCGAAACGACTGTTAAAGTCTGTGCGGGTAGGACCAAAGCTTGCCCAGACCTTCGGGTCGCGCGGTGCAAAAAACGCGGTGCTCCACTGCAATTGATCGCCAAGTTGCGCCATTGGCGAACCTTCCGCCTGAGCGCGCGTATAGAGGTTTCGACTAGCCCGAAAATTCGTCACCTCGTTAAGTGTGTAATCACGACCATAGGCATCATAAGCGGTCACTTGGCCGAAGATTGCACCCGTTCTATTCATGACCGGCGATAGGGTCAGAGTTGCACCATTAACGCTCATACGCACATTGGCAGGGCTGATCACCTGGGTATTGCCGTAATTATCAAAAGCCTTGGATATATTCAGCAGGCCCCAACCATAGACACTATCGACGCCAGGCGCGCCGAGATCTGTCGCTGAATTAAAGAGAATATTAGCCACAGTCGCTGGCTGCGCTTTCAAGGCAGGCCAGCGCGCCTCGATCAGGGCTGCTGATGCCGCCACAACCGGGGTTGCCATACTCGTGCCAGAAAAATAAGCATATAAATTGCCCGGCTGGGCGGCATAGATATTTTCCCCCGGCGCAAAAATGAAGTGGTATTTCCACTGCACAGCGGCCGTGCACCCAGAGCCACTGCTCGAAAGAAGGCAGCCCTCACCGGGTTGGTTGGAGAAGCTGCTCGGGCTACCGCCACTATTGATACTGCCGACTAGAATCAGTCGACTCATGGCCGTTGCGGCATCCGCACCGCTCAGGGACGAAGACTCGCTCGGCAGGCTTACCCCATCATTTCCTGCCGCCTTGACAAACAGCGTGCCCGACAATGCGCCGCTGGCAATAGTTGTCAGCTCGCCACCGGAAAAGCAAAGTGCCAAATTTGTACAACCAAAGCTCATACTGGCAATGCTTGCGCCTTGTTTAGCCGCAGCACGCCATGAATCGGCCAACAGCGTGCCCGTCGCCACATAGGTCTTGTCGTCAAATACAGCATAATTAATGATAGCGGCTCCGGGTGCGATACCGTAAGTTTTTCCGATCAAGGTGCCGGCGGTATGGGTGCCATGCTTGTCATACAGTCTGTAACGCGCCCGCGCATAAAGACTATTCGTACAACGCCCCACCAGTTCGGGATGCGTACAGTCTGACCGCCCATCATACAGTCCAATGATCACCCCCGCCCCACCATTGGCTTTAAGCACAAGGCTGGGCTTCAAGTTGATCATCGCCCATTCCGCAGCGTTTGGGTTCGATGACGGGAACACGTCCGTATCTGCATAGGCCAGTAACGGTATCGACGACGCGGTAAATAGGACGACGACCGATGACAAAAACAATTTGTTCATGACGATGCTCCGACTGGCTACTGTGTAACAAGGCGATTTTTAGCCCAGAATTTTGCAAACACTGTATCTAAATCTCTGATTTATAGCATTTATAATTTCAAAAATACTAAAATGGTACCAAGTCACGGCGTCAGCGCGCGGCACAGATTGCGCCGCTGCTGATCGGCGGTAATTTTGTTCTGACAACACCGGGCTGGCGCCGTCTTGATATTTAGGTATCCGCGAACAAGGATTTTCGTAATTCGACGCGGTTTGTCTTCATCATCCCGTTGGTCGTAAGAGGGAAGGCTGGCAAGGTTATAAACCGCACGGCCTTAAACATTGAAAACCGCTTCCTGACTAGCGCTTGTTGAGCGGGCTTAGGCGCAGTGGGTGAGCGAATGGCAATGACCAATTCATGTATGCCATCGGAAGTTAGGCCAGAGAAAACGCACACCTCCTGGACGCCTAATGCCGCTTCAAGATCTCGCTCTATCGGTGCAACGGCCAGCTTTTGCGCCCCAACCGTTAGCACGTCGGATACCCGCCCAAGCACCCGTACCCTGCCGTCTTCGGCCGTTACAGCCAAGTCGCCCGGATAAAAATAACCGTCTTTGAAAAAGCGCGCTGTGGCCTCGGGGTCATCGAGATATTCATGGCAATCGCGGTCGGTTAGCTTAATACGCAGGTCCCCTTCTTCGCCTACCTTGCAAATTTGGCCGTCAATATTGACCACCTCAAGGATCGTATCTTCGCTGACTTTCAACCAAAGCAGATCATCAATGTTTTGATAATGACTCTCCAATACGCGTCCGCCAAGTTCGCTTGACCCATAACCTATGGTTAGTTTTTGCGTGAGCTTGTCTGCAGTGTTTTGCGCCAGATTTTGGTTTACAAAACTGCCGCCAATGATGATTTCTCGCAATTTCTGAAAACGGTTACCAAGGCCCCCTATGGGGCCCGAAAACTCCCCCAGCAATGCTTGTGCCATGGGCGCTATACAGATCGTATCGGTTACGCGAAGCTTGAAAAATCTGGAATATCTATGTGGCGTTCTGTCGAATATGACACATCCACCCTGCTGCCATACCAGAAGGGGAGTATTATAGCCAATGGCGGTCCACAGACCAAAGTCAAAACAGTGGCAACGGGTCGTTTCATCCATGATCAAGGTATTATTCCGGTGCCTTAATCGTGGCGCCTCACTGCTGTAGGGAATGACCAGTTTCTTATAGCTTCCTGTCGTTCCAGATGAATAAATAATGTGATCACCAAACGCTCCATAGTTCAGGGGTTCGGACAAATCTGTGCTCATAATATCGCGATAGATTTCTCCGGGAATAGCGACCACGGGTATGTCCGGCGCCAAATCCACCTGAAAGTTATGCAGATCCTGCTCGATTTCAGTGGTCACAACAAAAGCTATGCCGGAAAGTTTCAGCTGTTTTAATTGTAATAAATTACTGACCGAAATGGTTGTGAAACCTATGCTGCGCAGAGAAATAACCGCCAACCATGCGTCAAAAAGATTTTTGATCAGCACAACTGCTAATTTTTTTTCATTTTTCTCTATACTTGAAAAAAAACCTTGAGTTGCCTGAATAGACTTAAAGAATGAGGTGTAACTATACTCCATACCATCACATATAACAGCAGAGGATTTACCATCTGATTTTGCAAAATTATAAATGTAATTGGTAATCATATTAAAAATGCTCCGAGAAAAATACAGTCGTGGGCCGTTTAATCAGCGGTTGGCTGGTTTGTAAAAGCATAAATTCTCTTAATGATCAGCTTATTGAACCGCCTTGGTTTTGCCGGAGGCTCTAAAACCTGAGAAGGATAGAGGCATGGATAAGAAACGGATTAGGCAGACATTTTCCCCTGAGGGGCGTGAAGGCGCGGTTCGGATGGGTGAGGCAGACGCAAGTCGATAGCGGCGATCGGCCTAGCATCAGTACTGACTTGCTTGAGAGGCCGAAGGCTCAAGATCGAGAGATCCGCGAGCTGAGCCAAGCCAATGTACAAGGGTTTTGCGCATAAACTAGCGCAAGCGGGTATCCAGGCATCCGTCGGCAGCGTCGGTGATCGCTATGACAAAGCCTTAGCTGAGATAATCAACGGCCTCTACAAAGCTGAAGTAGTCCACCGCTGCGGTCCGTGGCGAAACTTCCAAGACGTGGAGTACGCCAGTCTCACTTGGGTCAACTGGTTCAACAATCACCGCCTCGATCAGCCGATCGGCAACATCCCACCCGCCGAACCGGAAGCCGACTATTATGCCCGCCTTGTAACTCTAAAGCTGGCAGCATAATTATGACAAATCAGCCTCTGGTAAAATCAGGGCGGTTCATTCCCCCCTCAAAGGCCCGGCCTGTACCCCATCTCATCACCCTAAGGCCGATGGGATTGTTTGCCCGATAAACACACCATTACTTCTGGAGTTATTGCCGGTGCCGCGCCAGTCGGTCTAGTTTAAAGTTCAAAGAATTCGCCATTTAGAGGACCCATCATGACCGCATTTCGGACCCTGCTTGTTTTAATGTTCGCCGTCCTAACGACCTATACGGTCCTGGTAATCGGCACTGAGGGCTGGGACCTGCTCAGTGTCTTCTTCGCCGATATGGCCAAGATGCAGTGGCCCGGTCAGTTCAATCTGGATTTCATGTTCATGCTGACCTTTTCAGGCCTGTGGGTCGCTTGGCGGCACCAGTTCTCGGCTGCGGGCCTTGGCCTAGGTGTGCTGGCATTTTTTGGCGGGGCCCTATTCTTGAGCCTTTATTTGTTTGTCCAGATTTGGCGCAACAAGGGCGATATGCGCGTGGTCTTGCTGGGCGAAGCGCGCGCGGACGGCTAAACCGCAAATGCGCCGCTAGACCCGCACCCCCTGCCCGCCTAAGCTAGGCTCAAATCACACGGGAGGCGGACATGGATCTTCAGCTTAAGGCAAAAAACGCGGTCATTCTAGGCGGAACGCGCGGCATTGGCCGGGCGATTGCCGAGACCCTAGCCAAGGAGGGCACCAATATCGCCCTGTGTGCGCGCAACGCAGAACAGGTGACCGAGGCGGTTGCCGCTCTGAAAGCCTTGGGCGTCAAGGCCACAGGGGCCAGTGTCGATATACTCGACGGCGCGGCCCTTAAAAGCTGGATCGCAGCGGCGGGCGAAGAGCTTGGCGGCATTGATGTGCTGGTGTCCAATGCCGGGGCCATGGCGCAAGGCGCTGATCCTGCGTCTTGGAACCAGAACTTCCAGCTTGATGTGCTAGGCATGGTCAATGCGTTTGACGCCGCAAAGCCGTTCTTGAAAAAGGCCGCCGCCGAGCATGGCGATGCGTCCTTTGTCGTGATCTCCTCGATCTCGGCGGCTGAAACCGACAATGCCAGCTCCTATGGCCCGATCAAGGCGGCCCTGATCCATTTTGCCAAGGGTCTGGCCCGGCAATATGCCAGCCAACATATCCGCACCAATGTGGTCTCTCCCGGCACGGTCTATTTCGAAGGCGGTGTGTGGAACACGATCGAGACCAATATGCCCGAAATGTTCAAGACGGCCATGGCGCGCAACCCCATGGGCCGCATGGCGACGCCGCAAGACATTGCCAATGCCGCCGTCTTCCTCAGCAGTCCCCTGTCCGGCTTTACCAGCGGTATCAATATGATTGTCGATGGGGCCTTGAGCCGCCGGGTGAACTTCTAAAGAGCGTCCGGATAAAGCCCCCGCCAAAAGCTGCAATTATGCTCAGCCCCGGCATTGAAAGTGCCGGTGGCACCGGGAACAAGGCGCAGGACAGAGGCGTCGGACTGGTAGGGGGCCCAGTCCGGCGCACCCGGGGCGCTGGGCTTGCCGGTGTGCACAAACGCGCTCCAATAGGCGACCATCTGCTCGGCTAGCCTTTGCGACGGTGCGGCAAGATTTGGCCCGTCGAGTTTGGCTTTATTGGAAAAGTTAGGGAAGAAATAAGGCAGTTCGGCAGAATGCACGGCGCCCATTTCAAACCCGGCATAATCGGTGACCAGAGGCGCGGCGCGGTCGGCAAATTCATACTGATAAACGGGGGCCCAGGCCTTGGCCAAATCGGCGGTCTTTAGGAACACGCAATAATTCAAACCCACGCCCGGCATATAGTCGGACATGGCCGTGCCAAGCGCTGTGGCGGCCGATGCATATTGGCTAAGCGGATAGAGCGCCTCGACGGCCTTGGCATGGGTTCCATAAATCGCCCCTAGCTGATCGGCATAATTGGCGGCCGTGACCGCCCCGCCTGCGGCGACCTGATAGGCCACATAGAGCCGCATCTCGTCGCGATTGCCGCCATTGATCATGGGCATGTGCAGGAAATCACCGCTTGTTAGCGCCTCGCGCCCCTGTTTCGGCTGGCTTTCCAGACCCACGGTGGGGGCAAAGGCCATGAGTTCACTGCCCGCCACCTGATAGCCCGCCTCGGCCAGGGTCTTGGCCGACTTGCTACGCAGACAGGCCAGCGCCTCGGCAAGATTGTCGCAACCGACCAGGGCGGCCAGTTTTAGACCGGTGCTCTGGCTCTCAGTGACGGTGCGCAAGGGCACAGTGCAGCCAGCGCTCTGGATAATGGCCTTGTGAAACAGACCGGCGGACTGTTTTGGCGCAAACAGGTGCATACACACACTGCCAGCGCCCGCGGACTCGCCGGCCAAGGTGACATTGGCCGGATCGCCGCCAAAGGCCGCAATATTGCGCTGAACCCAGCGCAGGGCCTGTCTCTGGTCTTCCAGCCCATAGGCACCATTATGCGCCGCGCCAAAGGCGGGATGGGTCATGAAGCCCAGAGGCCCAAGCCGATAATTGACCGAGACCACCACCATCTGGCCACGCCTTGCCAGATAATCCAGCGGATAGAGTGTGCCAGAGCCGCCAACAAAGGCGCCGCCATGCAGCCAGACCATGACCGGCAAGGGCTTAGGTCCTAACCGCATGGGCACAGCCACATTCAAGAACAAGCAGTCCTCGTTATCGCTGGCCTCCGTCAGGCCATAGCGCGCGACCTGGGCGCAGGGACTGCCATAGGCCGTGGCCTTGCGCGCCGCCGTCCAGGGCTGGACCGGGGCGGGCAACTCGAACCGCAGGTTTCCAACAGGGGCGGCGGCATAGGGAATGCCGCGATATTCGCGCACACCGTCATGGGCAAAACCCTGAACCGGCCCGCTTGCGGTCATGACCAGACTAGCGCGCGCCGCACTAGCCGCGCCGGCAAAGGTCCAGACCAGAACGGCCACTGCCAGGCCCAAACCTTGCGTGAAGTGGCGCATTAAACTCATGCGGTAAGCTTCCTTAAAAAAGCGCAAAACCATCGTGCTTTTAGCTTCGGGTATTAATCCGCAAGGCGTCCCAGCTATTGTCCGCCGTCCAGCCGCCATCGACGGGTAAGCTAATGCCATTGATGAAATTATTGTGCTCGCTATCGGCCAAAAACGCGATCGCAGAAGCCACGTCTTCTGGCCGGGCAAACCTGGCCATGGGCACGCGATTGACAATATCGGCGTCGGAATAGGCGCCAGAGCCCTGATCAGCAATATCCATCTCGGTCTTGATCCAGCCTGGACACACCGCATTGACGCGCACGCCGCGCCCACCCCATTCGGCCGCCAAGGTCCGGGTCAGGCCAATCAGGCCATGCTTTGAGGCATTATAGGCGCTGCGATGAATGACGCCGCCAAGGCCTGCGACCGAGGCGACATTGACAATGCTGCCCGTGCCACGCGCCAGCATCTGACGCCCAAGCGCCTGACTGAGCAAGAACGGACCCTGAAGATTGATATTCATCACCCTTTGCCATTGGGCAAGGCTGGTGTCTTCGGCGGGCGAGATCAGGCTGATACCGGCATTATTGACCAGCACATCGACCGCGCCAAACGCCTTGGCCACCAGCGCCGCCAATTCATCGGCAAAGGCCTGGGACGCGACATCCCCGACCAGACCGCGCACGCTCAGGCCCTCGGCGGTCAGCTTGGCCAGCTGATCGTCCAGCGGCTGCAGGTCGGTCAATAGGACCTCATAGCCCTGCCGCCCAAGCAGGGCCGCCGTTACCAGTCCCACGCCCTGCGCCGCACCCGTCACCACTGCCGTCTTCATGTCGCCCAAGTCCTTGTTCTAGCCCAAACAGACTGCGGCGCCGGAGAGGCCTCTCCAGCGCCGCAGGTTCACACGAACAGACTGTATTAGTCGCGGCAGAAATTAGCCAGATCGCTGGCCGTGTCGCGGCTGATTTCTGGGCAACAAATCGCAAAGACCTCGATGCCATGCGTGGTGCCCATGACCTGACGACAGCGGGCGCTGACGCCGCTTTGCATCAGCATGCGATAGAAGTTGATGCCCTCATCGCGCAGGGGATCGCACTCATTGACGCTGATCACGGTCGGCGGAAAGCCTTTGACGTGCTCAGCCGTGGCAAAGCTTGGCCAGGCCAAGGGATTGCCCGCCTCAAACGCCTCAATGCCATAGGCCATGGCGCCGCGATTATTGTGCAGCTCCAAAAAGATGCCGTTGTTTTCCACCGAAGACGGGTGATCGGGGTGAGGCCATTGGCCGGAAATATAGGGACACAGGGCATAGAGGCCCTTGATCAGGCCCATATCGCCGTCCTGATTAAGCTTAAGACCCGTGGCCAGGGCCAGGTTACCGCCGCCGCTTTCGCCTGCTACCACGATCCGGTCTGGATCAATATTCAAGAGGGCCGCATTGTCCTTGACCCATTTCAAGCCCGACACGCAGTCGTTCAGACCCGCTGGGAAGGGTTCTACCTCTGGCGCGGATGAGGCGCGGATACAGTTGCGGAAATCGACCATGGCCACAGCCACGCCCCGCGCGGCAATAATCTTGCCCCAGGCGCGATACATGCCGTCATAGCAGGACATGATCATCATGCCGCCGCCATGAATATAATAGACGCAAGGCAGGGTCTCATCAGTATCGGGGCGGATATACTGGATATTGACCCAGTTGCCGTCTGGCGCCGATTGGAACCGCTCGGTGCGGATGACAAGTCCGGCCGAGGGGGCAATATGCTCATTATCGATCATGTCGAACATGGTGCGTTGGGCCTCGGCCCTAGCCTTGCCCTCTGGACTGTTTTCCTCATCCAGCATGTGCTGACGCGTTGGGACATCACCGGGCGCGGTGACGTCCTCCATAGCCCCAAGAATAGCCTTGATCCTGGGGTCAATGCGGGGGTCGAGAGCAAGCTTTGAGGCCATGGTCGTTTCCTAAAACTATGAAAGTACTGAGAACGAGATTAACGAGACGCGGCCGTCTCTGGCAAGGGTACAGTATTGCCGAGCATGCCGGCCTGGGCACCGTTCCAGGAAATCCCCTTTTGGGCCCTTATCGCATCAATCTTGCGATGCAGTTCTAGGCGGCCGGGCAACAGATTGATCGATGGCACAGCCGCCTCGTCAAACGCCATAAAGCGCCGATCCTTATCCAAATAGGGCTTCCAATCGGGCAGGCCCGCACCGTTGGGATTGCCGGTCTTGGCAAAATTGACCCAATAGGTGCTTATTGTATCGGCAAGGCTAATATCGGCAGGCTTGATCGCGCCGGTGTTTTGCAACTGCTGCTGCGGAATATTGAACACATAGGCGATTTCCGCAGCATGGAAGGCCCCAAGCCGTCTTTGATTGGCCCCAAAATCGACCCAGTGCATGGCCTCGCCGACCGGGGAGACATGCGAGAAGTGATAGAGCCAGGCCGGGGATTTAACCGCTGCCATCTGGCCCGCCCAGTGCTCCATCCGCCAGCCAAATTCGGAATCGCGATAGGCATTGAACACCGCATCGGTCAGATTGCTGGCGGGATATTGTTTCAGATAGGCCGGGGCCAGATCGCCATAGCGCGCCTTGACCTGGGCCACATAGCTAGCGGAATCCTTAGGCGTTGGCGCGACAACGCCAAAATCCGACAGGCCAGAGCCCTCATCTGAATTTGAACCCACCATGACCGGCACGGCGCGCTGCTCGCCGCGCAGATAGGTTTCGCGCAGGGGCCGCTTGAGGACATAGCCATCCACGACAACGAACTGGCCAAAATTGGGCGCGCCGGGCGTCATCATGCTGGCCGCCAACAGGGTATTGGCGCTCAGGCCCCTAAGCCCCGCCAGGCCACCCGGAACCACCTTGTCGCCAAACGCCTTGCCCATGGCCTCGCCCGAGGCCATGCCACCCGCTTCCGTCTTCAGGTCCGGCATGGAATAGAGATAGGCGCCGCTCTCGCCGATCGCCTTATTGAACAAGCCTTCTGATAGGGGCGTGGCCAGTTGCAGGCTAACCGCCCAGCTGCCAGCCGACTCGCCAAATAGGGTGACATTATTAGGGTCCCCGCCAAAGGCGGCAATATTGGCCTTAACCCAGTTTAGGGCCGCAACCTGGTCGGTCAGACCATAATTGCCTGATGCGCCGTGGGCGTTTTCAGCCGATAATTCGGGATGGGCAAAAAAGCCAAATATGCCAAGGCGATAATTGAGGGTGACCACGACCACGCCCTTCTTAGCCAGGGCTGCGCCGTCATAGGTCGGCGATGATCCAGCCCCGCCGACAAAGCCGCCGCCATGAATCCAGACCATGACCGGGGCTGCCGGGCGCTTGATCTCGCCGCCCTTGGCCGGGGTCCAGACATTGAGATAGAGGCAATCCTCGCTCGTCACCGCGCCGGGTTCGGCATAGAGCACGGTTTGGGTCTTACCGGGACCAAAGCTTAAGGTCTCGGGCATGGTCATCTGCATACAGGCCGGCCCCGCCGCCTTTGCATTACGCAGACCATACCAGACAGGCGCAGGCTCGGCATGTTTCCAGCGGCGCATACCGACGGGCGGCACGGCATAGGGAATGCCCTTAAATACGGCAATGCCGTCCTCGGAGCCGACCTCGCCCAAAAGCTGGCCTTGCGGCGTGGTCAGCCGCATATCCGCCGCCGTGGCCATAGCCCCTCCGGCGAGAGACAAGACCAATACTAACCCAAAGCCTTGGGCCTTGCGCAGCAAAGACATGGCGAAAACTCCCCCGCCTTAGTGGCGTGTGCGGCCAAGGTTTGGACC
The DNA here is from genome assembly GCA_947452365.1 of Caulobacteraceae bacterium. Taxonomy (GTDB): domain Bacteria; phylum Pseudomonadota; class Alphaproteobacteria; order Caulobacterales; family Caulobacteraceae; genus CAISGS01. The sequence continues at coordinate 100,940 of CANGCO010000001.1, forward strand.
AGATTATGATTTCAATTTTAGTATGGATAATGGGTGGCGCGATCAGGTCATCGAACCTGATCGCGCCCTTGTCTTTTAACCTAGTACTTCCAACCCAAACGCAGGCCGATCGTGCGCGGCCGCAGGGTGCCATAACGGTTCAGCGAATAATTGGCCGCATCGATAAACACCGGTGACTGGTTATTGGTCAGGTTTTCGACATAAAGGGCCGCCTTCAGATTGCCCTTGGTCCAACCGGTGCTGACATTGATGTTTTCATAGGACGGGATCTTGGCGAAGGCGAGGTTTGGCGTATTGACCCCGCCGACGACAACGCCCGCCGTTCTGGGGAAGGTATTGACATATTCGCCGACATATTGCGCATCAATCCGGGCATAGAGATCCGAGCCATCGGCCAAGGCCCAACTATATTTGGCATAGGCACCGGCCTTGAACTTTGGCGAGGCCAGTTTGGCCCCGACCACAGCGCCCGAAATCTTGGCCTCATCTGCGGTCAATTCGGTCACTTCAGCATTTTGAAGCGTGAAATTGAAACCGCCTTCGAGATGATCGCTAATCAGGGCATCAACTTCGGTTTCTAGGCCAATTGAACGCGCCTTGCCGACCGTTCCGACATAGGGGGTTGCGTCCGAAGACCGGACCAGGGGCACCTGCATTGGACCCCAATCGATATAATAGGCCGCAACCGTGGTGCGCAAACGACCGCCTAGCCAGATATTCTTGGCACCAAGCTCATAGTTCCAAAGCGAATCCGCCTCGGCCATGGCCGGAATAATCGTTGGATCCGTGGGATCAATAACGCTGCGGCCGCCATTGCCCGCTGAAGGGCCATTGGGGTGGCTGCGGCGGAAGCCCTGCGAAGCAAGACCATAATAGGTCTGGTCCGTGCTTGGCTGCCATTCGACGCCAAACTTGCCGATCAACTTGCTCTGCTTGCCGGTCGAGTTTGAACTGGCCACGGACGGCACCTTGGTGATGTTGGAGCCGCCGAAACCAAAAATCGCGCCAAAGATTGAGGGGAACAAGGTCGGGGTCGAGAAGCCAAGCCCCTTATCCTGGTCGGTAAACTCATATTTCGAGGCCCGTCCACCCGCGGTAAGGGTGATAGTGTCGGTCAGGTGGTAATTGGCTTCACCATAGAGGGCAGCCTCAAAATTCTTCTTGTTGCGAAGATCCATGCTGGTATCGGCGTTTGGCGTCCGAATGGGCGAAAGGCCGGTTATACCAAGGGCCGCCAAATAGGCCGTAGGGATGTTAAAGCTGTCGGCATAATCGCTTTTTTGGTTCAGATAATAGGCACCGGCGACCCAGTCCAACTTGCCGCCCTTTTTGGAGACTAGGCGGAAATCCTCCACCACGGAATCGGTCGCAATTTTTTCTTGGAAATAGAAGGGAATGAGGTCAACAAACAGGGCGTCAAGATCGAGGTTCCAGCCCGTCTTGGACTGGGCAACCACCGTGGCCGAGGTCAGGTCGGCAAAACCGAGGTCATATTCGACCGTGGCATTATAGCTATCTAGATCAATATCGACGGCAAATGGGAAGTCACGCTTGGCGATATTGCGGCCTTGGGACGGATCATAGAGCGAAGAGTCGCCAACCCGATTATGGTCACTGGTCACCATCAAGGTGGCGTTCAGCTTTTCAGTGGGCTGCCAGCGCAAGGATCCGCGCACGCCCCAGTCATCGGCCGTATTGGCATTTTTGCGGCCATTGGGCCCAGCATAATTCACCCAGCCATCTTCATTGCGCTTATAGCCGACCAGGCGAACAGCCAGTTGGTCCTCAACCAGCGGCACATTGACCATGCCGCTCAAGCGCATGCGATTGGAATCGCCCTTGGTCTTGCCGCCATCGAGATCGATCGAGGCGTGATAGCCAGAAGGATCGGCCTTATTGGTCACATAACGGATCGCGCCCGCCAAGGACCCGGAGCCGAACAGGGTGCCTTGGGGGCCACGCAGGACCTCGACGCGGGCAATATCATAGGGGCGCACATCAGGGGTCAGGACCGAGAACGAGGTCAGGGGCAGGTCGTCCAGATAGATGGCAACCAGCTTTTGCTCGCCGCTGCTGCTGGTCCCGTTCGAGGTCTGGATACCACGCACGACAAACTTGTTGAAGTTGGAGCCGCCGGTGGCGATCACGCCAGGCACGGTGCGGGTCAGGTCTTCGTAATTTTCAATGCCCTTGTCGGCTAGGTCCTTGCCGCTGACAGCGGTAATGCTCTGCGGAATGTCCTGAACCGATTCAGCTCGCTTGGTGGCGGTCACAATCACTTCTTCGATCACGGCGGGTTTGGAGTCTTCAGCGCGCACCGTATTGGTGCCGATCAGGCTCATGACCACGGCCGAGGCCCCGGCCAGAAGTGAGGTCTTATTGATACGTGACATGTCTTTCTCCCCGTTATCAACAGCGCGCGAAATCGTTATGACCCCGCTGGCCGTCAGTTCACCGGTGAGAGACGTGCCCCGAAGCATGACCTTGAGCGCTTCGGGTATGCTGCGTCGACCCTTTACGGGATGAATTCCCCCCGTTCCGGCCAGATCATAGGGAAAAAGCAAGGCCACCTTGCACTGCTCGGCCAAGGCGCCAACAGCGGGCCCCAAGGTGGTGTGCGTAATGCGCAGGTCACAAACTGGACCGCTATCCTGAGCCTTGGCGGCGCCTGCTCCGGCAAGGGCGGAGCTAACCAATAGGCAAGCCACAACCTTGATCGGCAAGACGCAACCCTTCTTCCCCAATATCTGACTCGGTGATTGACGCAAGTTTGCCGCCTGGCCACCGGCCTTGGGAGTTAAGACCGATGGGCAAAAGAAATCCTCTAGTGCCCCCGAAGACATGTGACGGTTTTTTTATGGCTCTGGCAAACACTGGTTTGACCAAGCGTAACATTTGCTTTTGTTACAGGCGCGCCGACAGTCTGACGTGCTTGGCATCGAGCCGCTCAACGTGGACCCCAAAGCTGCCCTCGAGGGCTTCGAGCATGGGCTCGACCTCGCCGACCTTGAAATAGCCCCCGACCTTAAGACTATTGAGCGCCGGGTCGGCGATCTCGATCTGGACATCGGTATAGCGGCTGACATCGGCAACAACGCTGGGCAGGCTCTCGCCGGTAAACACCAGCATGCCCTGACGCCAGGCCAGCTTGCGCGTCGCTTCCGGCGGGGCCAGGTCCAGTTTTTCAACCTGATGGCTAGGCGGCAATAGGGCCGCTTCTGTTGTGCCTTTTTGTGCTGATACTGTGGTCAGGATATGGCGCGGCAAGGCCTGAGCGCGGCTTAGGTTCGCAATGGGCTTGTTACTGGCCAGGCTAGCCAGTTCAACCGTACCCTTGGTAACCGTGACCTCTATGCCCTTGGGCTGCAGGCGAACCACAAAGGCGGTTCCCACCGCCCGCACCACGCCATCGCGCGCATAGACCGAAAACGGCCTAGCCTTGTTGGGGGCGACCTCAAAAAACGCCTCGCCCTTGACCAGCCTAAGGTCGCGCGCCGCACGCGAATAGCGCACCTCGACCCGGCTATTGGTATTGAGCTGGACACTCGACCCGTCACTAAGATTGACCGTCCTTTGGCCGCCAATGGCGGTATCATAAACCTCGGTCTTGGGCGCGTTTGCCCAAAGCCCCCAAACGCCAAACCCGGCCATGATCACCAGACACGCCGCAAGACCGGCACGCAACATGACCCGGCTTTCGGCCAATGACGACGACCTGCGCGCGGCCCCATCCGCTGCATTGCGACTACGCCTTGGAGACGGCGCAGTTGCGGTAATGGGCGGCGTCAATTGGCTGAGCACGTCCAGTTCCGACCACAGACCCATCAGCCTTGAAGCCGCCTCAGCATGATGCTGGCTCACGGCCTTCCAGGCGTCAAATTGCGCGTTCAGGTCCGCTGAGCCCGGCTCAGCATCAAGCCTCGCCACCCATTCGGCCGCCTGGGTTTCAATGGCCGCGAAATCCACTAGCCGGACGATCTTGTTTGGATCAGACATCAGAGTTTGACCCTCCCCTTGATCCGCCCGATGCGCTTCGACGACCGGGCACAGGCCTGATGGCCGTCGTCTCGATCGCGTGTGTCAGCACGGCGCCGACCTCATAGCCCCGGACCCTTAGATAGTCGCTGCATTTGAGCAAACCCATGGCCACGTGTTTTTCCACCGTACTGGCCGTAATGCCCAGTCTTTGCGCGACATCCTTCTGGGACAGCCCATGAACCTTGCGCAGCATAAACACCCGGCGGCACTGGGGTGGCAGGGATGAGACTGCTTCTGCAAAGATAGCCATTTTTTGCCGGCCCTCGATCAGGTCCTCGCTTGAGACCTGATCACCAGCCCCTAAGACCGACGGGTCAGGATAATCCTCCATAGACCCTGTGGTGGTATTTGACAGCTTGGCCCGCTCATTAAGGGCTAGGTTGCGCGCGATCCGATAAAGAAAGGCGCGCGGCGTCAGGACATCGCGGTCGGCCTCGGCGGCAAAGGCGCGCAAAAAGGTCTCTTGCGCAATATCGTCAACATCTTGAGCGCGCGAGAAAAAGCGCGACAAGAACCGCTTCAGGCCCCGCTCATTCTCCAAAAACGCGCGCAAGATTTGCGACATCCGGCCCCCGCCCTATTGATCACAGCGCGCCTAGGCGCGCAGCCGATACCCGGTCTTGAAAATCCACCAGATCACGGCGCAGCAACCAAGCATAAACACTAGGGTAATGCCAAGGCTGATCCCGACCCCGACATCGGACAGGCCATAAAAGCTCCAGCGAAATCCCGAAACCAGATAGACAATGGGGTTGAACAGGGTGATTTTTTGCCACAGCGGCGGCAACATATTGATCGAATAAAAACTGCCGCCCAAAAAGGTCAGGGGCGTGATAATCAAGAGCGGCACGACCTGCAGCTTTTCGAAATTGTCAGCCCAGACCCCGATGATAAAGCCAAACAGGCTAAAGCTAACCGCGGTCAGGATCAAAAAGCTGATCATCCAAACCGGGTGCAGGATCTCGAACGGCACAAACAGGCGCGCTGTAGCGAGTATGATCAAGCCCAGTATAACCGACTTGGTCGCTGCCGCCCCGACATAGCCGACCACAGCCTCAACCCAAGAAATCGGGGCCGATAGGACCTCGTAAATCGTGCCATTCCATTTGGGCATGAAGATGCCAAAGGCCGCATTGGACAGGCTCTCGGTGAGCACGGCCAGCATCATCAAGCCGGGCACGATAAAGGCGCCATAACTGACCCCGCCCACCGCACTCATGCGCGACCCAATTGCCGAGCCAAACACGACGAAATAGAGCGAGGTCGAGATGACAGGGGCCAGAATGCTTTGCGACAGGGTGCGAAACCAGCGCGATAGCTCGAACTTATAAAGGGCGCGGACAGCATAGAGGTTCATGCGCGTTCACTCACCAAGGTGACAAAGATATCTTCCAGCGAGCTTTGCCGGGTCTGCAGGTCGCGAATTTCAATGCCCGAGGCCGCTAATTGCCGCATCAGATCGGCAATACCCGTACCCTGATGCTTGGCATCAAATGTATAGGTCAGCTCTGTGCCATCGGCCGATAACTCGAGCCCAAAGGCCGCCAGCCCGTTCGGTATCTTGGTCAGCGGCGCTAGGAGTTGAACGCTCAACTGCTTTTTACCCAGCTTTTGCATCAAGGCGGCCTTGTCCTCGACCAGTATGATCTGGCCCTTGGAAATCACGCCAATGCGGTCGGCAAGCTCTTCGGCCTCGTCAATATAGTGGGTGGTCAAGATGATGGTTACGCCGCGGTCGCGCAGGCGGCGAACCATGGCCCACATATCGCGGCGCAGCTCGACATCCACCCCGGCGGTCGGTTCGTCGAGAAACAGGATGGTTGGCTCATGCGACAGGGCCTTGGCAATCATGACCCGGCGCTTCATGCCGCCCGACAAGCTAACAATCTTATTGTCCTTCTTGTCCCACAAGGACAGGTCCTTGAGCACCGCCTCGATATGGGCATCATTGGGCGCCTTGCCAAACAGGCCGCGACTATGGCGCACTGTGGCCCAGACCGTCTCGAAAGAGTCGGTGTGCAGCTCTTGCGGCACTAGGCCGATCTCGCTGCGAGCAGCCCGGTAATCGTGCAAGATGTCATGGCCACTGACGCTGATCTGGCCACTGCTGGCGCGTACAATGCCACAGACAATGCTGATCAAGGTGGTCTTGCCCGCACCGTTCGGGCCCAAAAGCGCGAAAATCTCGCCCTTTTGGATATCGAGATTGACGGCTTTGAGGGCCTGAAACCCCGAGGCATAGGTCTTGGTCACGTCCGATATGTGGATAATGGCGGTCACGGGCAATCCAGTAGCTGGGGACAAGAATCGTCGCTGAGAAAAAGGTTTAGCTGAACGGCCGCCGAACACCCATGGCCGATTTGGCCCAGGCGCCCATCACTCGACCCGCACAAGCGCCTTAAGGGTCTTGGCCTCGCGCGACTGGTTGCGAATAAAGGCGCCCAGCACGCCCATCTTGGGGTCTGCATCCTTGCCCTCACCCAGCCGCACAATCTGCTCATAGAACCAGCCCTGTGTGGCAAAGCCATTGACGGCGCGGATCAGGGGCAGGCTTGAGGTGGGGCTAAAAATGCCAGGCCCGACCCGCAGCACGCCTTCCCAGGCCTTGAGCGCCAAGATTTCACCCTTAAGCAATTTGCCGGCCGCATCGGGATCGACGCATAGGGGCCTGCCCAGCCCGATGAGATCAATGGCATCGCCCGTCAGGGCATCATTCATGCCTTCGGCGGTGCGAAACCCACCCGTGACCATCAGGCTGGCGCGCTTCAATTTGGCGCGAATTTCCGGCGCAAACCGCGCAAAATAGGATTCCCGCGCCCGGGTGCTCTGGCGCACATTGGCCTCAAACACAGGCTCTAGGCCTTCGAGGCCCAGCAATTTGGGTTGCTCATAAGTGCCGCCAGAGACCTCGATCACATCGACCCCGGCCTCATCCAGCCAGCCCGCCACAATCTGGCTGTCCTCGAAATCAAACCCACCCTTTTGGAAGTCCGCCGAGTTCAGCTTGACCGAAACGACAAAACCCGGCGAGACCCGGGCGCGCACCTTGGCGACGGTTTCGAGTAAGAAACGCGCCCGGCCCGCTAGGTCCCCGCCCCACTGGTCAGTCCGCTGATTAACGAGCGGCGATAGAAATTCAGAGATCAGATAGCCATGCGCGCCGTGAATCTGCACGCCGTCAAAGCCTGCGGCCTCCGCCGTTTCAGAGGCAACCGCAAACCGCTCGATCAGATCAATGATTTCAGCCTCCGTTAGGGGCACAGGCACACCAAACCGGTCGCCCGGCAGGGCAAGGCCGATCGCGGACGGCGCTTTTGGGGTGGGATTGATCGCCTTGGGGGTCTGGCGGCCACCATGCGAGAGCTGCATCCAGACCTGATTGCCGCCGACCTTGCAGGCCTTGGCCCAGGATTTGAAGCGCTCGAGCGCTTCAGCGTCTAGGCGACGATCAATCACAACATTGCCAGCCTGTTCGAGATGATTGCGATCAATCTGGACATTGCCGGTCAAGAGCACGCCACAGCCGCCAAGACTCCAACGCCGGTAAAGGGTTTCAAGCCGCGCGCTGGGCCGATTATGCACATCGGCCAGGCCTTCGGTCATGGCGGCCTTAACCAGACGGTTGGGCAGGACTGCGCCATTGGCGAGGGTCAGGGACTGGGCGATGGCATTGATGGGCGACATGTCTTGGCCTTTTAGGTTTTTGTTTTTAGGTCCAGACGCCCTCCCCATGCGAGGGAGGGTGTCTGGTTTTGGTAGGTGTGACCCTGCGCCTAGAGGCTCGGATTGATCAGATACTTCTCGCCGGTGGCGCGGCGATTATAGGCGGCAATGATATCGGTCTGCAGGGCTTGCTGCAGCGAAATCACATTGGAATAATGGCTGGCAAAGGTGGTCTTGATCTCGGCCGCAACCCGATCCCGCAGCTTTTGCGCCTCAGCCGCACCGATCTTTTGCAAGAATGGTGTCAAGAGCCAGCCGCCCACGCCCCAGGCCATGCCAAACCCGCGGCCAAATTCGGTTGGGCGCATATCCAGACCGCCATAAATATAGACCTGCTTGTGAACGCTGGAGCCATAACGGCTATAGACCTTGGCGGTCAGATTGGCCGCAGCCTCCATACAGGTCAGGATTTGGCCCGCCAGCTTGCCGCCGCCAATGGCGTCAAAGGCCAAGGTCGCGCCGGTGGCTACCAGGGCCTGGGTCAGGTCGTCCATAAAGCTAGGCAGGCTAGAATCGACGACATGCTTGGCGCCAATGCCACGCAGCAGATTAGCCTGCTCCTGATTGCGGACAATATTGACCAGATCGACACCGTCCTTGAGGCAGATCTTGTTCAGCATCTGGCCCAGATTGGACGCAGCCGCCGTATGCACCAGCGCCTTATGGCCTTCGAGCCGCATGGTCGCAACCATGCCAAGCGCCGTCAGCGGATTAACAAAACACGAGGCCGCCTCGGCTGGGGTGGTGCCGTCGGCTAGGACAAGACAGTCACTGACGCGCACGCAGCGATACTGGGCATACATGGCCCCGCCCAGAACCCCGACCGTCTTGCCCAGCAGGGCCTGGGCCGCAGGCGAAGATCCGGCCGCAACGACAATGCCGCCGCCCTCATTACCAACCGGCATGGACTCGTCCACCCGCGCCGCCATGGCCCGCATCAGGGCGTCCGGAACCTTGGCCACCACGGTCGGTGCCGCAGCGGTTCCGCCCTGAACGGCCGTGGACATATCGGCGGCGCCCAAAAGCAGGCCCAGATCCGACGGATTGATTGGGGTCGCCTCAATGCGGACCAGAACCTCGTCCGGGCCGGGGGTTGGGGTATCAATTTGCGCCAAGGACAGCTGAAGCTCGCCGCCCTTAGTGATCAAGGAGCGCAGTTGCAGACTGGTAGACGGGACAGATGCGGTCACGAGACGTTTCCTTATGTGTTGTTGTTGCTTATTGGGTTTAAACTTGGTCTGACGATTGTATAGACCAGCCCTGTGAACGAACAAGCCAGCCCGACCGACCCGCTAGGTTTAAAAATCGTCATGGATGCGCGATTGCGAAGGACTGACCGAGAGGCGCTATGATAGCCCTGCAAAAGATCACGACCGTCTATGTCGATAAGGAAGACCGGATCCGATTGACCGGTGCCTTGCAAAATGGCGACACGATTGTCATCTGGCTGACCCAGCGCTTGCTACAAATGCTTGTGCCAAGCTTGTCCAACTGGCTGCAAAAATCAGATACACTGGCCGGTGCCGCCCTTGGCGCCGAAAAAGATGTGCAAAGCTTTCGCCAACAGGCCGCCAAGGCGAGTATCGAAAAACAGCCCCCCGTCGCACCAACCGGCCAAAGCTTGACATGGGTCGCCGTGGGCGTGGATTACCGATCCAATACATCCCAAATCCATCTGGTATTCAAAGGGCAAAACAATGAGGCGGCCAGCCTTGACCTGGCCTTGGCGGCCTCTCGGCAATGGCTTAGCATTCTGTTCGATGCCTATAAGCTGGCCAGTTGGCCAATGACCGCCTGGCCAGACTGGATATCGGATACGGCCACGCCGCCGACCACAGGCCTGACCGTCCGCCACTAAAAAGGTAGTCTTTCGGGCGAACACGCCTAAAGCGCAATCTTCCCAACATATATCATGAGTGAGAAAATCTAGACTTGTATAAATCGCGCAAAATGCCTCTAAAGCTGGAAGCACAGGAAGGTTTGAAGACGATATGCGCAAGGGCATTATACTGGCTGGCGGCTCGGGTACTCGGCTGCACCCCCTGACCCTCCCGATCAGCAAGCAACTTATGCCGGTCTATGACAAGCCCATGATCTATTATCCCCTGTCCATCCTGATGCTGGCTGGCATTCGCGAAATGATGATTATCACGACGCCGCAAGATCAGGCCTCGTTTCAGCACCTGCTCGGCGATGGTCGCCAATGGGGCCTTTCGATCTGTTATGCCGCCCAACCCAAGCCAGAAGGCCTTGCTCAAGCCTATCATATTGCCGAAGACTTTATTGACGGCCACCCGTCCGCGCTCGTGCTCGGCGATAATTTGTTTTACGGGCATGGCCTGGTTGATTTGTTGCAACGCGCCAATGCCCGCACAAGCGGCGCCAGCGTGTTTGGTTATTATGTCAAGAACCCGCAAGACTATGGCGTCGTCTCGTTTGACGCCCAGGGCTGTGCGGTCACGATTGAAGAAAAGCCGCTTGAGCCCAAATCCAACTATGCGGTCACTGGCCTTTATTTTTATGACGCACGAGCGGTTGAATTTGCCAAGGCGATTAAGCCGTCGCCGCGCGGCGAGCTGGAAATTACCGATCTAAACCGCCTGTATCTGGAAGCCGGCGACCTGCATGTCGAGATGATGGGTCGCGGCTATACCTGGCTCGATACCGGCACTCATGGATCGTTGCTGGACGCTGCCCTATTTGTGCGCATTACCGAAGAGCGTCAGGGCCTGAAAATCTGTTGCCCCGAAGAAATCGCCTGGCGCGGCGGCTTTATCAGCGACGCCCAATTAGAACAGCTCGCCGCGCCCTTGATCAAGAGCGGCTATGGTCGCTATCTGCTAGAACAGTTACACGCTGGCCAGCAGTTCTTCCCCTCCTAGCCAGCAGGCTTTTCCATGCATGTGATTGAAACCGACCTGCCCGGCGTCTTGATCCTTGAGCCAAAGGTGTTTGGCGATGCGCGCGGTTTTTTCCAAGAAACCTGGAATGCCAGGGTGTTTGCTGAGATCGGCATTGATGCACAATTTGTGCAGGACAATCACAGCCGCTCGGCCAAGGGCATATTGCGCGGCCTGCATTATCAAGTCCAAGACCCGCAAGGAAAGCTGGTCCGGGTCACATCGGGCCGGGTGTTTGATGTTGCGGTCGATATTCGCCGCTCCAGCCCCCATTTCGGCCGCTGGACGGGCGTCGAACTGTCGGGCGAAAACAAGCGCATGTTTTGGGTGCCCCCCGGCTTTGCCCACGGCTTTGTCGCGCTCGAGGACGAGACCGATTTTTTGTATAAGTGTACCGCGCTTTATGCCCCGCAATGGGATCGCAGCATTGCCTGGAATGATCCAGACATAGCAATTGATTGGCCGCTGGAAGGCCTTGCGCCGCTGCTTTCGGCCAAGGATGCTGCGGCGGTCGCCCTTAAGGACGCCGAGGTCTTTGCGTGAAGGTCCTGATTACCGGCGCAAACGGACAGGTTGGACGCGCCTTGCAGGCGCGGGCGCCCGCTCATGCGGTGATCATCGCTGTTGGCCATGCGGATCTGGATATTAACAACCAAGCCGCTGTCGAGGCTTTCGTCGGTCAGGCCGCGCCCGATCTGATCATCAATGCCGCGGCCTACACAGCTGTCGACCGGGCCGAGCAGGATGCCGAGGCCGCCTTTGCCGCCAATCATAAGGGGCCTGAAAACCTAGCCCGGGCCGCCGCCGCGATCGGCGCAAAACTGGTGCATATCTCTACCGATTTTGTGTTTGATGGCCAGGCGTCCTCGCCCTATGCCCCCGCCCACCCGCTTGCGCCGCTGGGGGTCTATGGCCAGTCCAAGGCCAAGGGCGAGGCGGCTGTTTTGGCGTGTCTGCCAGACGCCCTGATCGTGCGCACCGCCTGGGTCTATGCCGCGCAGGGCAGCAATTTTCTGCGCACCATGCTGCGGCTAATGGGCGAGCGGCCAGAGTTAAGGGTGGTGGCCGACCAGATCGGCACGCCCACCCATGCCGACAGCCTGGCCAGCGCCTTGTGGGCCTTGGCGGCAACGGGCGCGCAAGGCCTGCATCACTTTACCGATGCTGGAGCGGCGTCCTGGTATGATTTTGCTGTGGCCATTCAGGACGAGGCCCTGGCGAGCGGTCTTTTGACCAAGGCCGTGCCGATCATACCGATCCGCAGCCAGGATTATCCCACGCCTGCCCGCCGCCCGGCCTATAGCGTGCTGGACAAGACCGATACCTATGCCGCCCTTGGCGCCCCCGCCGCGCATTGGCGGGTCGAATTACGCAATGCCCTTAGCCAATTGGAAAGCCTCTAGCATGGCCAAACTGCTTGTCACCGGCGGCGCCGGGTTTATCGGCACCAATTTTGTCCGCTATTGGCGCGGTCAAAACGCCGCCGATAAGATTGTCGTGCTCGATGCCCTGACCTATGCCGGCAACCGCGCCAATCTGGACGGCCTGGACGCGATTGAGTTTGTGCTTGGTGATATCCGCAATCAGGCCCTGGTCGAAAGCCTGCTGAGCGATCACGGGCTCGATACGATCGTGCATTTTGCCGCCGAAAGCCATGTCGATCGCTCGATTTCTGGCCCCGACGCCTTTATCGAGACCAATATTTTGGGCACCCACAGCCTGCTCAAGGCCGCGCGCAAGGTCTGGCTGGATGCGGGCTCAGGCCAGCCGCACCGGTTTCACCATGTCTCGACCGACGAGGTCTATGGCAGTCTGGGGCCCAGCGAGGCGGCCTTTAGCGAGATCACGCCCTATCAGCCCAATTCCCCCTATTCGGCCAGCAAGGCCGCCAGCGACCATCTGGTGCGCGCCTATCACCACACCTATGGCCTGCAAACCACCACATCCAATTGCTCGAACAATTATGGGCCGTATCAGTTTCCGGAAAAGCTGATCCCGCTCTTCCTGATCAATGCCCTGCACGGCAAGCCCCTGCCCATTTATGGCGACGGCATGAATGTGCGCGACTGGCTGTATGTCGAGGATCATTGCCGGGGCATTGAACTGGCCCTGACCCAGGGCCGCATTGGCGAGACCTATAATATTGGCGGCGGCGCAGAACTGCCCAATATCACCGTGATCGACACCTTGTGCGCCGCAATTGACCAGGCCTTTTTGGCCAACCCGACCCTAGCCCGCAGGTACCCCGCCTGCCCCGCCGCCCAAAACGCACCCACTGCGACCTTGAAAACCTATGTCCAAGACCGCGCCGGCCATGACCGCCGCTATGCCATTGACGACACCAAGGCCGCGACCGAACTCGGCTATCAGGCCATTCACGGCTTTGAGACGCGGTTTTCCCAGACCTTGGGGTGGTATTTGCAGAATGAGGGCTGGTGGCGGGGGCTGATGGGTTAGCTGGCGTTATCAGACATTGGGCTCTCTAGCGAGGCACGCCGCGTCCAAACCCGCCCAGCCCGGCCCTATCAGATTGGGTTCGTTTCGCCAAAACCTAGTCGTAGAGGGCGCGCAGGGCGCGCTTGCGGCGAGACAGGGCCTTGCGCTCATAGCCAGACAGGGTGACCAAATCGCGCTCGGCCGAGAGCAGGGTTGCGGCCAAAAGCTCCGCCGTGGACGGGGCCTGACTGTGCGCCAACTCCACAAGCACGGCGGCCTGCTTGCGCTTCAGGACGTCAAGCTTGGCGGCACGGATGCGGGTCAGGTGCGTCTGAGCCTCATAGACAGCAACGGCCAGGGCTTGATCTGCATCATCCGCTGAAATCAACCTATGATTGATTTTTGACGCGCCGACGTCGAGGGGCGCCGTTGCCAGGGCGGTGAGGCCGTGGGTGCGGGCGTTTTGCGATGATCGGGCCCGGCCCCGGGCCGTCTTGGGGCCGGTACTCTTTGCGGCATTGGCGCGATTGGCCGCGGCCTTGGACGACGGCCCAGACGTCGAGCCGGGCGGGTCCCCGCCCCTAGTCACGCCGGAGCGTCTTCGAAATGCGCGTCCAAAATCGGGCCGGCGGTGGAGGTCGCCTCACGCAGGCGACGCGCCACGCCGTCGCGGCGGCGGTCAATCTCCCTCAAGATTGTGTCGCGGCGCGCATTGGCATTGCTTATCAGGCGGTCGAGGCGCTCTAGGTCATCAAGGGCCGCGGCATAGGCCAGGGCATTGAGGTCGGCCTCGGTTAGGCCCGTGAGGGCTAGGGCGTCCTCGAGATCGGCGCACGCGTCCTTGGCGCCGGTCATGGCGCGGTGGGCCTTGTCAGCATGATCCTCTAGGGTAAAGGAGTTTTTGGGATAGTGCTGTGACCTAAATACCTTCTCAATCGCGGCGCGTTGCCCCAGAGACAGGCGCGCGGCCTTGGCGGCGCGTGCGCGTGCCGCCTCCCACGTCAGGTCGACGACGTCCTTGACCCAGATCCACTCGATAAAGTCCGTGGGGGCCACGGCCTGAGCCACGCGCGCGAGGGTGGCCTCATAGGCCTGCGCGTCCTCAATATCGGTGAGGGGCGGCGGACCCAATAGTTCGCGGATATCGGCTGGGATGGCGGACTGAAACACCGCCTTGGCCGGCAGGCCTGATCGCGACTTTGCACTTGGGCTGGAGGCGGGGCGCTTAGCCATTGGCGTCTTGCCCCTTGCCAGGCCGAGCCCGCAGGCGCACGCCCGGCCCGTCATCGGGTGTGCCGACGAACTCTATGCCCGCGGCTTGCAAAGCCTTTTGCACAGCTATCAAGGTTGA
>CANGCO010000002.1 GCA_947452365.1 Caulobacteraceae bacterium
CCATCGACATCATGCCCGGTATGCTCATGATCAAGATGGGAACCTTGGACGACTTTTCCGGCATTGCGCCCGGCATTGAGGTCTATACGGACCACGCCGCCAGTTGGATTTCGCCTATTGCCGGTGCCCGCCGCTTTGGTCAGGCAAGCAGCTAGGCGCCCGTCATGACCCTGTCCTTAATCGAGAACAGTCTGGAATTGGCGGCTGAGCTTTGCCAAGATCTGACGCCGATCATCTATGATCGCTTGTTTAGCCAATATCCGGACATGAAGGCCCTTTTTTGGCGCGACACTAACCATTCGGTAAAGGGGGAAATGCTGGCCAAGGTGTTTGAGGCCCTATTGGATTTTGCCGGAGAGCGCAAATACGCTGCCGCCATGATCCAATGCGAGGTCATTACCCATGAGGGCTATGATGTACCACCCGATGTGTTTCGGATCTTTTTTGCTGTCGTGGCCGACAGTATTTGTTCGGTTTTAGGCGAGGCCTGGACCCCGCCAATGGCGGAAGCCTGGCAAGACCTGCTTGGCCAACTGGATTATTATGTCACCCATCCAGACCAGTACGAAACCATCGCGGCGGCCAAGACCGCTGGTGCGGCCTAAAGCTATTGACGGGGAGGGGGATAAACATGATTGCCGTTAGGGACCTAAACTGTCTGCTCTATGCTGTGGCCGATCACGTTGCGACCATTACCTTGAACCGCCCAGAGCGGCGCAATGCCTTGAACCGGCGGGCTTATGACGAGATTGAGGCGGCCTTTACCCATGCCAGTCGTGATCCGGATGTGCGCTGTGTCCTGATGACAGGCGCCGATCCAGCCTTTTGTGCGGGCGAGGATGTTAAGGAAATGATGACCGGGGAAGTCACGGCCGGTCCGCTGAAGCCTGTGAGCGTGCGATTTGCACCAACGCCTGCAGCCATGGCCGTGATTAATTGCGAAAAGCCGGTGATTGCAGCGATTAATGGCTCGGCCGTGGGCTGGGGGATGGAACTGGCCCTCTATGCCGATATACGCTTGGCGTCGGAGCGGGCTGTGTTTGCCGAACTGTTTATCAAGCGCGGCCTTGTCTGTGATGTTGGCGGGTTTTGGAAACTGCCGAGCCTTGTCGGTCAGGCCAAGGCGGCCGAGCTCTTGTTCACAGGCGAGCCGATTAACGCGGTCGAGGCCGCGCGCATTGGTCTGGTCAGTTATACTCTAGCCCATGAGGACCTGATGCCGCGTGCCCAGGCCATGGCCGCCAGCATAGCTGCCAATCCCCCTCTGGCGCTGCGCTATATGAAGGAGGGCCTGCGCCGCGCCATGCCGGGTGATCCCAATGAGATCGGCGCCTGGGCCATAGAGGTGATCCACAGATTGTTTGCCACCGAGGATCATCGTGAGGGCGTACAAAGCTTTTTGCAAAAACGGGCACCGGTGTTTAAGGGCGCTTGATGATCCCAGTTTCTGACCCCGCCGCTTCCGGCCCCCGCCTGTTTGTTGATGCCGATGCCTGTCCGGTTAAGGACGAGGTCTATAAGGTCTCGCGGCGCTATGGACTGAAGGTCTATGTGGTGGCCAATAGTTTTCTGCTTGTGCCTAGGGAGGACCTCATTGAGCGGATCGTGGTCGATGCGGGCCCAGATGTTGCCGATGACTGGATTGTCGAGCAGTGCCAGCCCGGCGACATTATAATTACCGCCGATATTCCACTGGCAGGCCGATGTCTGGAAAAAGCCGCGTTTGTGATTGGCCCGGCCGGCAGGGCCTTTACCCCTGATACAATTGGCATGGCCTTAGCGCAAAGGGGCCTAGCTGAGCACTTGCGATCGACCGGCGAAATCACGCGTGGTCCGCCGCCTTTTCAGGCCACTGATCGATCCAGATTTTTATCAGCTCTGGATGAGGCCGTGCATAAGTCTAGGCGCAGTAAACCAATCAAGTAAACTTTGTTTATAATAAAAATTTATGTGCTATAATGTAATTATATTTGGATACAATAATTCTTTAAAAAACCATCAATATGATGAAATATTCACGCCATATTTATTTCACAGAATCTCGCTAAGCCTCCTATCTCGCTTGCGGGCACCCATGGCCTGCGGGGTTGATGAGTTTTGGGGGTAATATGAGCTTGATGTATCGACGCGTCCTATGTCTGGGCGCCGTCTCCTTTGTTGCGCTCGCAACGGCAATGGAAACACAAGCCGCTGAGAGTGGCGCGGCACTGGTTGATGAAATCGTCGTGACGGCCTCGTATGCGAAAAGCCTAGAAGCGGCAGCAACGCTCAAGCGCGCCGCCAATTATGGCCTAGATGCAGTCAATGCTGAGGATATCGGCAAGTTCCCAACCCGTAACGCCGCCGATGCCCTGCAACTGGTCACTGGCGTCACCGTTGAAAAACAGCGCGGCGCGGGCCTTTATGTCAGTGTCCGCGGCCTAGGACCTCAGTTTCAAAATGTTCAGCTCAATGGCCGCTCGATCGCGGTCAATGACCTGATCGAGAACGGCGGCGCTCGGGGCCGGCAGTTTCGATTTGAGGTTTTGCCGTCCGAGTTGATTTCTCAGATCGAGGTGGTCAAGACCCCATCGGCCGAAATGGATGATGGCGCGCTTGGCGGCAACATCAATATCAAGACCTTTAAACCGCTGGAGCTTGGCACGCGCGCGGCCTTTTCCGTTCGTCAGACCTATAATGATGTCCGCAAAAAAACCGATCCGGCAGTATCTGGCCTCTATAGCTGGAAAAGCGCGGATGGCAGCTTGGGCCTGATGGCATCGGGCCTTTACGATGACAGCCATGGTCGCACCGATCGCCTCTATCAGGTCGGTTGGAACCTCGACAGGTTCAAAAACGTCCTTGGCACCGGCTTCTATACCCCGTCGCGGACCCGCCCGACGATCGAGACCGAGCACAGGACGCTGAAGTCGGGCGCGTTCTCGGCCCAGTGGCAGCCCAATAGTGACTTCCAGACCGATTTTGATATTCTCACGACCCGGCTTGATGTGGCCTATGATGAATTTGGCCTCGACATCTATCCCGACGATACGACGTTTGCGACGCCTGTATTTGTCAGTGGCAGCCAAAAGATTGTTGGTAATACGGTTCAGGCCGGGACGATTAATAATGTGCGCTGGATGGCCTCGCGCGAAACCAGCCTCAATCGTCATGACTTGACGGCGGGCGGGTTAAAGCAGACCTGGACCCCCGGTCTATGGACCTTTACCGCCGAGTTCGCCATGTCGCGCGCGCGCAGCTATCACCCTGCAGGCCGAGCGACCACGCGCAACCGGATCGCCTTTTTCGCGCCTCTAAGCTATGATTTTTCGCGCGGTTATCAGTCTATACCCCAACTCACCACAACGGTGGACTATACCAAACCCGCCAATTTTGTCGGCCAGGCGTTTGACTATACCTGGAAGGACAGCCGCGATAGCGATGACATGTTCCGCGTCGATGGAAGCCATGCTTTCGATGGCGTGCTGACCAAGGTCGCATTTGGCGCCGAATACCATCACCGGAACCGCGACTATCGCCGCCGTGACTGGGTCTTGAACACCATATTAAACACGCCCCTAACCAGCCTCGGTTCAGACTTTTACGGCCCATTGCCTTATAGTGGCTTCTTATCTGACAAGAGCGGAAACACGCCAAGGAACTGGGTCAATCCTTCTTCAACGGCGTTTTACAAGCTGCTCTATACCGATGCTGTCGCGGCCCTTCCGCGATCGAACGCTGATTATCGCAACACATTTGAGGTCGATGAGAAAATCTCCGGCGCCTATTTGCGCGGCGATTTTGCACTGGACGTTCAGTCGGTCCCCATCACCGGAAACCTTGGCGTGCGTTATGCCAAGACCAAACAGGTCGCTAAGGGCACCTTGATCAATGGCTCCACCCCGGTGCCGGTCGCCTATCCCAAGACCTATGATAACTGGCTGCCCAGCTTGAACATCAAGGCCCAGCTCAATGATGACTTGATCATGCGCTTCGCGGCCTCGCGGGTGGTTAATCGTCCCAATGTGACCGATGTTGCCCCGCGGATCACGGTGTCGCGGGACTCTCCCACCGCATCGGGCGGTAACCCCGGGCTTGAGGCCTTCCTAGCAACCCAGCTTGATGCATCGATCGAATGGTATCCCAATGCGGGCACAGCTCTGACAGCGGCGGTGTTTTACAAAAAGCTGGACGACTATATCACCGCCACAAACACGACCATTCAGGTTCCTAGCCGGGGCGATGTCTTGCTCTCGACCCAGGTCAATGGCGGTGAAGCCAAGGTCAAGGGCCTAGAAATTGCCTTTAATTAAGCCTTTACCGGCCTGCCAGCACCCTTTGATGGATTGGGGGCCCAGGCCTCGTTCACTCTAGTGGACAGCCAGGCAAGCTATTTTGTCGGCAATCGCCAGATTAAGGACGCCTTGGTTGGCCTGTCCAAATCGAGCTACAATATTGTCGGTTATTACGAAAAAGGCCCGATTGCGGCGCGGCTTGGCTATTTCTGGCGCGCCAAGTATCTGAACTCGATCGGCAGTACGACCACTGTACAAAACTATGTCGATGATTACGGCTCACTCGATGGGTCGGTATCCTATCAGATCACGCCGCAATATGCGGTATCGATCGAAGGCTCGAACCTGTCCGACAGCTATCGCTATATTTATGGCGCGACCAAGGACCAGCCCGAAGAAATCTATCACTGGGGCAGGACTGTATCCCTAACCCTGCGCGGTAAGTTTTAACGCGAGCAGAGAAGCTAGATCCCTGTTATGGCCTCAAATACCGTGACAGGGATCTTTATCTCGGGAAGATGGGAACACGATGCGCTGGAACAGACTGCTACTGACCCTAAGCTTAATCTTTGCGAGCGTTTCATCTGCGCACGGCCAGAACCTGCAGCGGGTGAATGATCTCAAATGGCTCGGATCGCACAATAGCTATCGCCCTGAGCTCGATGAGGCGTCCCTCGCCCAATTAAGGCAACTTGTTGGGGCCCGCGCTAAAGGTCTTGAATATGGTCACCCAGCCATTGCGGGCCAACTGGATCTTGGGGTTCGCCAGCTCGAATTTGACCCTTATGCCGACAGTCAAGGTGGCCGATTTCTAGATACCAATGACCCGGACAAGACCAAACAAGCCCTTATGGCTAGGCCAGGGGCCAAGGTCTTACATATTCCAGTGGTCGATGCGCGCACCCATTGCCCAACCTTGCGCGACTGTTTCGGGCAGGTCGCAAAATGGTCGGATGCCCATCAAAATCACCAACTCCTAGTCATTTTTGTCAATACCAAGGACGACCAGCTCGGCGATCCGCGCTTGCCAAAAGTCGAACTATTCGATGATGCAAGCCTGACTGCGATTGACCAAGATGCACTCGCCGCTTTTGGGCGAGGCCGCATCCTGGCCCCGGACGATGTACGCGGCCCGGCCGATAGTCTGGGCGCGGCGATCCAAACGAAGGGCTGGCCAAGCGCGAGCGCTAGCCTCGGGAAAATTCTTCTCGTCCTAGATTCTAATCCTCGTACCGCCGAGGTCTATCGCCAAGGCCATAAGGGCCTTAAGGGCCGGATGATGTTTGGCCTCTATGATGAGGCCAGCAGCGAGGCTGGGGTGTTTAACATCCAAAACCCAAAAACCGACCTTGAGCGGATCAGGGCCTTGGTCGCGAAAGGTTTTCTGGTCCGAACCCGCAGTGATGCCGATACGGACGAGGCGCGGACCCACGACTTGTCGCGCCTAGACGCCGCGATCAAGTCTGGCGCGCAAATCATCAGCACGGACTACTACCCAGGTGCCCCGGACCCTTTAGGCCTTAAATTCGTCGTCCAATTGCCGGTGGCACCCTAGCGGCCGTCCGTTCACGGATCAGGCCAAACCGACGAGTGCCGCAAAAAACGCTTCAAGGGCTGCGTCCGGCTCGGCCTTGATTGGTGTGGCGACGCTGACCGAAAATTGAAACCTGGCCGGATAGGGACTGGTGGCGAGCCGCCCGCTTGCTAGCCAAGGCGCAACGGCAGAGCGTGGGGCTGCGGTTAAGATTGCGCTTTCAGCCGCCAGGTCCAGACAGGCTGACTGGCTCAATAGCCGGTACCGCGGAAAATCGGCGGCGGCCAATTGTAGGCGCAAGGGGCCTGGCAGATTAGCTTCATAAAGCGTGTCAAACCCAGCGACCGCCCAATCATAGGCCAGAAGATCATGCAGGTTTGTACAGCCCGTTGCGGGGTGCCCAGGCCGATGGGCGAGCAGATAGGGCTCGGAAAACACAGGCTTGATCTTCAGGTCCCGCGCTTGGGCTAGGGCACCGAGTGTATCGCTATGATAGACCAGCGCCTGCACTCGCCTTTGGACCAAGTCGTCCATCGCTACTTCAGCGCGCATGGTTTCGACGCTAATCCGAATTTCTGGGTGGGTTTGGCGAAAGGCCAACAGGGCCGGAGTGATCAGGGTCTCTAGAACCGCCGGACCAGTAATGATCTTGAGCTGGCGCCCACCGCCCAGGGTCTGGGCCCGAACGCTTTGACCCAGCGCCAAGAGCTGAATGCTCAAGGGATAGAGCCGCCGCCCAGCCTCAGTTGGCGAAACCTGCCGTGTGGTGCGATGAAACAGGACCACGCCCCACTGGGTTTCAAGCGCCTGAATACTCTTGGTCAGGGCCGACTGGGTCATGCCAAGGCTTTCGGCAGCCCGCGAAAACTGGCCGAGCCGATAGACGGCTTCAAAATTACGGATCAGACGCAGATCAATCATTTATTCCATATAGCGAATAATGGACGATAATTATTCTCTTTTGTGTAAATCCCGCTCTCGCTAGTCTAGATCCAAATTAAGGTCGGGGCACACTGGCCTAAGGGGAGCTATTGCATGACACTGGATCATCTGGTTGCGGCCAAGGTCACACTGATCTCGACGCCAATCTTTCTGCTCTGCATCCTGATCGAGACGTTGCTTGTGCGCTATTTCGGTGCCAAGGGCAGTTTGCACACCAAGGATGATGGGGTCAGTATCATACTGGGCGTCACCAGTATTTTTGCCAATGGCGCGACGGCCTTTATCACGCTCGGGGCCCTGTTCTGGGTTCAGCAATACCAGCTGTTCCATATACCCCTAACGGCGTTCAGCCTGATGGCTTGTTTTGTGCTGGATGATTTGCGCTTCTATATCCATCACCGCATAGCCCATCGTTGCCGCTGGGTCTGGGCCATGCATATGGTTCACCATTCTAGTCAGCGCTATTGCTTTGCCGTGGCCCTGCGCCAGGCCTGGACCAAGCATTTTACCGGCACCATGTTCTTGACCCTGCCACTGGTTCTGCTCGGATTTAGCCCCGTCATAGTGCTGTTTTGCGGCGCGTTGAACGCAACCATCCAGTTCTTCTTGCACACCGAGTCCATCGGCAAGCTTCACCCCTGGATCGAGGCTGTGTTCAATACGCCCTCACATCACAGGGTCCATCACGGCTCAAATCCGGAAGATCTCGATGCCAATTATGCCGGGACCTTGATCATTTGGGACCGGATGTTTGGCACGTTTGTGGCCGAGGACGACGCCGTTCCAGTGCGGTTTGGTCTGGTCAAAAATCTAGACACGTTTAATCCAATGAAGATTGCCTTTATCGAATACTGGCAGGTGGCGCTCGACGTGTTCGGCAAGAACCGCAGCTTAAAGGATCGGTTGCTTTATCTGCTTGCCCCCCCGGGCTGGAGCCACGATGGCTCGCGGCTCAGCTCCGCCGATATCAAGCGCGTGCATCAACAATCCCTCAATCTTGCCCCCGGCGAATAAGGACTAAGCCTTATGGCCCCTCAACACTATGCTATCTCAGAAGCGGCGGTCCTGCTCAGCGCTCTGATTTGTCTGGTTGCGCTTCTTAGGGGCGACAAGCCGTTAGCGGCCGTGGCGGCGGGCCTGTTGGGTCTAGCCAGCGCGATTGGCGTCGTGCGGTTTGGCACCGGGCGAATCGAGCCACTTAAGGCAGTGCATCAGCTTGTATCGCAACTGGGCGGCTTGACGGCCATGGGCCTGATGGCCGCGCAATTTATAGTGGCCATGGCTCCCGAAGCCAGTCGGCGGCGGATAGAATGGGCCAGCCTTGGCCTTATAGCCTTAAGTGTGACTGTGGCGGGCCTAGCGCCCATCGCTGGACCGGCGATTGGGGCTTCATGGTTGATAACCCTAATGGTTGCGGTCTGGATCTTGGCCAAGGATCGTCCATTGCCCCAGGCCGCCGGTGCCGTGGCCGTGGCGGCGCTGATGCTGGTTAATGCACTATTAGTGAGAAAATCGGCCCATATGACGCCGGGGTTTTCCTGGCACCTTTATCATGGCATCGTGAGTGTCTGGCTCTTGGGCGTGAGCGGGCTTTGCCTCAAGCTGAAAAAGCCGGGCCTTACCTAACGTCCCATCCAGGGCTTGGACTTAGACGATGACTGGGCGGCCGCGGCCTGCTCGCGTTGAAACCGTCCGCCCCGCGGCGGCTTTGGCTTGGCTTCTAGCGCCTGATTCTTAAGGCGCAGGGCCCGCTGAATCGGGGTTTCGTTTGGCTGGACGGGATCTTCGGACATAAGGCGTGTTCCCGCAAAATAGCGTTGGTGCCCGACACTGGACACCAAGTTGAGCCTTATGCCCTAAATCGCTCTAGACTTCCAGACGATAGACCCTGCGGGCTGTGCCACTAAAAAGCGCCGTCTTTTCATCGGCGGAATATCCGGCGGCTAAACGCTTAAAGGCATTCCACAGCACGTCATAAGAACAGGTGCCCCGATCCACCGGAAAATTGCTTTCAAACATACAGCGATCTGGACCGAACGCTTCAATACCGCTCTCGATATAGGGCTTCCAGTCGGCGGCCAGGGTCGCCGATGAGGCCGGGGGATTAGCCATAAAACTATCAAATCCGGCAAACGGCATGGCTAGGCCACCGAGCTTGACGGAAACATTGGCAAGGCTTGCCAATGTTAAGATCGACTGGTGCCAGGCCTCAAAACGCGGCTGTCTTTGGCCCTGATAGGCCCCAATGCCCAACGGGGTGCCGACATGGTCTAGGATAATGGCTGTATCTGGAAAGGCACGGGCCAGATCGATTAAATCATCCAGTTGCGGCTCTAACAGCCAGGCATCAAAGGACAGGCCCCGGGGCGCTAGGTGTTTAAACCCTTCACGAAAGGCCTCGGAGCGATAAAGCCCGCTAGGGGTGCGGGCGAGGGGGCCTAAAACGGCCGAATCTAAGTCATACGAGGCACTGTGGCGAATGCCGCGAAACCGGCCGCCACCTGCGGCGATATGCGCGTCAAGCACGGCGGCGCAGCCATCGCCTTGGGACAGATCCACATGCCCAACAATGCCCGCACAGGCCCGAACCGGACCATAGAGCCCACTGGCGCACATGGCCGCAATCCCATTGACAAATTCGGTCTCCCCGACGGGTTTAAAGGTCGCTGGGCCGCCCGACCGGTACATAGAGCCGCATTCCAAATAGACCGTGGCCAGGACATTATGGCCGATGCGCATATCGGCCAAAAGCTCGTCGAGCAAATAGCGCGGTGATAGCTGTAACATACGCTCAAAAGCATGGCTGGGCTCAGGGATCTGGGCCAAGACCGGCGTGCGATCCCACAAATGGTGATGCGGATCAATAATCGGCAATTGCGGCTCTAGGATTGGCTCTTGCATGGCAGCACCCTTGTTCGCTCGGACGACACCGCAGCCGGTGATCACAAATTAAGATTGTGAGGTTCGACATATTTACTGGGCGCGTCAAGAAATCTGGATCCAAATCAGCAAAAACAGTGCTAACCAAATGAGATGAGCAGAACCGCAACAACCGTCATCCTTGGCTTTATTGATCTGGTAAACGCGCTGCAACCAGCGCGCCAGAGGGGCAAGACCGTCGCCAATCTGATGCAGGCGCTGGAAGGTCGCGGCGCGCGCGTCGTTGAAACGGCGCGAGGGCCGCTCAGGTTTCTAACCTCTCGCGGTCGGCACGTGGCCGGAGCGACCGACACATTTTTTGCTAATGAGCCTGAGACCCTAGACTGGATTGATGCGATCAAACCCGGCGAGGTCCTGTGGGATATTGGCGCGGCCTTTGGTCAATTTGCCCTCTATGCCGGCAAGGGCGGGGTTCGCGTAATTGCATTTGAACCCAAGGCCACCAGCTATGGCCTATTGGTCGAGCATGTCGCCCTCAATGGCCTTGGCGACCAGATCACCCCAATCTGTCTTGCCCTGTCGGACAAGAACGGCATGACCGGCCTACACTTGTCGGGTCTGGCCGCCGGTGAGGCGCTCAACACCCTGGTTGGCTCGAAAAATCAGTTTGGTGCGGTGCCAGACGGTTTTATCCAGCCGGTCTATGCGGCAACCATGGATGACGCACCGATCCTATACGGCCTGCCTGCGCCCGACCATATCAAGCTGGATGTCGACGGTATCGAAGACTGGATCTTGCGCGGCGGGCCCAAGACCCTCAAGGGCGTCAAGAGCCTGATCATCGAGATTGAGGGCGAAATGCTGGCCCAAGCGGCCCAGTCGATTGACCCCCTTCTGGCCCAAGCGGGCCTCGTCGAAGACACAGCCATTCGCCAGCAAGGTTCCAAGCGCAACCGGCTTTTTCGTCGCCAGGGTGAAACCCTCGCCTGAAAGGTCATGGGCGCATATCCTTTTGTGCCGCGGACGATTGGGCAAGTGCAATGGCACCCATGATCCCCGCCTTGGCACCAAGGCCTGGCGCAACAAGATAGGATTTAAGCCTATCGGCGCTGTCTAGATCGGTCAGATAACCGCCTAAACGAACCTGCAAATGTTTGCGGGCGGCATCCAGAACCGGACGGTTTGATCCCACACCGCCCCCAATAATGATGCGCTCGGGCGCTGTGGTCAGGCTAAGGCTCATGGCCAATTGGCCAACATAATCGCCGACCAGGTCCCAGAGCGGATCCTTGGCGTCGAGTGCTTCGGCTGGATGTCCAAGCCTTGCCGCCAAGGCAGGCCCAGCCACCAAGCCTTCTAGGCAATCCCCATGAAATTGGCAAACCCCAGCAAAGGGGTCTAGGGCTGGATCGCGCCGAACCAATACGTGTCCAGCTTCGGGATGTAATTGCCCATGCACAGGGCGGCCATTCGCAACAATGCCAATGCCGACGCCCGTGCCAATGGTCACATAGACATAATCACTTAGGCCCATTGCCGCGCCCCACAAACCCTCTGCCACAGCAGCGCCATTGACGTCTGTGTCTAGGGCAATGGGAAGATCGAATCCGTTACACAGGCTGGTGATCAGATCGGCTCCAGCCCAGCCGGGCTTGGGGGTTTTGAGAACATGACCCCAATCGGCCGCGCCGCGATCGAGCCGCACGGGGCCAAAACTGGCCATGCCGATTGCTTCAAATTGGCCGCTATGGGCATCGAGCACCGAGCGGACCGCGGCTAGGGTATCGGCAGCATTGGTGGTCTCGATCCGCACCGGCGCGCTTAAATCGTCAGGGCCCGAGCCAAACGCGATCACCACCTTGGTGCCGCCTAATTCTATGCCTGCTACGCGTTTCATGCCGCTTACAAGATCACGCCAAACAGCGACAAGGCAAGGGCTGGCCCGGCTAGCGCTTGTTCGCTCTAAAGATCGGCTCAACCACCAAACCCTGTCAATGCGCGCGATCAAGCGCCTTTTATCCCGCCTCGGTCTTGCAATACTTGACCGCCTTCAGGCATGTATTTTGCAAAATGGGGATTTCGCCTTGACCAGACCTGACCGTGCCAATCGACCCTTGCTGATCCTTGTTTTGGTTGCGACGAGTTGGCTGAATACGGGGTGTGCAACCGCACAACAGGCGGTCAGCCTGGTTCCGTTTGTGCCCAAGCCCTATCTTGGCGAAAAGGCCTGGCCGGATGCCAGTCAGATCTTGCCAGAGCCGCCAGCCACAGAGTCCCAGCGTGAAGCCCAGGATCAGGCCTTATTCAAGGCTAGCCGCGCGCTTGAAGGCTCAGGGCGTTGGAAGCTGGCGCAAAATGATGTGCCGACGGCCCCTGCCGCCATGCTGGCCAATTTTCAATGTGCTGCAGGGCTTGAACTGACGCCGCAATCGGCGCCCAAACTCACGGCCATGCTCGGCCGGGTCGGCATGGATTCGGCCTTTCAAGTGGCCGCAGTCAAGAATGTCTATAAGCGCAAACGGCCCTATCTAATCAATGATGGCCCGATCTGCGTGGCGCGTTCCGCGTCGCTCGATGCCAGTCCGGACTATCCTTCTGGCCATGCCACCTGGGGCTGGGCGATTGGGCTTGTACTGGCTGAGCTTATGCCCGACCGGGCAACCGCGATCTTGGCGCGTGCACGGGCCTATGGCGAAAGCCGAGCCGTGTGCGGTGTGCACTCTTCAAGTGCAGTAGAGGCCGGCCGCACCAATGGCGCGGCGCTGATTGCGGCCCTCCACGGCCACCAAGACTTCCGAACCGATATGGAACATGCCCGCGCCGAACTACAAGGTCTGCGCATGTCGCCCAAACCGCTCACCGCCGATTGCGCGGCAGAGAGCGCCCTAGTGTCGCAGCCCCTCTATCCGGGCTTTTGAGCGATCCTCAAGCCTTGGCGGTCAAGCGCACGGGTAGGTCCGTATAGCCAAGCACGAAATTATTGGCCAAGCGCACCGGCTCACCGACCACTTCAATATGTTCAAAGCGAGCCATGATTTCCTCCCACAGTATGCGCAACTGCATCTCGGCGACGCGATTGCCCATACAGCGATGGATACCAAAGCCAAACGACAAGTGTTGGCGGGCCCTTTCGCGGTCAATGATGAACTGGTCAGGCTGATCGATCACGGTCTCGTCACGATTGCCCGAGACATACCACATCACCACCCGGTCACCCTTGCGCATCTGTTTGCCCTGAAACTCGATGTCTTCGGTACAGGTGCGGCGCATATGGGCTAATGGCGTTTGCCAGCGGATGATTTCGGAAACCATATTGGGGATTAAGGACGGGTCCGCCTTGAGCTTTGCATATTGCTCAGGGAAATCATGCATGGCCAGCACGCCGCCCGAGATCGAATTGCGCGTGGTGTCGTTGCCGCCAACAATCAGCAAGATCAGGTTACCCAAGAACTCCATCGGATCATTGACCATGTCCTTGGTGTCGGGATTGTGGGCCAAGAGTGAGATGAAATCGAATTTTGGCGGCTCGGCGGCGCGCTGGTGCCAAAGATTGACAAAATAGGCTAGGCACTCGTGCAGCACTTTTTCGCGGTGCGCCATATCAACCGCGACACCGACCGTTTCGGAGGTCGTAACCACATCGGACCAATAGGGCAAAAGACGCCGATCTTCCCAAGGGAAGTCAAACAAGGTGGCCAGCATCTGGGTCGTCAACTCG
Organism: Caulobacteraceae bacterium; assembly: GCA_947452365.1. Taxonomy (GTDB): domain Bacteria; phylum Pseudomonadota; class Alphaproteobacteria; order Caulobacterales; family Caulobacteraceae; genus CAISGS01. The sequence continues at coordinate 13,349 of CANGCO010000002.1, forward strand.
ATCGAGACCCGGTCGACCCAGTTAAACGTCTCATTGAGGGGCAGGCTATCGAGTATGGCGCCGGCCCGCTCACGGATCAGGACTTCGAGGTCTTGCAGACGGCTAGGCGAGACAGCCGGCGTCGCGGCCTTGCGCTGCACATCATGCTTGGGCGGGTCCATGGCGATGAAGTTGGATGGGGAAAATCCGGGAGGATTATCTCCAATGACAATGTCACGATCAGACGAGAACACCTTGTGATTAGTGTCTACGGCCATAATGTCATGAAATTTGGTGATCGACCAATAGGGCCCAAACATGCTGTCGGGCGTGTAATGGACGGGAGATTCTTGGCGTAGGCGCCGGAAATATTCCAGATGCGCCCCGCTTTGGAACAACTCAGCCCGACTTGGGTCGAGGGTTTCGAGCGGCAGGGCCCAAGGATCATTCAGCCCGGCCTGCTTTAGCGGTGAATTGCCGTCCATCTTGCACTCCCGTTCCTTGCCTTCTGTATTCGAGGCTTGGATGCAGTGCAGGACCGGAAGGCCAGATTGTCAACTGGTTTTGCGCAGTGACGCTTGCGTCTAGAGCCCTTCAATCGGACAATTACGGGCCTCGAGTACAGGCCGCAGCGCATAAAACGCCGCAGGCGTCTTCATCAGGGGTATGCGCGGGTGCAGATGGTGGATGACATGGAACTGCATACCCATTGAGCCAATATTGCCCACCAGACTGCGAAAGCCGCGTGTGTCACGATAGCGACCGGTTTCCAGTGCCGGATGATGCGGGGCCCAGCTGAGATAAAATCCGATATAGGTCGCGGCAATATGCCGGGGCAACCACCAGATCAGGGCCGCTTCCAGGGCGTGACCCGTGAGGGCGCAGGCAAACAATACCGCCAGATAGGTGAGTTGCAGGCCGAGGGCCTCAAGCATGGCAAGCCGAGCCTGGGGCGTGCCCAGCCTTTGCAAGGTTGTGGCATAGGATGTTTGGGCCTGACCGCCCGGTTGACGATTGCGAAGGCTGCCAACCAAAAAGGCCCAGGCCGACGCGGCGCGGGTATGAATATCGGGGTCAAGCTCGGAATGATTAGTATGCTTATGGTGTTCCAGATGGGTCAGCTTGAGCATACGATAGGGCAGGACCAGCGGCAGGGTCGAGACATGTCCAACCAGCTCATTTAGCCAACGCAGCGGCTCGCCGGGTCGGCCGATTATGTCGTGCTGTGCCTCGTGCGAGGGCAGATAGCTGAGCATGACGTTTAGGGTCGCAATCGGAAACGCCGCCCATAGCGGCAGATGGCCAAACAAGACCAGCGGCCAAAGCGATAGCCAGACGACCAGATTACAAAGCCCCCAAGCGACGGAGCCCCAGGGCACCATACCGCTAAACTGGCGCGCAATCTCGCTCTCCAGCCGCATCAGGTCTTGGCTGGACAGTGTCTTTAGGGTCACCGGATCAAGGGCGGGCGCGGTCATTGGGCGGGGGTCTTCCAAATCGCATAAACACCCCAAGAGCCGCCAATCAGAAGGCCGAGAATCAAAGACCAGGGCGAGCCCGCAGGATTGAGGCCAAAATGCTTGATCATTTGGTCAATCAAGGGCGCGATAAAGCCGATGCCAAACAAAAAAGGCATGTTGCGCATCAATGAGCCGATAAACTTCATCCCCACAGCCCTCGACCCAGCCGATCTTGCGGCCAAAATCCAAAATTACCTGACGCGGGCGTCATTTTCAATGGGCAAGGACCGCCACGCATTTGCCAAGCTTGTATTGAACTCGCGGTCGGGCTTGGTCATGGTGGCTCAAGGGCCTAATGCCCCGCCCCGGCTCACCTTCATCACAAGAGGCCCTATTGTGCGCAAAGCCCTGATCGTTCTGGCCGCCTTGGCCAGCTGCCTTACCCCCGCTGTCGCGATATGCGCGCAACCGGCCGATACACTGATCTGGGGCGGGCCGGTTTATACGGCCGAGGATACGACTCCAAAGGTCGAGGCCGTCGCCGTCACCAATGGCAAGATCAGCTATGCCGGGACCAGGGCAGGGGCCGAGTCCCTGCGCGGGCCCAAGACCCAGATTATCGAACTTAAGGGCGCGGCCCTATTTCCCGGCTTTACCGACAGCCACGTGCACCTCAGCGGCATTGGCGAGCGTGAACTGACCTTGAATCTGGAGGGGTCGGGCTCAGCGGCAGAGGTTGTGGCCCGGCTCAAGGCCTGGATGGCGACCCTTGCCCCCGGCGAAATAGTGGTCGGGCGGGGCTGGATCGAGACCGGCTGGCCCGAAAAGCGGTTTTTGAGCGCGGCGGATCTTGATGCGGTCTCGCCGAATAATCCGGTCCTGATGGAACGCGCCGATGGCCATGCCATTGTCGCCAATAGCTTGGCCCTGAAACAGGCTGGGCTTGACGCCAATACTAAGGCCCCATTTGGCGGCGCGATCTTGAAAAATGATCAAGGCCAATTGACCGGCATGCTGGTTGATAATGCCATGAGCCTGGCCACAAGCCTTATTCCGGCCAAGACCGAAGCCTTTCGCATTAAGGCGCTCAAGACCGGCATGGCCGTCGAGACCGCCTATGGCTGGACCGGCGTGCATTTTATGAGCGCGCCTTGGGCCGATGTCGAGGCGCTGGAAGCCCTGGCCAAGGCCGGTCAAGCGCCCTTGCGGGTCTATGCGGCGGTGGATCGCGACGATGCCGATAGGTTGTTTGCCTCTGGCCCTCGCAGCGTCGCCGATGGCCGCGTCGTTACGCGTATGCTTAAACTTTATGCCGATGGCGCGCTCGGCTCGCGTGGGGCGGCCCTGTTTGCGCCCTATAGTGACAAGCCTGAAACCAGCGGCCTGATGCTGCTGACGCCTGAAGATACCCGGCCCATTCTTGCCCATGCGGTCAAGGCCGGTTTACAGGTCGGCACTCATGCGATTGGCGACCGGGGCAATGCCACTGTGCTGGACCTCTATGCCGAAGCCCTGCCCAAGACAGGCCCTAGCCTGCGCTGGCGGATCGAGCACGCCCAGCACATCCGCCCGATCGATATTCCGCGCCTTGCTAAGCTTGGGGTTATTGCCTCCATGCAGCCTAGCCACGCTATTGGCGATCTGCATTTTGCACCAGACCGCTTGGGCCTTGAGCGTTTGAAAGGGGCCTATGCCTGGAACAGCCTGACCCAGTCAGGCGCAATTGTTGCAGGCGGGTCTGATTCCCCTGTAGAGCGCGGCGCGCCCTTAATCGAGTTTTATGCCGCCGTCGCGCGCAAGGATCTTAAAGGCCTTTCTGGGCCAGGTTGGCACCCTGAAGAGGCGGTGTCGCGCCGCGATGCCTTGCGCCTATTTACGGTGAATGCCGCCTATGCACGGTTCGAGGAAAAGGCCTTGGGCACAATTTCGGTCGGTAAGCGTGCGGATTTGACGGCATTTAGTATCGATATCATGACCGTGCCCGAGGCTGAGATTCTCAAAGGCCATGCCGTCCTGACCATGGTCGATGGGCAGGTGGTGTATCAGGCGCCCTAGGCCTCAGGCCTGTTGACCATTGAGCGCGCATGACAACGACGTGGCGCGGCCTTGATAGGCCGCCAAAGGACTTTATCCCCTAATAGGTATTATGGGCAAAGCGACGCGGGGCAGGTCATGGATGTCGGCCCCGCGCCAACCCTGAAGCGGCCTAAACGAGGCCCAAAAAGTCCTTCTTGCCGATCTCGACGCCATTGTGGCGCAGGATGTCAAAGGCTGTGGTCAGGTGAAAATAGAAGTTTGGCATGGCCTGTTCGAGCAAATAGGCGCGGCCCTTGACAATGCTGGTTTCGCCGCGGCGCACGAGGGTAATATCCTTGTCCTCCGAACCGTCGATCTGGGCCGCGCTAAAGCCCTCTGCAATGGCAAGGGTCTTTTCTACCCGGGCAATTAGTTCGGAAAAACTAGTCTCCGTATCCGCAAAAACGGTCAGGTCTACCCCCGCCAACCTTGCCGTACAGCCCTTGGCAAAATCGGTGCACAGATGGATCTGACGATTAAATGGCAACATGTCCGGATAGAGACGTGCCTGAATAAGGGCGGATGGGTCAATATTGCGCGCCTCGCAATGGGCGTTCGCCTTTTTCAGGATCCCGACCAAGGCCCGCAGACCTTGCGCAAAAACCGGCGCGGACGCCTGATACATGGAAATTTGCATACGAAGTCCTCGCTCGGCTTTGATTAAGCTGGGCCAAACTCTAGTGGTCTGAACGCACCTTGTCGCCGAAAAGCTTGGGTCGCTGCCTTTGGGTTTCACCAAAAGCCTCAATTTATTCGTCCTTGCGCTCTCGCATTAGGGTATGAGATTCCAAAACCATGACCAGCGTGAGGAAAGCCAGATGTTAGCCACAACCGGACTGGACTTTGCCTTGGGCGAGACCGCTGATGCGATCCGCGAGACCACGGCGCGGTTTTGTGCCGACCAGATTGCACCTCGCGCCGCTGAGATTGATGCGACCAACACGTTTCCGCGCGCGCTTTGGCCGCAAATGGGCGCGCTTGGCCTGCATGGCATTACGGTCGAGGAAGACTGGGGCGGACTTGGCCTTGGCTATCTCGAGCATGTGGTCGCGATGGAAGAAGTCAGCCGCGCCTCAGCCTCTGTCGGCTTGTCATACGGCGCCCATTCCAATCTCTGCATTAATCAGATCCGCCGCTGGGGCACGCCCGAGCAAAAGGCGCGCTATTTGCCAAATCTGATTTCAGGCGACCATGTCGGCTCTCTGGCCATGAGCGAGGCAGGCTCCGGGTCCGATGTCATGAGCATGCAATTGCGCGCCGACAAAAAGGGCGACCGCTATGTGCTCAATGGCACCAAGTACTGGATCACCAATGCCCCGCATGCCGATACCCTAGTTGTCTATGCCAAGACCGGCCCCGATGGCGGCGGCAAGAGCATTACGGCCTTTTTGATCGAGAAGGGCTTTAAGGGCTTTAGCGTCTCCAAAAAGCTCGACAAGATGGGGATGCGCGGCTCCGATACGGCCGAGCTAGTATTCGAAGACTGCGAAGTCCCGGCCGAAAACATTATGGGCCCGCTTGGCGGCGGCGCGGGCGTACTTATGAGCGGGCTTGATTATGAGCGCGCCGTGCTGGCCGCTGGACCCATTGGCATTATGCAGGCGGCGCTCGATGTTGTTTTGCCCTATGTCCGCGAGCGCAAACAATTTGGCAAACCGATTGGCAGCTTTCAACTGATGCAGGGCAAGATTGCCGACATGTATGTCGCGCTCAATTCCACTCGTGCCTATGTCTATGCGGTGGCGCGGGCCTGTGACGCTGGCATGACCACACGATTTGATGCTGCGGGCGCAATTTTGATGGCCAGTGAAAACGCGGTCAAGGTTTCGCTCGAGGCGATTCAGGCGCTAGGCGGGGCCGGCTATACCCGCGAATGGCCGGTCGAGCGGCTGCTGCGCGATGCCAAGCTCTATGACATAGGCGCGGGCACCAATGAGATCCGCCGGTTCTTGATTGGCCGTGAGCTCTTGGGCGCATGACCCTCCTTGCCTCGAACATCCAACCCAGCTCAGCGCTTTTTCAAGCCAATATGGCATTGAATCAAAAGCTAGCTGACCAGCTTCGCGCACGCACGGCCCTTGCCGCGCTGGGCGGACCCAAATCGGCGCGGGATCGGCATGAGGCGCGGGGCAAGCTTTTGCCCCGCCAAAGGGTTGAACGCCTGCTTGATCCGGGTGCGCCTTTTTTGGAACTGGGGGCCCTGGCCGCCTATGATCTTTATGAAGGCGAAGCGCCTGGCGCGGGCATTATCACTGGCATTGGCCGGGTCAGTGGGCGCGAAGTGATGATTGTGGCCAATGATGCCACGGTCAAGGGCGGCGCCTATTTCCCAATGACCGTGAAAAAGCATCTAAGGGCGCAAGAGGTCGCGCTGCAAAACCGCCTGCCTTGCCTCTATCTGGTCGATTCCGGCGGGGCCAACCTGCCACATCAGGCCGAAGTGTTTCCAGACCGGGATCATTTTGGCCGCATCTTCTATAATCAGGCCCAGATGAGCGCCTTAGGCATTGCCCAGATCGCCTGTGTCATGGGCAGTTGCACGGCGGGCGGGGCCTATGTGCCTGCCATGTCGGACGAGACCATCATCATCCGAGGCTCAGGCGACGAAAGCCAAGGCACGATCTTTCTGGGCGGCCCGCCCCTGGTCAAGGCTGCGACCGGCGAAGTGATTAGCGCAACCGAGCTTGGCGGCGCTGATACCCATGGCCGCAAATCGGGGGTGGTTGATCATGTCGCTGAGAATGATGAGCACGCCATTGCGATTATCCGGTCGATCATTGCGCGGCTTGGCCCGGTCAGCAAGGCGTCCGTTGCCCTGATCGCGCCGCGCCCACCCAAGCTCGATCCGGCCCAGCTATACGGCATTATCCCCAGCGATGTGCGCGCGCTCTATGATGTGCGCGAAGTGATTGGCCGGCTGGTCGATGGCTCTGAGTTTGACGAGTTCAAGGCCCTTTATGGCACCACCCTGGTGACGGGCTTTGCCCATATCTGGGGCTGTCCAGTGGCAATCTTGGCCAATAATGGCGTGCTGTTTTCCGAAAGCGCCTTGAAGGCGGCCCATTTCATTGAACTGGCCTGCCAGCGCAAAATCCCACTGGTCTTTTTGCAAAACATTTCCGGCTTTATGGTCGGCGGGCGCTATGAGGCGGGCGGCATAGCCAAGGACGGGGCCAAGATGGTCAATGCTGTGGCCACCGCCAATGTACCCAAATTCACCGTCCTGATCGGCGGCTCGTTTGGCGCGGGCAATTATGGCATGTGCGGGCGCGCCTATTCACCGCGTCTCCTGCTGACCTGGCCCAATGCCCGGATCAGTGTCATGGGCGGCGAACAGGCCGCCAGCGTTCTGGCCACAGTCAAGCGCGACGGCATGGAGGGCCGGGGCGAGACCTGGACAAGCCAAGAGGAAGACGCGTTCAAGGCCCCGATCCGCGATCGCTATGAGACCGAAGGCGATCCTTATTTCGCAACCTCCCGGCTTTGGGATGACGGCATTATTGACCCGCTCCAGACCCGTGACGTGCTGGGCCTAGCGCTCATGGCCTCGCTCAATGCCCCCATAGATGACGCCCGATTTGGCGTCTTTCGGATGTAGCCGCCATGTTTGGATCTGTGCTGATTGCCAATCGCGGCGAGATTGCCTGCCGCGTGATCAAGACCGCAAGGCGGATGGGACTGCGCACGATTGCCGTCTATTCCGACGCCGATGCCCAAAGCCCGCATGTGAAGCTGGCCGATACCGCCATAAGGATCGGTCCAGCCCCGGCGCTTGAGAGCTATCTGGTTGCCGAAAACATCCTAGATGCAGCTATGGCAACGGGTGCCGAGGCCATCCATCCTGGCTATGGTTTTCTGTCTGAAAATGCCAGCTTTGCCCAGGCCGTGATCGATAGCGGGCTGGTCTGGATCGGGCCAAAGCCCTTTGCCATTACCGCCATGGGCCTAAAGGACCAGGCCAAGGCGAGGATGGTCGCGGCGGGCGTAACGGTAACCCCCGGCTATATGGGCGATGATCAATGCGAGGCACGCCTGAAAGCCGAAGCCGACCAAATTGGCTATCCGGTCCTGATCAAGGCGGTTGCTGGCGGCGGCGGCAAGGGCATGCGCAAGGTCGCGCGCGCCGAGGATTTTCTAGCCGCCCTCACCTCCTGCCAACGCGAAGCCGCCGCCAGTTTTGGCGATGCTAGGGTCTTGCTCGAGGTCTATGTCAGCCGCCCGCGCCATATTGAGGTCCAGGTGTTTGGCGACAGCCATGGCAATATCGTCCACCTCTATGAGCGTGACTGCTCCCTACAACGCCGCCACCAAAAGGTCATTGAAGAGGCCCCGGCACCGGGCATAGACGCCAAAACCCGCGCAGCAATTTGCGACGCAGCCATCCGCGCTGCAAAAGCGGTCGCTTATGAGGGCGCTGGTACGGTCGAGTTTATTGCCGATGCTTCGCAGGGCCTTCGCGCCGACCGCATCTGGTTCATGGAAATGAATACCAGGCTTCAGGTCGAGCACCCGGTGACTGAGGCTGTGACCGGCCTTGATCTGGTGGAATGGCAGTTGCGCGTCGCCGCCGGTGAGCCCCTGCCCCTGTCCCAAGACCAGATTAGCCTAAGCGGCCATGCCATCGAGGCCAGGCTCTATGCCGAAAACCCCGCGACCGGCTTTTTACCGTCCATAGGCCCGCTCGAGCGGTTCAACCTCCCAACCCATTTGCGCATTGATAGCGGCGTAATCGAGGGCGGCGAGATCAGCCCCTTTTACGATCCCATGATCGCCAAGCTGATTGCCCATGCCCCAACCCGCAAGGCAGCAGCCCTTCGCTTGGCCGATGGCTGCGCTCAGATAGAGGTCTATCCGGTCGCGACCAATGCCGCCTTCTTGGCCCGCACCCTGGCCGACCCAGATTTCTTGGCGGGCGAGATCGATACCCGGTTTATCGAGGACCGGCTCGAAAGCCTGGCAGCAACGCAAACGCCCATTGATCAGGCCTGGAATGCCGCCGCCAAGGCCCTCGCCCGCCCCGCCGACCCCTCGCCCTGGCAAGCCCTGAAAGGCTTTCGCCTCAATGCCGCGCCGCACTATGCCGTCAAGCTTAGCTGCGGCACTGAAACCCGCCTAGTCGAGGTCGACCCTGCCCTGCCCTGCTCGGAAAAGGCCTGGCTTTTTGGCGATCAGTATGTCGTGTTTGAAGCGGGCCAAGCCTACGCCTTTGGTCCGCCAGACCCGCAATCCCTGTCGGGCGACGCCCAAGGCGACGGGATCCTACGCGCACCCATGCCCGGCAAGATTGTCGCCCGCCCGGTCAAGGCCGGCGATACCGTGCACAAGGGCGACCCCATTATAACCCTTGAGGCCATGAAGATGGAGCACGTCCTCACCGCACCGTTCGATGGCTTGGTGGAAAGCCTAAGCGCAGGCCTCGGTGATCAGGTGGTTGAGGGGTTTGTACTGGCGCGCCTCACTGCGCACACTTGATTGAACGATAAAAGGAGACGGTCTTGAGCGATGCTGTGTTTGATCGAGACTGGACCTTTCTAAAGGTCGCGCGTGATGGACCGATTGTGACGGTCACGCTCAATCGCCCCGAAGCGCGCAATGCGCTCAATACCGGCCTGATGCAGGAACTGACCGAAATCGCGCGATTAATGCGCCTGCGCCCAGACATCTTGGCTATTATACTGACCGGGGACACCAAAGGGTTCTCGGCCGGGGCCGATCTTGGCGGCGTCAAGGCGCGTGGCCAAGCACCAAATTTGTTGGAAATTCGCGAACAGATTGCGCTGGGACCAGACATGTGCCGGGCCTGGGAAGACATTGAGGCCATCACCATAGTGGCGATAGAGGGCTATTGTATTGGCGGCGGCTGCGCCCTCGCCGTGGCCTGTGATTTTCGCATCATGGGCGAAGCGGCCTATTTTCGTCTGCCCGAAGTGCCTTTAGGCATCAATATGAGCTGGCAGTCCGTGCCGCGCCTTGCCAGCCTAGCGGGGCCCGCACGCGCTAAGCGCTTCATCATATTTGGTGAAGCCGCTAATGCCGCGACCTGCCTGGACTGGGGCATGGCCGATGAGGTCACGGCCAAGGGCCAGGCCCTTGAAGGCGCTCTCACATGGGCGCGAAAGGTTGTGGCCCTGCCGCCCCTGCCCGTGCGCATGACCAAGGAGGCGGTCAATGCCTCGGTCAATGCCAATCATCGTGCCACCAGCATTATGGATCGCGACCAATACCTCTTGACCGTCCGTTCCGAAGATTTTCTAGAAGGCGTCGCCGCATTTTTTGAAAAACGCAGCGGCGTGTTCAAGGGCAGATAGGAATATGCCGGCTTGAGGCCAAATCGGGTCGCGCTTTGCATTGCCACGGGCATGCGGGCCGTCTAGCCTAACCAAAAGCTCTGGTACAAGACCAGCGTATTGGGAGGGATAATGAGCGGAGTTTCCAGCGACGAGCTGATGGCTTTTGTCGAATCCTTGCACCGACTGCTCAAGGATCACAGCAGCGAGGTCGAGGTCCGGCGCCTATCACAAACACCAGAAGGCTTTGACCCCAAGACCTGGCAGGCCTTGAGCGCTCTGGGCGTGACCGGCCTGATCATTGACCAGGACCATGGCGGGCTGGGGGCTGGCCCGGTGGAATTGGAGCGGGTTATGGAGGCGGTGGGCGCAAGCCTTTTATGCGCTCCGCTGCTGTCTTCGGCCGTGCTGGCACCGGCCTTGTTGCAAGCCCTCGGCAACCCCGAGGCCAAGGCGCGGCTCTTGCCAGGCCTTGCCGATGGCTCGCGCATAGCCACAGTGGCCGTAACCGGACCCCTGGGCGGCTGGGTTGCCGAACATGTGGCGGTAGAGGCCAAGCACTCGGATAACACCTGGCACCTGAACGGCCAAGCCAGCTTTGTCACCCATGCCCAAGTCGCCGATACGGTTTTAGTCGTGGCAAAAACATCAGCCGGTCTGGCCGTTTTTGAGATCGAGGCCAAGGCAAAAGGGGTCAATATTTGCGCCCTGCCCACCTTTGACCACACCCTGCGCATGGCCGAGATGGAATTTGCAAACGCCCCTGCCCGGCGTATTGAAAGCCAAAGACCGGTTTGGGATGCCGTCCAAGAAGCGCTAAATCTTGCGCTGATCGCCCTAGCCGGAGAACAGGCCGGCGGCGCACGCCATGTGCTGGATATGACGGTCGACTATGTCAAGAACCGCTACCAATTTGGCCGCGCGATTGGCAGCTTCCAAGCGGTCAAACACATGGCGACAGACCTTTTGATGGAGAGCGAGTCCTGCACCTCGGCTGCGCGCTATGCCGCCGAAGCGCTCGCCGCCAATCAGGCCGATGCCCCCCAATCCATCAGCCTGGCCGCCTTTGCCTGCGCCGATGCCTTTTGTCAGATCACGGCCACCAGCATCCAGATGCATGGCGGCATTGCCTTTACCTGGGCCCATCCAGCCCACCTTTATTTGCGCCGCGCGCGTGCGGACGCACAATTATTTGGCCCGCCGGATTATCACCGCGAACGCTATGTCCAGCAGCTTGGAGGCTAGGCCCATGTCCACAGATCTTGTGAATGACCAGGCCCTTGAGGCCGAGGTCAAGGCCTGGTTGGCCGAACACTGGAAGCCGGAGGCACTGGTTACCGGAGAGGGGTTTGGCCGTCATCCACAGCAGGCTTTTATGACCAAGGTGGTCGAGGCGCGCTGGGCTGTGCCAACCTGGCCAAAAGCCTGGTGGGGCCGCGACCTGGCCCCCGCACAGGCCAAAATCATTGAGCGGGCCTTTGCCGCGGTCGGTGCACCAGGCGCCGGACAGGACAAGTCCAATCTTTGGGCCAATACGGCCATGGCCCATGCGACGCCGGCCTTTAAGGAGACCATCGTCCCGGCCCTGCTCAGCGGCGCGGTCGGCATGTGCCTTCTCTATAGCGAGCCGGGCGCAGGCTCTGACCTTGCTGCAGTCCGCACACGCGCCGATCGTCGGGGCGACAACTATATTATCAATGGTCAAAAGGTCTGGACCTCGGGCGCAGCCGTTGCCGATTATGGTATGTTGATCGCCCGTACCGACTGGGATGTACCAAAGCACAAGGGCATCAGCTTTTTCTTCTTGCCGATGAAACAGACCGGGATAGAGGTTCGCCCTCTTCGCCAGGTCACGAATGAAGCCCAATTCAATGAGGTCTTCATCACAGATGCGATTGTATCTGCCGAAAACCTCTTGGGGCCCTTAAACGGCGGTTGGGGCGTTTTGCAAACCGCCCTTGCCTATGAGCGTTCTGTCATGGGTGACGCGGCCCGCGGCCCGCGCAGCGGCAAAGACAACCCTAAGGGCGACGGCGCCCTGATTGAACTGGCCCGCGAAGCTGGGCGTCTAAATGATCCGGTTATTCGTCAGGAACTGGCCCAGGTCACAGCCTATAAGGTGCTCAATCGCCTAAATAATGCCCGGGCCAAGGCCGATATGGCTCAAGGGACGTCTTCGGCCATCATGTCCCTGGGCAAGCTGGCCATGTCGCGCATCCTACACGAAGAGGCGCGTCTGCGGACCAAGCTTTTGGGCGCGGCCAGCCTTTTGGAGGGGCCAGACCATCCGCGCGCGGAGGACGCCAATTTTCTAAGTCTCAATGCCTATTTCACCTCGATTGGCGGCGGCACTGACCAGATCCAGCGCAACATCATCGGCGAGCGCGTGCTTGGCCTGCCAAAAGAGCCAGAAATCGATCGCGAAATGCCTTTCCGAGACGTCCGAAGCGGTTAAGGTTCAAATGGTCAGGGCGCAGCATAAGCGCCCGGCCACCCGGCCCAAAAGCCGGATGAGGGAAACACTTAAGGAAACAAACAATGGGCTGGAATTTTGGCGATATTCTTGAGGCGATCGAACCGGTTTTAAGGCCTGATAGCCTAGCCTTTATCCATGGCGATCGACGCATTACCTGGGCACAGGCCACATTCCAGTCCAATAACCTTGCCCGTGCCCTGATCAAACGCGGCGCGGAATCTGGTGATAAGATCGCGTTTTATATGCGCAATCGTCCTGAATACATCCTCACCCTGTCCGCCGCCTTCAAGGCGCGCATGACGCATGTGAATATCAATTACCGATATACGGCCCAAGAGGTCTGGTACATTTTCGACAATTCCGATGCGCAAACCGTTGTCTATGCGTCCGAGTTTCGCGACATCATTGCCGAGATCAGGCCGCGCCTACCCAAGGTCAAGACCTGGGTCGAGGTCAGCACAGACGGCGAAATCGCACCCTTTGCCGAAGCCTTCGACGCTTTGTCCAGCGAAGGCGACGGCACGGCCTTGGGCATTCAGCGCTCGGGCGAAGATCAGATGTTCATTTATACAGGTGGAACCACAGGGATGCCCAAGGGGGTGATGTGGACCCATCACGCCATGCGCGAAATCACCCTTCAGGCCGAGCGTAAACTTGGGCCCGTGCCCGAGACCCTCGAGGCCTTAAGCGCCCATATTGCGGCCAACCCGCCGGTTGCACGTAATCTTCCAGCCCCGCCCCTGATGCACGGGACCGGTCTTTTGACGGCGATGGGTACGCATCTGAATGGTGGCTGCGTCATCACCTTGACCCGCGAAAGTTTTGACGCAGAAGAGATGCTTGGTGCCATTCATGAGCACAAGCCGACCAGTCTTGTGATTGTCGGTGACAGTTTTGGTCGGCCCCTGCTGAATGCGCTAAACACCCATGCTGGCAAATTTGATCTGGCGAGCGTGTTAGTGATGGTCTCTTCGGGGGTCATGTGGAGCCAGGAAGTCAAGCATGGCCTGCTAGAACACATGCCGGCCGCCATGCTCAATGACGCGTTTTCATCCTCTGAAGCTCTGGGCATGGGCAGCTCGATCATGACCAAGGATGGCGAGGTGCAAACCGCCAAATTCATGCTCGGCGATCGCTGCCGGGTGTTTGATGAGGATGACCAGCCCGTTGCGCCCGGATCTGGCCGCCGCGGCCTTGTTGCCTTGGGCGAGCCCCTACCCTTGGGATATTATAAAGACTCGGAAAAGACCGCCCGCACCTTCCGCCTCATTGACGGCCATCGCTATTCTATCCCCGGCGATTGGTGCGAGGTTGAGGCCGATGGCAGCTTGACCCTGTTGGGCCGCGGCAGCGCCTGTATCAATACGGCGGGCGAAAAAGTGTTTCCTGAAGAGGTTGAAGAAGTGCTCAAGCGCCATCACGCCATTGATGATGCCTTGGTGATTGGCCTGCCGGACGAGAAATGGGGCCAATCGGTTACGGCGGTTGTGCAATTGACCACGGGCCATAGGCTGGACCCGGATGATGTCCGCGCCTTTGTCCGCAAGGCCCTAGCCGGCTACAAGACGCCAAAGCTGATTGTTGTCGCTGACTGCTCTTTGCGCGCCAGCAATGGCAAGGCTGATTATCCCGCCGCCAAGGCCTGCGCCGAAAAGGCCATTGCCTGATTTCTAACGCCACCGCATTCATCATCAAAACCTATTAGAGGCACTCATCATGGACCTTAGTCAGGCTTCCGTAATCGTAACCGGCGGCGCAGGCGGCTTTGGTAGTGCCACGGTGCGCCGCTTGGCCAAGCAAGGGGCCAAGCTGGTGATTGCCGATGTCGCCGATGAACGCGGCGAGGCCTTGGCCAAGGCGCTCGGCAATGGCTGCGTCTATGTTCATACCGACATTATGGACGAGGCCTCGATCGAAAAGGCGGTTCAGACGGCCGCTGATCTGGCACCACTACGCGCGGCCGTGATTGTTCACGGCGGCCCAAGGGCGCCTGGCTCGACCGGCCCCGCGCGCACGGTCAATCGCGAAGGCAAGCGTCTGCCCCTAGCCCAATTTGCCCATACAGTGAATGTCTATCTCAACAGCGCCTTTGCCGTGACCAGCATAGCCGCCGAAGCCATGGCCAAGAATATGCCGCTGGCCTCTAATCAGCGCGGGGTCATTATCAATACAGCCTCGATTGCCGGTTATGAGGGTCAGGCCGGACAGGCCGCCTATTCGGCGGCCAAGGGCGGCATTATTGGCATGACCTTGACCATAGCCCGCGATCTAGCCCCGATTGGCATTCGCGCCATGGCCATAGCACCCGGCACATTCTTGACCCTAGCCTATGCCGCCAGCATGACCGACGAGCAGGCCCAGGCCAAATGGGGACCCATGGTCCCCAACCCACACCGCATGGGCGATCCCGACGAATACGCAGTCCTGGCTGCCCACATCGTCGAGAATGACTTTCTCAATGGCACGACCATCCGCCTCGATGGTGCCCAGAGGTTCTAGAGCCCTATCAAGGACAAGTTATCCAATCGCCTCGGCATAGCCGGCATAGGAATGCTTCAAGGTGGCATGGTTTAACAGCATTTCTGCCACCTGACGGGTGCCGTCGGCGGTATAGATACGGCTACGCACCCAATAGGACTCGGTTCGGCGGCTTTCCGACAAGGCGGCGATTTCGCGGCGGATCAGATAGTCTTGCCCGACAAACAAGGGCCCATCGATCAGGCGAATTTCCTGGTCGGCAAACAGGCCCACGGCCGGACCCTTGACCGGAAAGCCGGCCTGATGACTGGAATATTCCGCCAGAACACTGATCATTTCCAAGGGAATAATCGCCCGGCCCCAAGGCGAGCGGTGTGCGTCGCTATACCAGTCGCTGGGCTCCGTAATCACCGCCAACTTGTCGTTCAGGCTGAAAGGATAAAGCGCGCCCATATGCTGGTCTGGATCCATCCGGACCCGCTCATCAGCCTTGCCGGTCATGCCGACATGGAGATCTGCCAAGATCAGCAATTTTTCTGGCCGGCGCAGGGCGGCCATGCGCTGCTCAAGCAGGCTGGGTCCGGCATCCGGGCCGATACTGGCGCTGGCTTCCAATACTTGTGTGCCGTCGGCCTTTTCCGCCCAGACCCGGGTCGAGCGGGCGCCAGGGGCCGGTATTTCGGCAAAGGCACGGACCATTTCACCCTCGACCACCATATTCAGATAGTGCGCCGACAGACAGCCGTGCTCAAACCATTCCTGACCCCAGAGGTTTTCGAGCAAGGGCGCAAACAGGCTAAAATGGGTCGGCCCCTCAATCGGCCCGGCCCGAAAGCCGAGCTTCTCGGCCATGGCATCATCATGGATCGAGCTATGCCCGCCATATTCCTGATCGGCCAACATTTGGCGCGGCTGGCGCAGCGGCCCAGATAGGCTGAGCGGGGTCTGGGAACTGGCGGTCATGGCGTTTCCTATTGAGTATTCGCCTTGGCGGCGATTTTTCACCGAAAAAGCTTAAGGCGCTATCGGGCCTGGTCAAGCGAGATCCGTAGGGTTAGTGGCTAGGCCCAAGCCCAAAAAGGCAGTGATTTCATCGGCCAGTTGTCGTGGCGTGCGCGGATCATTCAGGCGCAGCCACTTGCGCAAACGGCCAAATGCGCCCGCGCTAACCTGTGCCACCATCAAGGTGTCGCAAGCCCGGCACGAACCATCGGCTATGCCGTCTTGAATAAAACCGCTGGCTTGGCGACTAAGCGCGCGGGCGCGGTCTGACAAGGCCCCGCGATACGCGTCGGCCAAGGCCTCAAGACCGGGCTGAGGCATGAGGGGTGTCAAGGCCCCAGCCTGGCCCTGGCTATTTAGGTGAGACACAAACAGCACCCGCTCCAACCCCGATCGGCCCCCCGCTTGCGCCGCACCGGCAATCTGTTCAAACAGGTCAAAACCCCGCCCGTAACACCGCGTTACCAGGTCCGATTTGTCTCGCAGATAATGATAGACAACGGCCTTGGATGCCCCAAGCTCGGCAACAATCTGATCCAAAGATGTGGCCTCAATACCTTGGCGATTGAACAGGTTCGATGCTGTGCGCAGCAATTGCTCAATCTTCAAGGCAGGCGTGGCACAGCGGTTAAAGGCACTCACGGGGCCCGGCAAAAAACAGTCTGCGTCAAGCGAGCAGACAAACGGCTGGCGTTCGATCGCGATACCGCGATCAAGGATCGCCAAGGCGGCACTCATCAAGCGTTTGCGATATTTTTGGCTATGGTCACCGCTAACCCATTGCGGCGTCATCTGCGCCCAGGCCAGTATGCCGAACAGGCACTGGGCCACCACCTCGCTGTCACAAGGCCGAACACTGCCATCAGCCATGCCCGCCTTCAGAAAAGCGACCAATACCGCCGTATTGCGCTCAATAGCCCGGATTATAATCTCAGCTTGAGACGCATCAAGCACGCCCAAATCATTCAAGACCGCCGTTTGAGGCCGCTCGGGCGCTAAGGCTAGACGGATAAAATCATAAACCCGCTGAAACCCGGACCCGGCTTGACTGGCCGTGGCCAGATCATTTGCGGTGCGCTCGCAAGCGCGCTGATAGCACTGAAACACCAGATCTGCTCGGTCATTGACATAGTAATAAACCGAAGCCCGCGCCAAGCCCAACCGCTCGGCAATATCGGATAGGGATGTTCCAGCAATGCCGCGCGCATTGAACAGGGCGGTTGCACCATCCAGCAAGGCCTCGCGCTTGAGTTTACGCTGCGAAGGCCGACCACGCGCCTTGATCGGCGCGGCAGGCCTGTTGTCATAAGCAAGGAGGTCAGAGGGAATGAGCACAGACTAACGACTTTCAATTCTTAAGCGCAGTTTGACGCCGTCATAATTTAGTGTCGAATAACTTGACAGCCCGATTTCAACATGGCGATCTAACAACATTCTACGGTGTTGAAGAATTGTAAGTCCAGCGACCTCGATAGCCAGGACCCAAAAATCGAACCCGGAACGATACAAGATCGCGGCCAACAGCGGTTTCAAAAACCTCAGGGGAGAAACAAACATGTTGAATACAACTGTAACCCAAACCCGCGGACCAGGCAGGATTGGGCTGCGCAGGGCCATTTTGGCCAGTGTCTCAGTCCTTACCCTTATGACCGGTGCAGCTCAGGCCCAGCCCGTCGCGACCAGCCCAGAGGGCGGCGTGCCTGAAATCATTGTAACGGCGCAAAAGCGCGAAGAAAACGTCAATGCCGTACCTATGTCGATCACGGCCGCGACCGGTGAGCAGTTGAGGCGCGCGGGTGTCGCCGAGGTCCGTGACCTGGTCAAGATTGCACCGGGCTTTAGTTTTGCCGATTCCTATGTCGGCTCACCCATCTATACCCTACGCGGCATTGGCTTTAGCGATATCAGCCTGGGTGGGCGTTCGACCGTCAGCCTCTATGCCGATCAGGCACCGATCCCTTTTGCGATTGAAAGCCGAGGAGTCAATCTCGACCTTGAGCGGGTCGAAATCCTAAAAGGTCCTCAAGGCACGCTTTTTGGTCAAAATGCGACCGGCGGCGCGATCAATTTCATTGCGGCCAAACCGACAAAGAGCTTTGCAGCGGGACTAGACGCCAGCTATGGCACGTTTAATGCCTCTGACATCAGCGGCTTTGTCAGTGGGCCCCTGTCGGATACTGTTGGCGCGCGGCTTGCGGTCCAGAGCATCAAGTCTGATCCTTGGCAGAGGAGCTATACGACCGGCGCCAAAAATGGCGCAGATGAGGTTCAAAATGGCCGCTTAACCCTGGCGTGGGACCCGACTTCTCGGGTCAAGGTACAACTCAATATCAATGGTTCGGTCGACATGTCCGATGTGCAGGCCGGGCAATTGATCGCGATCACGCCATCTGTACCGGCCGCGGCCCCCTTTATCCCGGGCCTACTGACCTATCCCTTGTCGCCAGCCAATGCCCGGGCAGCCGATTTTAATCCCGGCGACAATTACGGCAAGAATAACCGCTTCCTCCAGGCCACAGCCAAGATTGATTATACCGTATCCGACCACCTGACCCTCACCGCCTTGACCTCGGTCAGCCATTTCAAACAAGATCAGTTGCAGGACATTGACGGCACGAGCCTGTCCAACCTGAACCGCCATACGCGGGGCAAGATTAAGTCCTTTTCGCAAGAATTTCGAATGGCTGGGGATCTGAGCGCCAAGACCCATTACACTGTGGGCGTCAGCTATGCCGATGATGATGTGCGTGAAAAAAGTCAGAATATTCTGGCGCAAAGCAGCCAGTCGCTCTTGTTCACGGCGTTTGGCCTGCCCCTTTTTACCGGTTTTGCCGATACCAATAATCAAAAGTCACAAACCACGGCCCTATTTGCCGGCGCCGATTATGCCATTAGCGACACGGTCAAACTTTATGGTGGCGCGCGCTATACGCGCTCTAACAACAAGTTCAGCGGTTGTACCGCCGATCCGGGTGACGGGAGTTCGGCGGCGATTTTTAATCCCTTCTGGAACTCGGTTCGGCTGGGCCTATCGCTGCCATTTAATACCCCGATCGCAAATGGCGGCTGCGTTACGGCGAGCGCGGCCTTTGCCCCTGGATTGGTGGTCGATAGCCTGAACGAGACCAATGTGTCTTGGCGGATAGGCGGCGAGTGGAAACCACGTGAGCGCACCTTGGTTTATGCCAATATCAGCAAGGGCTATAAGGCTGGCGGCTTCCCGTCGCTCGGCGCGACAGCGGCCAGTCAGTACCTACCGGCGACGCAAGAATCGGTCATTGCCTATGAAACCGGCTTCAAGACAACGACCGCCGACCGCAAAATCCATCTCGATGGTGCCGTCTTCTATTATGACTATCAGGACAAACAGATCCTGGGCCGGGTGCTAGATCCCCTGTTTGGCCCCCTGCTGCAGATGATTAATGTACCCAAGTCCAAGGTCACCGGCGCAGAGCTTCAGCTAAGCTGGTTCCCAATCACGGGCCTGACCCTGACCGCCGGTGGCGCCTATGTGGACTCCAAAGTCTTGAACGGCTTTATTAATTACAATCCCGATGGCGTCCTGACCAATCTCGGCGGAGAGGCCTTCCCCAATACGCCCAAATGGCAAATTGTTTCGGACGCAAATTACAGCTGGCCGATTAATGACCAATTCAAGGCGTTTGTCGGTGGCGGCGCGACCTATCAAGATAAGACCAATAGCCAGTTGGGTGAATTGCCGACCCTCAATGTCAAGGCCTATACCTTGATCGATCTAAGGGCCGGGATTGAAAGCCAAGACGGGGTCTGGCGGCTGTCGGCCTGGGGCCGCAATGTCGGTGATGCCTATTACTGGACTGCAGCCAACCGTAATCTGGATACGACCGTGCGGTTTACGGGGCGACCAGCCACTTATGGCGCATCCTTAAGCTACCGGTTCCACTAGACTTGAACGGCCTGGGGCGGCCAAGCGCTGCTCCAGGTCACCCTTCATGCACTTTGGACATTATCACGTTAAATTGGACCTCATCCACATGGTTTTGGCCATAGCAGCTGGGGCCGCTGGTTTGGTTGCGCAGGTACCGCCGCCAGGATTTATGTTGGCTATGTTGTGAACGGCGCGGCCTGACCGGCCCTATTTGTGATTCTTTGCCCGCAGGCCTAGGTCCTGAAACAAGCCCTCTAGATCAGCGCGGCTGATATCCAGGGTCTCGCCATAGGCGCTTAGGGCCGCATCCAGGTCCTCATGGCTCAGGACCAAGACGGGCTTGGTAGGTTGAGGGTGCGCCCGGTGCGGATAAGATCGGCCGGTCACATTGTTGTACACAAGGGCCGCCGCCGTTAGGACCAAGCTGTTGAGCAAGACGGGCACGAGCACAAAGCCATAGCCGATCGCCACAATCTTGGGCCCGCCCAAGACCGCGATCATGGCAATAGCCCCGCTGGGCGGATGCAGGCAACGCAAGGCCGACATGGCCAGCATGGCTACCATTACCGCAACTGCCGCTGCGACCAAGGGCGGGTGCAGCCACTGCGCCGCCGTAACCCCGACCAGGGCCGCGACCAGATGGCCACCGACCACGGACCAGGGCTGGGCCAAGGGACTGGCGGGCACAGCAAACATTAATATGGCCGAGGCCCCCATGGGGGCGATCAATAGCGGCGCGGTCAAGGCATTGTCGGTCCAAGGGCTGCAAAACACACCCGTCAGAGCAAGCCCAATGCCTATGCCAAGCCCTGCACGCAAGCGCTCACCATGGCCCATAGCCATAGGCTCTGGCACAAACCGCTTCAGCCATGTGATCCCGGCGTCACCCGCCATGCGAAATAGCCTTGCCATAAAGATCAGGCTTAAACCCCACTAGCCGCTGTATGCCCAGATCCAAAACCGGCCGCTTGATCATGGAGGGCTGGGCCAGCATCAGGTCTATCGCCCGCGCTGCGTCTAGAGCCTGCCGGTCGAGTTCGGGCAGATTACGAAAGGTGGTTCCAGCCCGGTTGAGCACCACCTCCCAGCCCAGTTCATCCACCCAGGCCTGAAGGCGGGCCCGGTCGATTCCGACCGCCTTATAGTCGTGAAACTGATAGGCAACGCCATGCTGGTCCAACCAGTCTCTAGCCTTCTTCATCGTGTCGCAGGCCTTGATACCGTACAGGGTTGGAGTCATAGCGCTTTCGCCTCTTCTTCAGAACCTTTTGCCCATCACGCGCAATTTTGGGTGAAATGGCAACCATCTCGTCCCATAGTATGAAAAATGTCGTAAAATACTGGACAGGAAACCCCATGAGCCATCCAAGTCCCGCTAATGATCTCAGCCCAGAAGTGCTGTATGAGGTCAGTGACCATATCGCCACCCTGACCCTAAATCGGCCAGAGCGGATGAATACGATCAGCCGCGCCATGCTCAATCAATTGACCGAGCAGCTCTTGGTCGCCGATCGTCACCCCGATGTGCGGGTGGTCATCCTGACCGGCAAGGGACGCGCCTTTTGCGCCGGTCTTGACCTGACCGAGGTCACCAGCCCCGGCGAAGGCGGGATTTCCAATGGCACCACCCAATCGACCAATCTGGATCTCAAATCCACCCCGCCAACCGTCATGTTCAATATGGAAAAGCCGACCATCTGCGCCCTAAATGGCTCTGCGGCGGGCTATGGTCTGGATACGGCCCTGGGCTGCGATATCCGCATCATGGCCAAGAACGCCAAGCTAGCGGCGGCCTTTACCAAGCGCGGCATTGTGCCGGAATCTGGCGGCACCTGGTTTTTGCCGCGCCTGATCGGTTGGTCCAAGGCGGCCGAGCTGATCTTTACCGGCCGCACGCTTTTGGCCGACGAAGCCCTGGCCATGGGGCTGGTTAGCCAGGTGGTCGAGGATGATCAGGTCCAGACCCTGGCCCGCGCGCTTGCCACCGAGATTGCCGCCAATGCGCCCCTGGCGGTGCAGGCCTCGAAGCGCATGATGCGGATGGGTCTGTCCGAGACCTTTAACGACCATGTCCATCATGTGTTTTTACAATTATTGCCCCTGCTCAAGACCCATGACGCGAGGGAAGGCATGCTGGCCTTTATGGAAAAACGCGCGGCAATTTTTGAGGGACGCTAGGCCAGAGCCTCCAATACATCGCGCGGGCCGTTTTTTACATTGACCCGTCATGCCGAAAAAGCCGATCAGGAACCTTGCGACAGGTTTTCAAGGTCTCCTGATCTTTACACGAATAGGCGCTAATCATGGCCACACACGCCCTGGATTTTAGAAACCGTCAGGGCCTACTTGATCGGCTGGATGGAAGCCATTTTGATCTGGTAATTATTGGCGGCGGCGTGACCGGCGCGGGTATTGCCCGCGACGGGGCCATGCGCGGCCTTAGCGTCGCCTTGGTCGAGGCGCGAGACTTTGCGGCCGGGGCCAGCAGCCGTTCGTCAAAAATGATCCATGGCGGCCTGCGCTATATGGCCCAAGGCGATCTAAAACTGGTGCAAGAAGCCGCCTCAGAGCGCAAGGCCGTCGAACAGATCGCCCCGCACCTGACCCGCCTCATGCCGTTTGTCATTCCCGCC
Organism: Caulobacteraceae bacterium; assembly: GCA_947452365.1. Lineage (GTDB taxonomy): Bacteria > Pseudomonadota > Alphaproteobacteria > Caulobacterales > Caulobacteraceae > CAISGS01. Next base: position 35,647 of record CANGCO010000002.1, read on the forward strand.
AAGAATGCCGCCGCGATTGCCAAGTTGCGCACCGGGCTTTGGGCGTTTGAAAAACTGGGCGGGGTTGCCAAGGATCGGCGTCATACGCTGTGGTCGCGGGCCGATCTGGAAACCTTTGAGCCCTCAATCAATGCTGACGATCTGGCAGGGGCAATTGTTTATCCTGAATACCTAACCGACGATGCCAAACTCACCCTAGCCAATCTGCGCAGCGCAGCCGACCTCGGCGCGGCTGTGGCCAGCTATACGCCGGTTGAAGAGATCCTGCTGGAGAATGGACGCGCTACGGGTGTGGTGATCGGCGACGCCCTGACCGGCCAGAAAGGTCGGGCGCGGCTCTATGGCAAGGTGATTATTAATGCCGCAGGCCCCTGGGTCGATAGCCTCAGGCGGCTAGAAACCGGATCGGCGACGACCAAGCTGACCTTGACCAAGGGCGTACATCTGGTGGTGCCCAAGGCGCGCCTGCCTTTGGAGCGGACCGTGATCATGACCGCATCTGATCGGCGCAGCGTGTTTGCCGTGCCCAAGGGCGATATGACCTATCTGGGCACGACCGACACATTCTATCCAGATAGCGACTATTGGCCTCGCATTGATGCGGCCGATGCCAATTATTTGCTGGCCGCGGCTGCCCAGCGGTTTTCGACCGAGCCCCTAACCTTTTCCGATATTGTCTCGGCCTGGTCGGGTCTGAGGCCGCTGGTTGCCGAAGAGGGCAAGTCTGCCTCGGACATATCGCGCAAGGACGAAATCTGGACCGGGCCGGGCGGGATCTTGTCCATCGCAGGCGGCAAGCTGACGGCCTACCGCATGATGGCCGAGCGCGTGGTCGATATGGCCGAGCAGGCGCTGGGGCGAAAGCCCCAAGCCTCGCATACTGCCACCACCCCCCTGCCCGGCGGCGAGGTCGATGTCGCAAGCCTCACGGCCGAACTGACTCGCCAGCTTAATAGCCCCACGGCGACCGAGCGCCTGGTCGGCCTCTATGGTGCAGAAGCCGCGGGTGTTGTTGGCGGCCCAGCCATTGAAGCGCGCCATGCCGTCTTGTTTGAAGGCGCCCTAACCTTGGAAGACTATTGGGTTCGGCGCAGTGCGCGCGCCTGGTTTGACGATGATGGTGGCCTTGATGCCCTACCAGCCGCCGCAGAATCGATGGCCGAGCTCTTGGCCTGGACGCCGGATCAACGCGATCAACAAATCGCCCAATGCCGCCAGCTTCAGGCGCAAAACCTTTCCTTTCTTAGCCCTTCGACGACAGAGATGCCCGCATGACCGACGCTGCCATTAGCCAATTGCTCGCTGCCCTTGGGCCAGACAAGGTCGGGCTGGACGAGACCAGCCGTAGCGCCCGTCGTCATGACTATTGGATAGTCAGCCACTTGCGCGACCATCAAGAGCGCGCAGCCCCCCTGCCCGCCTGCGTCGTGCGCCCGGCCAATGTCGCCGATGTTCAGACCGTGGTGCGGATTGCCAGTGCGACCAAAACGCCCCTGATCCCATTTGGTCTGGGCAGCGGTGTGGTTGGCGGGGTCATTACTTCGCCAGACTGCATCTTGCTGGATATGGGGGCCATGACCGGCACCCGGTTTATTGATCCCGACAATCTTTTGGCCAGTTTTGAGGCGGGCAAGAACGGGCTTGAGGCCGAACAGGACCTGGCCAAACTTGGCCTCACGGCCGGGCACTGGCCACAATCCATAGCCGTGTCGACCGTCGGCGGCTGGGTCGCGACCCGCGCGTCTGGCCAGTTTTCCACCGCCTATGGCAATATGGAAGATATTGTCTATGCGATTGAGGCGGTCTTGCCCGATGGCAGTCTGGTCACCCTTGGCAAGGGGCCGCGTGCCTCGGCAGGGCCAGACCTTCGCCACCTGATGCTGGGGTCTGAAGGGACCTTGGGCGTGATCACCAGCGTGACCTTGTCCTTGCGCCGCGCCGCAGAAAAGCGCGCCGTGTCTGCCTTTGCCGCCACCGACATGCGCTCAGGCTTTACCTATCAACGCGAACTGGTCCAGCGCGGCTGGCGCCCGCCGGTCATGCGCCAGTATGACGAGCGCGAGACGGGACGCTTAAGCGAAGCGGCCAAGGACTGCACCCTAATCATGGTGCACGAAGGCCCGGCCGAATTGGTCGATGTCGAAAAGGCCGCAGCCGCGCGTCTCGCTGCTGAGCATGGCCTAACCCCCCTGCCCGATTCCATTGTCGAGCACTGGCTGGACCATCGCAATCATGTGCTTGGCTGGGACCAGATCCTTGGCCGCCAAATGGTCGCCGATACGGTCGAGATTTCCGCTCCTTGGGACAAGATTGCTGGGATTTATGACAAGGCGGTTGAGGGCTTAAAAACCATTCCCGGATGCCTGGCGGGATCAGCGCACAGCTCGCATGTCTATCGCAGCGGTCTGAACCTCTATTTCACCTTTGCGATCAAGCCCGAAGATCCCGCCAATATGGAGGCCGCCTATTTCGAGGCCTGGCGTCACGTGATGCAGGCCACGGCAAATGGCGGCGGCAGCCTAGCCCACCATCACGGTATTGGCCGGGTGCGGCGCGGCGATATGGTGGCGGAACTGGGTGAAACTGGCGTGGCCCTTCTGCGCAAGGTCAAGACCGCGCTTGATCCAGTCGGCATTATGAATCCTGGGGTCCTGATCCCGGATGCCTGAGCTGATTCTAGCCCTTGATGTTGGCACGACCAATCTCACGGCCTGCATATTCACGCCCGCAGGCCAAAGGCTTGGTCAGGCCAGCGCAGGTTTGCGCACCCGCTCTGTCCTACCGGGTCAGGTCGAACAAGACCCCGCCTTGATCTGGCAAACAGCGCGCAAGGTCATGGCCAAGGCGCTCGGGGCCTGTGGCCGTAGCCTCGCCGATATGGCCGCGATTGGCGTGACCTCTCAGCGCACCAGTGTGGTGTTTTGGGATCGAAAGACCGGCGCGGCCTTGACCCCGCTTGTGGTCTGGAGTGATTTGAGGGGGGCGGACCGCGCCAAGGCCCTTCAGGCCGCCGGTATTGGCATTGTTGCCCAGCAGGCCGCTGCCAAGCTGGAACTGATGCTCGCTGGTATCGAGACCAGAGCTGCCCTCTTAGCTTCTAATCGGCTGGCCTGGGGCAATATCGATTCTTATCTAATTTACAAGCTGACCGGCGGCGCGGCCCATGTCACGGACCGCAGTCAGGCCTGGCCGACGGGCTATCTAGGCCTCGCCACCGGCGCCTGGAACCCGGATCTGATCGGTTTTCAGGGTCTGGATGAGGCCATGTTTCCCACCCTTGTCGATAGCTGGGGCGAGATGGGCCAGACCGATCTTAGGACCCTTGGCGCATCGGTGCCGATCACAGCCGTGATTGCCGATCAACAGGCAGCCCTGATCGGCCAAGGCTGCGAAGCCGAGGGCGCGGGCAAGATCACCTATGGCACCTCGGCGACGGTCAATGTCAGTACCGGTAAAAAGTTTGCCTATATCGGCCCGAACCTGCCGCCCTTTTTCGTTAGTGCAGCCGCTGGCCAGGTCACCTATTGCATCGAGGGCATGGTGTTTTCTGCCGGCAATGCTCTGGACTGGGTTCGGCGCAATTTCGCCCTAGGCGGGCACGCCGCCTTTGCCAAGCTTACTGACATGACGAAAGACAGTGGCGGCACCTTTTTATTACCGGCCTTTCAGGGACTGGGTGCACCGCATGGCGACCCCACCAAAACCGGCCTGATTGGCGGTCTGACCTTGAGCACAGGCCCTGGCCAGATTGCGCGTGCCGCAATCGAGGGCATTGCCTATCGGGTGCGTGAAGTGGTCGATGGCATTTACGATGGCTCAGGTCTTGCCCGGCCCGAGGTTTTGCGTGTCGATGGCGGCCTGACCGATAATGACGCCCTGATGCAGCTTCAGGCCAATGTGCTCGGCATGCCCCTAGCCCGGCACAGCCTGCGCGAGGCCACAGCCTGCGGGGCAGCCATTTGTGCGGCCAGAGGCGTGGGCCTATTGGGGCCCGAGGAAACATCGGGCTTTTCCAGTTATGACCAGATTTTTGCACCCGATCAAGACAAGGCCAAGATCGACCACGGATTTGAGACCTGGAAGACCCAGGTCTATGGCTAGATTTGGCGGGCACGGCCAATGGGCGAATCCATCCGCCTATAGCGAAAACTTTCTAGGGCAAGCCTCGGCCGCACCATAAAGAGGCCAAGCCAGACCAGCCAGACAAGGCCATAATGCAAGGTGCTTATGGCTAGGGTCAGGCATCGGCGCATCAGGCTAAGGGGCGAAACGCCTTCATTCATCGGGCGGACTGCATAAGAAAAATCGGTCATGGTCATGATCTCCTCTCGGTGACCCCGTCCTTATGACCAGCCCCTACGTCAAAATCGGACGTGGTTAAATCGCAAGGGCCTTGCTGGCTTGCGCGATCTGTTCGGCTAGGACTTGGCGCAATCGCGCGGGTTCCAAGATCACGATCTTGTCGCCCCAGCTAAACAGGTGCCAGGCCAGTTCGGTCATACCGCTGGCCCGGAACCGGATGATCAGGCTGCCATCCGTATGGGGCGCGACGGTCTGGTGGACATGAAATCGCCAACGCCGACCATCCTCTGCGCCATGGGGCAACACCTTCAAGACCACATCCTCAATATCGTCTTGATAGATGCCAAAACTCTGATCGGCATAGTCTTGCAATGAAAACCCGGGTGGCGGCGCGGTAGGTGTGCTCAAGACCCTAATGTCCGCCATACGGTCTAGGCGCCAATTGCGCGCCTCAAGGGGCCTATCCTCAGCGTCCAACTCAGCGGCGACCAGATAATTGCTGCGGCCAAACAAGAGGCCATAAGGGGCCACCTGACGCAGGCGTCCCGGCATGCTGCCGCCATCATAGCGAAATTGCAGGCCGCAAAGCGCCATAATCGCCTGACGCACCTTGTCCAGGACCTGATCATCCTCAAACGGGCGCGGGCCGGCTTGCACGGCAATGGTTTCGGCTTGCAATAGGGCCTCAACATCGGGAGCGAGGCGTCTGCGGGCACCGGAGCGCATGGCCGACATGATCTTGGCCTCAAGGCTATACAGGGCCGCGGCCCGATTACTGGCCCCAGAGCTTTGCAAGGCTTCTGCTGCGGTGCGCAGGGCGACCAACTCATCGGCCTTAGGGGCCTGAAACAGGCCGTCTAGGCCAGACCCTATGCGAAACCTTCGGGTCGGCGGGTCTTCAATCTCTTCGAGTTGCGGAAACACTTCACGCACCGCATCGCGCATGCGTTCAACCGTTCTTCGGCCGACACCGAGGCCCGCCGCCATTTCGTCGAGCGTCAAGCCTTCAGCGGAGCCCGCCAACATTCGTGCCAGAACCAGCAGGTTTTGCGCCTTTTCATGCCGCATTGTGCGCCCCACGCCATACGTCCGATTTTGTCGTATCCGGCCAATACACCATGGGTCAGAGCATTTGTACAGCCAAAGGACACCGGCCATGGCCCCCTATAAGCGCCAGACATCACCGCGCAGACCGCCCGCCGCCAAGGCGCCCTTGACTGGCGCGATTATCGACGCGGTCCTGCATTATGCGGATCTGCAGGAAGACCAAGGCTGCGGCCGCACGCTCTTGCGCCTTAGCCCCCGCAGACTTGCCGAGGCTGGGGTGAAGGCTAGGTTAGGTGCCAATCTCGACCGAGCCCGAGGGGTGAGTATTCTATGGAACGACCGCGAGGGCGAGATTGTGCGCATTTTTGACCGGCCCTCGCGTCTGATGGCCTAGGCTTGAGGGTGGTCCTGCGCCTTCAAGGTCTCGATCAAGAGCTCAAGCGCCCGTACCGCAAAGGCCTGCATATTGGCAAATCGGTCGCCACTGGCGGTCTCCAAGGTAATGGCCTTTTCAACCAGACCAGCCAAACCAATACAGGTATGGCCTGCCGCATCGCCATAAGGGTTACCGGTTGGACCAGCCGCCCCGGTTTCTGACAGGGCCCAGGTCGCGCGAAACCGGCTCTGGGCCGTGCGGGCCAATAAGAGCGCATAGGGCTCGCTTGCCGAGCGCATGCCCTCAACCGCCTCCGCCTCGATCGCCATCAGTTTTCGCCGCGCCCGGCCTGTATAGACAACCGCGCCACCGAGAAAATAGGTCGAGGCCCCCGGAACTGCCAAAAGCGCTGCCGATAACAAACCGCCCGAGGAGGACTCGGCAATGGCGATTGTCTCGCCCCTGGCCTTCAAAATCAGACCGGCCGTCTGCCCACGCGCCCAAAGATCTTGCATTGTCTCTTGTCTCCTTGACCTGAAACACGATTTTTACATGTTTTTTGCTATGGTGCGCGGATCAATCAGGAAAGATTTGTCCCATGAGCCTTGATGAGTCGACCACGCGGCGGGTGTCGCAAAACGTCAGACTGCTAGAGCGGCTATTTCATGAGGCTGTATCTTATCTCGACGGTGAAGCGAAACTCGCCCAGGTGCGCCATGCGCGGGCCGATGACGGTGACTTATCGGCGCTGAATGCCGAGGATGCGGTTTATCTGGTACGGGCCTTGGCGTGCCTATCGACCCTGACCAATATCTCCGAAGATGTGGCCGGGCGGCGGCGGCTGGACGACGCCCTTGTCGACGGGCGGCCTGCCACCTTGACCGGTGCGATTGCGCTTAAACGTGGCGAAGGGCTGGATGATGATCAGATCCATGCCGTATTGGCGAATATGCGCCTGACCCCGGTCTTGACCGCCCACCCGACCGAAATGCGCCGCGCCTCGGTTGTTGATCGCGAATTTGAGGTATCGCGTATACTGGGCCTTCGCCGCCATGCCCTACCTCGGACCTTGGATATCTGGACCCAGGACGAACTATTTCGCGCCGTTGCCCTCCTATGGAAGACCCGGTTGCACCGGCCCGATCGCATCACGGTCAGCGACGAGATCGACAATACTTTGGGCTTCGTCAAGCGGGCCATATTGCCAGCCTTGGTGCGCCTATATGAAGATTGGGACCGGGACCTGCCCGAACAATCTCCCTTCCCGCTTGTGCTAGGGCTCGGCTCATGGATTGGCGGCGACCGAGACGGTCACCCACATGTCGATCAGGTGACGCTAAAACTGGCGCTCGCCCAGCAGGGCCAAGTGATTTTCGCGTATTATCTGGACGAGCTCGACCGCCTGGAAGGTGAGCTAACCCTGTCCTTGACCCTAGCGCCCGTATCCGACGAGGTTATGGAACTGGCCAGACGCTCGGCGCAACATTCGGTGCACCGGGCCGATGAGCCCTATCGCCGGGCCCTGACCTATATTCGTGACCGGGTATTGGCCACGGCACAGAGCCTCAGCGCCTTGCCGGCCGGCACGACACCCGTCCAAAGCGACGTGTCGGCGTCTGGCTATGGCGCGCCCTCAGACCTCATCCAAGACTTGTCAAATGTGCGCGATAGTTTGATTGCCCATGGTGGTGAGCGATTGGTTGGCTCCGGCCTTAAGACCCTATTGCAGATGGTGCGCTGCTGCGGGTTTCACCTTTTGTCGCTGGACCTTCGTCAAAATGCCGATGTCCATGAACGTGTTATCGCCGAACTGTTCGCCCAATCCCCTGCCCCGATCGATTATTTGGGCCTGGACGAAGATCAAAGAATTGAGGTCCTGATCGCACAGCTCAGCGATGAGCGGGTCTTGCGCTGGCCATTTGCCTCCTATTCAGACCTGACCAAGCGCGAACTGAAAATCCTTGATGCCGCGGCCGAAACCGTCAAGGCTTATGGCCCAGAAGCGATCGGGGCCTATGTGGTATCCAAGGCGGCCTCGGTCTCTGATATATTGGAGCCCTTGGTCCTGCTCAAACAGGCCGGACTTGTTTTTGGCGGCGCAGCCCCCCGGTCCATGCTGCGCGTTGCGCCCCTGTTTGAAACCATTGCCGACCTTGAAGCCGCGCCCGCCATTATTGACCGATGGCTAAAGCTGCCCGCAGCCCGCGCCTTACTTGGGCCCGGCGCAGTGCAAGAAGTCATGCTAGGCTATTCCGACAGCAATAAGGATGGCGGCTATACCGCCTCGCGCTGGTCCCTGCACCGGGCCTCAAGCGAGATCCTAAAAACCTGCCAGGCCCACGAGGTCGGCTTGCAGTTGTTTCATGGTCGCGGCGGGTCGGTTGGACGCGGCGGCGGTTCCAGCTTTGCGGCGATCTTGGCGCAGCCTAGCGGCACGGTTCAGGGGCGTATGCGTCTAACCGAGCAAGGCGAAATGATTGCGCGAAGATTTGGCGATGAGGTGGCGGCGCGCAAGAGCCTAGACAGCCTAACGGCAGCCGTTTTCCTGGCGACCACCCATAAGGACACAACCAAGCGCCCCAGTAGCTCGCTTGATGCCCAATTTGGGCCAGTCATGGATCAGATTACAGCCGGGTCGTGCGAAGCCTATCAAGATCTCGTTTATCGCGACCAGGCCTTTGCGCCATTTTTCCGCACCGCAACCCCCATTTCCGAAATCATTGATTTAAAGATTGGCAGTCGCCCGGCCTCACGGACAGCCTCAGGTCGAATTGAAGATCTGCGCGCAATTCCTTGGGTGTTTAGCTGGTCTCAGTCGCGCTTCATGTTGCCGGGCTGGTACGGGTTTGCCTCTGGCGTTAAGCAGGCCGGCACCTCGGTAAACCAGTTGCAAGACATGGCTGGATCATGGGGTTTTATGGACACCTTTTTGGCCAATATGGCGGTCGCCTTAGCCCAGAGCGACATGGCCATTGCCAAGGCCTATGCGGGCCTCGCCCCAGACAAGGCCGCATCCGAACGCATTTTCGCAAAGATTGCCAAGGAATGGGAAGAGGCAAACACGCTGATCCTAGCGGTTCGTGGCATGAGCGGCCTGCTCGATGATCAGGCCGAACTGGCCGCCTCGATTGCCCTGTCTCGGCCGTGTCTTAATCCCTTAAATAGGCTACAGATTGAACTCTTATCGAGGCGGCGGCGCGGCGAGACGGGCGACTCCATCCAGCTCGGCATTCAGCTGACCTTGAACGGAATAGCGGCAGCCCTGCGCAATACCGGCTAAGGGCACACACCAATGTGCAAACTGTGATCACAATTTGCCATTTCTTATACCTTGGGTTAGGCTAGCTTAATCAGGATGGAAATCTGCCATGAAGCCCAAGTCCAAAAATCGCAAATCCGCCGTCGCGGCCAAACGCGGGGTCGCCACGATCGAGGAGGCGGCCCAGTGGTTTGCCAAGCAAAACATCGAAGAGATTGAGTGCTTCGTGCCCGATCTGGCCGGGGTCGCCCGCGGCAAGATCATGCCGGTACGTAAATTCTTAAAGGCAGGCAATATGAACCTGCCCCTATCGGTATTTTACCAAACCATTACCGGCGATTTTCCTGACCTTGAAGGCCTGATCGATACGGTCCAATCCGACACAGATATTGTGCTCGTGCCCGATTTTGCCACCCTAGCCAGCGTGCCCTGGGCCCAGGACCCGACCGGTCAGGTAATCCATGATGCCTATCACCCGGATGGCCGGCCGGTCGAGGAAAGCCCGCGCCAGGTCTTGCGCCGGGTTCTGTCCCTCTATCACGCCAAGGGCTGGGACCCTGTGGTGGCGCCTGAGCTTGAGTTCTATCTGGTCGAAAAAAATGTCGATCCGGACTATCCGCTCAAACCGCCGATTGGCCGGTCGGGCCGACCTGAAACCGGGCGGCAGGGCTATTCGATCTCAGCAGTCAATGAATTCGATGCCCTGTTTGAGGATATGTACGAATATTCAGAGCACCAGGGTCTGGAGATTGATACCCTGATCCATGAAAGCGGCGTCGCCCAGATGGAGATCAATCTGCGCCACGGCAATGCGCTGGAACTGGCCGACCAGGTCTTCATGTTCAAGCGCACGATCCGCGAAGCGGCGATGGAGCATGAAATCTATGCGACCTTTATGGCCAAACCCATGGCGGCGGAGCCGGGCTCGGCCATGCATATCCATCAATCGATCGTCGATCTAGAGGGCCGGCACAATCTGTTTTCCGATAGTGAAACTGGCGGACCAACCGAGCTATTTTACAGCTTCATTGCTGGCCAGCAGCGTTATATGCCGGCCATTATGGGCATATTGGCCCCCTATGTGAATTCTTATCGCCGCATCAGCAAGGAATCAGGGGCGCCGGTCAATACGCAGTGGGGTTATGATAATCGCACAGCCGGGATCCGGGTACCGCCATCGGATGCCGCCAATCGGCGCGTGGAAAACCGGGTGCCGTCCTCGGATGCCAACCCCTATCTGGCCATAGCGGCCGTCTTGGCCACTGGCTATCTGGGCATGGTTGAGGGGCTCAAACCCACGGCCCCGGTCGATACAGACGCCAATCTGCGTGGGGTCGAATTACCGCGCAGCCTAATTGAGTCCGTAACCCATCTTCAGGCCTGCGCGCCCTTGGCCGATATACTTGGTGCCAGTTTTATCAGTGCCTATTCGCGGGTTAAGATGGCGGAGTATGAGGCCTTTATGCGCACGATCAGCCCGTGGGAGCGCGAATTCTTGCTGCTGAATGTTTAACCATGAGCTTTCGAAATAAGGGTCTGCCTTCCGGCTCCTGGTATACGGAGACGGCCAACCCCTCGCCTGTCCTTCCCGCGCTTCAAGGCGCACAAAGGGCGCAGGTCTGTGTCATCGGTGCAGGCTATACCGGCCTTGGCGCAGCGCTTGAACTGACCAGCAAAGGCGTTTCTGTGATCGTGCTAGAGGCCGCCACGGTGGGGTCTGGCGCATCGGGCCGCAATGGCGGCCAGGTGCATCCCGGCCAAAGACGCGACCAGGCCTGGATCGAGCAGGTCCTTGGGCAAGAAGACGCTAAGGGCTTGTGGCAAATGGCCCAAGATGCGCGCGCAAGCCTAGCGGACCTGATTACACGCCATGGCATTGACTGCGATTTTAAGCCCGGACTCATCCATGCGCGGCATCGGCCTGGCGGCAAGGCGGCCGATCTGCGCGACATCGAGCATATGGCCAAGGCCTATGGTTATGACCAGATCAGCATGATTGAACGGGACCAACTGGCCGAAGACCTTGGCACGGATGTCTATTATGGCGGCACCTGCGATCACCGCGGCGGCCACCTGCACCCGCTCAATCTTGCCCTTGGCATGGGACGTGCCGCGCGCGCGGCTGGGGCTGAGATTTTTGAACATAGCCGAGCCTTAGGCTGGACCAAGACCGCGCAGGGCATGCGGGTCAAGACGGCGCTAGGCGAGGTGATTTGCGACCGGCTGATCCTAACCGGTGACGGCTATATTGATGGTCTGTCGTCCACAATCGATGCCCAGGTCATGCCCATCAATAATTTTGTGCTCGCCACCGCACCCTTGGGTGAATTGGCCGATCAGATTATTCGCAGCGATAGGGCCGTGGCTGACAGCCGGTTTGTGGTCAATTATTTCCGCAAATCGCCCGATGGACGATTATTGTTCGGCGGCGGCGAAAATTATAGCCCTTGGCATCCGGCAAACCTGATGACGTTTGTGCGTCGCCATATGCTGAAAATCTATCCCAAACTTAGGCATCAACCCATTACCCATGCCTGGGGCGGCGCTTTAGGGATTACCATGACCCGGGTTCCATTTGTTCGGCAAATCACCCCCGGTGTGGTTGCCGCCGCGGGTTATAGCGGCCAAGGGGTCATGCTGGCCCCGTATTTTGGCAAGATCTTGGCCCAGGCCTGCTTGGGCGAGATGTCAGGCCTTAACCTCTTATCGCGCCTGCCGACCCCGCCCTTTCCGGGGGGTAGGCTCCTGCGCTGGCCAGCTCTGGTCGCGGGCTTGAGCTGGTATGCCCTGCGCGATCGGCTCTAATCGGTCTTGGGCGGCGGCGGTGCGGCAGTAAAGGTACGGATCAAGGTGGCGAGCAATTCTGGATTTCTCGAAAGGATTAAGCCAACCAGTGTCGCGACAGCCGTGCTCACCAAGGGCTTGGCCCGGACAAGATCGAGCAGGACGTCGATTAAGGGCGACGCTTCAGGAACCCTTTGCCGGGGCTCAGGCCGTTTGACCGCGACGAGGGCCGCTAAAATAGCCAGAATCGCAAAGGCGGCCGAAACCAAGGCCGCGCTGCCCGCCTCGCCCATCATGGGCAATAATAGGGCATGAACCGAAAACGCCAAGGCGATCACCGATACGCTAACGGCAGAGACAATAACCGCCCCCGCCGCCAGAGCCTTAAGAATCTTGGCTGTGATCACCGTTTGCGCCCAGAACTTAATAGCAGGCCCAACAGGACACCGGCCCCGATAGCGGTGGCCATGGCCGTAACCGGCTTGGCGCGGACTTGCTCGGCGACATAGTGCTCGGCCGTCTCAATCCGTGATTCGGCCTCATTCATAAAGGTCTTGGATTGGGTCTGGACCGACGTCAGGGCGCGCTTAACGGCCAGTTCAAGTCTATGGCCAAGATCCGTCATTAGGGATTCAACATCAATCGCGTGAAGCGACGAATTAATGTCCCTTGCCGCCGCCTTAATAGCCGTCTCGGCCGACGCGTCTTCTTGCGTTCCCATAATCTTCTCCCAATTTTTTGGAGCCTAGGTTGATCCTAGACCGTCGTGCCCGATAGGTACAGGGCCTGAAATTATGCGCCGTGACATATGCCAGAAGGCCTCGATTTTCGGTCCGCTCTAACACTTGGCCATTGTCATCTGTTTTTGGGCAACCCGCTTGGCATAAGGAACTATATCCATAATCCTTGGTTCGCAGGAATAATTGGTTAGGGTCTGCCGATCGGGCTCTATGACCCGGCGCCCTCGGCGGCAACCAGGTCCATGAGTGTTGGATTTAGGTTTCGCTTTAATACCTCTAACCCTATCCTACGGCCATGACCCAATTTGCTTTTACGCCCCCTCCCCCGCCTGCAATTGCCATTGACGGAACAGAAGCCGTGTTTCCGGTTCGGCGGATCTATTGTGTCGGACGTAATTATGCGGCCCATGCACGGGAAATGGGCGGCGATGACCGCGATCCGCCGTTCTTTTTCTCCAAACCCGCAGATGCCGTCGTCAATTGCCCACCGGGCCAGACAGTCGCCATTGCCTATCCGGGTGCCACCAGTGACCTTCATTATGAGGTCGAATTGGTGGCGGCCTTAGCGAGTGGCGGGCGGGACCTTACGCCTGAACAAGGCCTGGCCGCGGTTTTTGGCTATGCGGTCGGCATCGACCTTACGCGGCGCGATCTACAAAACGGTTTCAAGGCCAAGGGCCAGCCCTGGGATGCGGCCAAGGGCTTTGACTTTTCGGCGCCAATAAGCCCGCTGGTTGCCCGGACCCAGTCCGGCCCTTCAGGGCTTGGCGCCAGGATTTGGCTAAAATGCGACGGCGCGATCCGCCAAGACAGCCGGCTAGATTCTATGATCTGGTCGGTTGGCGAAACCATAGCCCAATGTTCGCGGCTTTGGACCCTAGCCACCGGGGACTTGATCTTTACCGGTACACCCGAAGGCGTTGGCCCGGTTTTGCGCAGCCAGACCCTAGAGGCCGGTATTGACGGGATTGGTACGCTAGCGCTGCGTATTGAAGGATAGGATCAGCCAATAGCAAGTTGGCTAATGGGCGGCCCCTGTCGGTGACACCGCCTCACTGCCCTGCTCCACGCCGCTACATTGGAATGGACGGATGCACTTGCAACTGGGCCCTAACCCGGTTTAAGGCCATGCTCGACTTGGATCGGAGAGGGTATGATAAAGGACTTAATTCGCAAGAACCGCGCCTGGTCTGCCGCCAAGACCGAGATCGATCCGCAGTTTTTCAAACGCCTCGCCTCGCAGCAATCGCCGGAATACCTATGGATCGGGTGTTCGGATAGTCGCGTTCCTGCCAATGAGATTGTTGGGCTTGATCCTGGTGAATTGTTCGTCCATCGCAATGTCGCCAATCTCGCCCCGCCCCAAGACGCCAATTATCTATCTGTGCTGCAATATGCCGTGGAGGTATTAAAGGTGCGCCACATTATGGTGGTTGGCCATTATGGCTGCGGCGGCATTTCAGCGGCAGTCGATGGCCAGAGACATGGACTAATTGATCACTGGCTACATCCCATCCGTGAAACCTATGACGAGAACCGTACGGACCTAGACGCGTTGGCTGAGGGCACCGAACGCCTCAATAGGCTATGCGAACTCAACGTCATTCGGCAGGTCCGCAATGTCGCTTCTGATGTGTTTGTTCAGGACGCCTGGAACCGTGATCAGGTGCTGTCGGTTCATGGCTGGGTCTATTCACTCAATAATGGCCTAGTCACTGATCTGGGCGTTAGTGTCTCCAATCTGGTCGATTATCAGGCACTCGTGGGCCGTAACCACCCCTGATATGGTAGACGATTAGGCTGATATCGAGCCAAATCAGTAAAACTGCGGCCCTGCCCGATCCTTCGCCCGGTGAGGGGCCGTTAACGGGCCCAGTTTCGCCGTGGGCGGCCTCGATTGCACCGAGGCTCGAACTGCGAGGCAAGATGATAAATTGCGCCCAGAGATCACTCTGGAGCGCGATTCGCCATAATGGATATCTTTTTATTATCTATAGCTACTAATATGATATTGATTATCCATCCCTTAGTAGCGGTGATATATTAATCAGATATTTTTGGTATCTAATTGACGGCAATAGATAGACAATGGGTTGGTAATAGCTATAGGCTGACTATCGCAAGATATTTGACGATAGGTTTGGATAGCCGCGCCTAGCTAGGGCTAGTCCGAGGCAATCCCCAATCTAGACCCTTGTGCCGCGATCATTTTTCAGGAGGGGCCCCGGCCCAGATGAAATGCCAGTAATCTCATTCGTTAGCCCCAAGGGCGGCGTCGGCAAGACCACCTCGGCTGTACTGCTCGGCGGCCTATTGGCGGATAAGGGTGCGCCCGTCTCCATGATTGACGCCGACCCTAACCAACCGGTCTCATCTTGGGCGCAGCTTCCGGGGCGACCTGAAAATCTGCGGGTCATTCGTGACGTGACCCAGGACACAGTGATGGATGTAATCGAGGAGGAGGCCCGGCGCTCGACCTTTGTCATATGTGACCTAGAAGGTACCGCCTCCTTGACCGTGTCCTATGCCGTGTCGCGCTCCGATCTTGTCCTGATCCCGCTTCAAGGCTCCCATCTAGACGCGGCCCAGGCAGCAAGAGCGGTGAAGTTGGTGAAATCGACCGAAAAAGCCATCGGCCGGCCGGTTCCATTTGCCCTGTTCTTTAATCGCGTCAGTGCGGTGATTCAGCCGAGAACCTTTCGCCATATTCGCGCAGAGTTCGAGACCGCCGGACTGCCCGTCCTTAACTGCCTGTTGCAGGAACGCGAAGCCTACCGCGCCATATTCTCGTTTGGTGGTACGGTCGGAGGGCTAACCACAGCCCAAGCGTCAAACTTGGGTGCCGCCAAGGACAATATAGCCGATTTCGCAAAGGCTGTAATGGCGCGTCTGCGCCAGACCGCCGTAGCTGCGCAGTAGGGAGGAGTGACATGATTGATCAACCCATAAAAACCCGTGTTGCGCTCGATCTCGGCGACGATGATGATGATCTGGGCCTGGATCTTAGCGCCTTTAAGCCACGCTCAGCGCCGCTTGGCTCAGGTGGAGCGGCCACGGCTCAGCAGGCCTTGCGGACGGCATCCGAAAAACAAGGTTTTCACGCAAGACCCGAAACGCCGGTCGCACCCCTGCCCCGGGTCAAGGTGGTTAAGGCTAAGCCAGCCATCGTTGAACCTATTGTTCGTCGCCGCGCTCGACGCAAGACAGGGCGAGTGCATCAACTCAATGTCAAACTCACTCGCGAAACCATTGAGTATGTTTATGACCTTGCCGATACCCGAGGCTGGATTGTCGCAGAAGTGATCGAACATGCGCTTGATGTTTTGAAAGCAACGCCTGAGGGAAAAGCCAAGCGTTTGCGTGAGCGCCCTTGATCCTTGCCCACCAAGGCCAAGGCGCGCCCTTGTTTGGCGCGCCGCCGGGCCTTAAGGGCGGCGTTAATAAGGTTATTAAAGTCTGTTAGAAAGTTAAGCCTTGGGATTTCCGTTTGAAATCAATGCCCTAAGCCTGGTTTGCGTCGGCGATACCCCTAGATTTCGTCGGTGATACCCCGGCCAATATGTCGGCGATACCCCGCATTGGCGTCGGCGTTACCCCGACTTAGGGTGAGGTGAGCCTGAAGGTTTGGCACGTGGGGGGCGCTTATCCCCCATGAAAGTGCGGTCCCATTACAAGCGTATTGACCGCGATTTTGGCTCTAGGGCGATAAGATGTCATCAGCGGCCTGAAAAAATCGAATCAGGACCAGAGGCGTCGGCGATACCCCTAAGATTTCGTCCTCGAAACCCCTAAGTTAGCGTCGCCAATACCCCTAAACGACCGTCTCCAATACCCCTAAGTGCGCGTCGTCGATCCCCCTAATTCTGGTGTCCGCGATACCCCTAACGCTCGGGCGCAACGCCCATCATGTCATTATCGTCATCAAACAGGGCAAAAGAGAAGGATCCCTCAGGTTCATGCGCTGCGCCCCCAGCCTTGACCCTGAATTTCGGTGTAACGACCGCCAGCACCCGGTCATTGCGCAGACCCTTAAGCACATAGCCTTCCGCCCTCATGCCCTTCTCCATTTCGCCCGATGGATCGCGCGCCAGGCCATAGCGATAGTCGGGCAGGGGGTCACGTGCGATAATGTCCTTCAGCTCTGCTTTAAACTTACGAAGCTCGCCTGACACCCCAACCTTTTCGGCAAGTCGCGGCAGGCTGATCGACCAGCTGGCCTGATCGCCGCAATGTTTTCGTGCGAGCTCATAGAGCCTGCGCTCAATGCCGCCGGTGAGTTGGAAATAGTCGCGATTGACAGTCAGAACCCGCCTTTCCTTGGTGATGGCGCGAAAGGTCCAGTCATTGAGTGTGACTTCAACCGCCTTCATTCGCCGCCGTCCGCCCGGGCGCTCGATCTCAACCACCCGAAAATTGTCGATCCAGCCAAAGCCGCGCCGCTCACGTACTTCTGCTGCTGAAATCGAGGTCTTGACCGTGGTCCCGCGTAGTCGTTCAAGCGCATCCAAAAAGGCGTCATAGGCCTTGGCACCGACCTGCCCAGGCTTTGCCCTCTGGGTCACGATCAAAAAATCATGGGCGGGGAAACGCACGGTCCGGCTTACGGGCTCGCCGCGCTCCATACGCTCATTGATCAAGGAGGTCAGATAGATCAGGACGTCACGGTCCCAGACGGTTGCCACGCCCTTATGACTGGGGGCAACCTCGATCGTGACCCGATCATCACTATAGACAATCGGCTCCATCCTCGGCCGTTTGGCCAGAGAGAAGAAGGGAAATTCCAAGAGGGCGCGATCTTCTTTGATCGGCGCATCCACCAAGGCATCCAAAAAGAAATCTACCTGCCCCTTCACAGGCTCCCTTTCGCGAATCGCTGTGCAACCGTCTGCAATACCCCTATTGCACACGGATTCTTGGTCAGAGTCTCGCCCTGAATTATTCTGCCACCGAGCCCTTGAAAAACCGGCCCTATAAAGGTCATGTCTTAAAAACTAAACCGTCGTAAACCGATTCCGCCTCTAAGGCCCAATGACCGAAATAATTGCCGGCCCAGCCACAGAGATCGTTTTGCCGGACTGGCCGGAATTTGGCCTGATTAATGATGTGCGCCCGCCGTTGTTTGCTGCAATTGGTCGCGGCGAGCCTGTGGCCCTAGCCACCCTGTTTCGCCTTAAGGGCGGCGGCCCACGGCCGGTTGGCACCCAGATGGCTTTTACCGCCAAGGCGGCACATGGTTTTTTGTCGGGTGGCTGTATTGAGGCCGATGTAACCTTGCATGCGGCGCAGGTCTTGGCAAACGGCGCACCCCAGAGGCTTGTCTATGGCCCATCAGGACCCTGGCCCGATATCCGCCTATTATGCGGGGCTGAGATTGAGATCTTGGTCGAGCAGATCTTGCCAGGTGATCTTGCGGTCAGGCAACTCATGGCGTTTAGCCTAGCCCGCACACCCGCACATTGGGTCAGCAATGGTACGGCCCGCCATTGTCTTCCGGTCCAACATATTGAGCAGACCTTATGGCAAGAGGCGCCATTTGAGATCAGCCGCGCCTATTTGCCCGAGCCCCGCCTTATCATTGTCGGCTCTGATCCGGCGGCCCTGGCCATGGCTAGGCTTGGTGTGCAAAGTGGGTTTCAGACCTGGCTAAACCGGCCCAAAGGCCCCCAAGCCCCGCCGGCCATTGAGGGCTTGCATTATATCCGCTCCGATCCGCAAGCGGCGCTTGATGAGATTGGTCTGGACGCATGGACCTCGGTGGCAGTCGCCAGCCACGATATGGAAATCGATCACGCCGCGCTTGTGACGGCGCTTGGCTCGAATGTCGGCTATGTTGGCCTATTGGGGGCCAGGCGGCGGCTGGCCGAGCGGATAGAGGCGCTCAAGGCCGCTGGCCTTGCGCCAGAACGCATTGCGCGCCTGCATGCGCCGATTGGTTTGGACCTTGGCGGCAAGGCGCCTTGGGAGGTCGCAATCAGCGTGCTTGGCCAGATTGTGCAAATCCGCCAGCAGGGTAATTTTTAGAGCCGGTCTAGGCGCACAATCTCGACGATTGCGCCTTGTTCAAGACCCTGGCCATTGGCTTCTTGCCGTATTAGGGCCCTTGCCTTGGCAAACACAGTGACCAGCGACGAGTCCTGATCGCCAAATGGTCGGACCCAGACCTGACCTTGGCGGACCTCCAAATCCGCTCGGCTCCAGTGCTCGCGGGGGCCGCCCGATGTGCCCAGCGCGGGCAGGGGAGTGGCTAAAAAGGCGGTCTCAAGCTCTGGCCCCGGCTTCTGGCCCAGCATCGTCCGGATCAAGGGCTGCAAGAAGAGTTGTGCGCATACCAAGGCTGATGCGGGATTGCCCGGAAGGCCCAGTACGCGTCGACCATCTTGCAGTGTGCCAAACCAGGTCGGCTTGCCCGGCCGGATGGCAATGCTCTGAACCCTCAATTCTAGGCCAAGTGTGGCCATGGCAGGCTTGACCAGATCATGATCCCCAACCGAGGCCCCGCCAAGTGTCAAGATCAGGTCCACATCCAGATCGCGTACGGCGCTCGCGATGTCTTCAATTCTGTCTGCAGCGCAGTGAAGCCGCAGAGCCTTTGCGCCCCAGGTCTCAATAAGCGCGCAAATCGCTGTACTGCCCGAATTATAGATTTGGTTTGGCCCTGGCGCCTGACCGGGCTCAACCAATTCATCACCGGTCGACAAGACCGCCACCCTTGGCCGCTGGATCACATCAAGGACGGCGGCGCCTGCGCTGGCGGCCAAGGACAGCCGCCAAGCATCGAGCCGCTCGCCTGGCTCCAGCAAGACTGTGCCCTGCAGAAAATCGCCCCCTTGCGGGCGAATGTGACTAGAGCTTCCTGTATCGGCGCTGATAAAGGCAAACCTGCCTTCGCGGCGCACATGTTCCTGCACCACAACCCGGTCGCAGTCCTTGGGCAGGGGCGCGCCGGTAAAGATGCGTACGCATTGCCCCGTCGCCACCGGCCCCTCAAATCCGCCGCCGGCGGCGCTTTCACCAATAACTAAAAGTCCTGACGAGCTTTGAACGAGGTCGCTGCGCCGGACCGCATAGCCATCCATGGCCGAGGCAAAAAACGGCGGCTGATCGCGCTTTGCAATCACGCTCTCGGCTAGGACCCGGCCATGCGCGGCGGCTAGGTCTACGGTTTCGGGCCTAAGCTTGATGGCTGCTTCAAGGATCAGGCGGCGCGCCTCATGGACAGCAAGGTTCTTCATTGATCCTGGCCGCTGCGGGGACGCTGAAAATCACCAGATGCCCCACCGGTCTTGCTGACCAGGCATATGCCCTCAATTGTCATGGTCTTATCGGCGGCTTTTAGCATGTCATAGAGGGTCAGGCAGGCAATGCTGACGGCGGTCAAGGCCTCCATCTCAACGCCTGTTGGCCCCGTGGTGCGCACCTTGGCCGTGACTTTTAGGCCAATGCCCACAGCTTCAGTGACCTCAACACCGACCTTGGACAAGGCCAAAGGATGGCAAAGCGGGATCAGGTCCGAGGTCTTTTTTGCCCCCATGACCCCGGCAAGCTCGGCAACGGCCATGACCTCGCCCTTACGGCCCGCACCGGTTAGGGCCAGAACCAGGGTCGCCGGTGCCATTCGGATCAGGCCCTCGGCCGCGGCCTCGCGGGCGGTGTCTGGCTTGTGCGAGACATCCACCATGCGGGCGCGGCCCGTGGCATCTATATGGCTAAGGCTAGGCGTGTCTTTGGCCGTCATGACTTAGACCTCGTTCAGGCGCGGCATGAGCTCGACCAGATTGCAAGGCTTGTGACGGCTATTGAGCTGGGCACTGATCACCTTGTCCCAGCCGTCCTTGACGGCGCCATTCGAGCCCGGCAGGCAAAACACAAACACCCCGCCTATAATCCCGGCCAAGGCCCGGCTTTGCAGCGTCGATAAGCCCACCGTCTGGGTGCTGACCATGTGAAACACGACCGAAAACCCTTCAATGCGCTTGTCAAAAAGCGGCTCAACCGCTTCAGGTGTCACATCGCGGCCGGTCAGGCCTGTGCCGCCTGTGGTAATAATGGCGTCGATCTGACCCGAACCCACCCAGGCGAGGACCTGAGCGCGAATGGCAGTGCGATCATCACGAACCATGGCGCGGCCCGCTAGCACGTGCCCGGCCTCGCTAACCCGGCTAGCCAAGAGATCGCCTGAGGTATCGCTTTCCTCATCACGGGTATCGGATACGGTCAAGACTGCGACCCGCACCGCGATATGCGGCAAGGTCTCGTCAATACGGCCGCCAAAGCCGGGGGGCAGGGTGCTCATTTTTAGATCCTTATTTGTTCGCGCCGCCTGGGCTGACCTTCCAGCGGTCCAGATCTTGATAGTCTATGCTGCGTGGCTCGATCCAGTGTGTACCGCCAGGGCCATGTTGCTTTTTCCAAAACGGGGCCTGGCTTTTCAGGTGATCCATTAGGAAGTCGGCACCCTCAAACGCCTGACGCCGATGCCGGGCTGCGCAGGCAACAAAGACGATGGCTTGGCTGGGCGCAATCAAGCCGGTCCGGTGTACAATGAGTGCATCTAGCAAAGAAAAGCGCTGCCCTGCGGTTAAGACCAGTTCCTCGATCCAGATTTCTGTAAAACCAGGATAGGCTTCAAGCTCTAGGCCCGTGACCTGGCCATCTTCGTGGCGGGCGAGCCCTGTAAAACTAACCACCCCCCCAATATCGGTCCGGCCCAGGCAAAACTGGTTTAGCAGGGCGCCGATATCGAGGTCTTCGGTTTGGAGCCTAATCATCCGCCGCTCATGGGGGGTAAAAACGCCACTTCGGACCGCGGGCCAAGTAAGGCATGGCCGCGCACAATCGCCTTATCGACCGCGACCTGAACACCGGGCCCGTTGACAGCCAGAGCAAGCTCAGGATCCAGTTGCGCCATCAAGCTGGCCAAATCCGCGACCCCGTCAAAATCGCGCTCGCGCCATCCGGCAAGATCACGCAGGGGCCCAAACAGCAAGACCTTGGCCATGATACTAGCCCCCCGTCCGTGACATGTGCCGCTGTAAGGTTGGTGCCAAGCCCTCACGAATCTGAAAATCATGGCGCTTGGGCTTTAACCCAATCGCGCCCTGAATTGCTGAGTCAAGCCCGTCGACCCCTAATGGCCCGCGCAAGACGGCGCGCAAATCGGTCTCGTCCTCATGCCCAAGACAGGTATGCAAGGTGCCCGTACAGGTCAGGCGCACGCGATTGCAGGCCTCGCAAAATGTATGCGACATGGGTGTAATTAGGCCGAGTCGGCCGCCGGTTTCCGCGACCCGCACATAACGCGCAGGCCCCCCGGTCTGAAGCGGGATATCGCTTAAGGTCCAGAATGAGGCCAAATGGTCGCGCACTGTCGCCAGCGATAAAAACTGTGTCGTGCGGTCTTGGCCAGTATCACCAAGCGGCATGGTCTCGATTAAGGTCAGGTCAAACCCACGCCCATGTGCCCAGCCAATGAGGTCTGGGATTTCGTCCTGATTGGTGCCAAGCAAGGCAACCGTATTGATCTTGATCGCTAGGCCGGCGGCTTGAGCGGCATCGAGCCCCTTAAGCACCTGGCCTATCTGGCCGCCGCGGGTCAGGCTGGAAAATAGGTCGGGTTTGAGCGTATCGAGCGAGACATTAATCCGCTTGATGCCAAACTTGGCAAGGTCTTCAGCATAGGTGGCCAATTGGGTGCCATTGGTGGTCAAGGTCAGCTCATCCAGGCCCCCGCTGGCAAGATGGCGCGATAGGTTCTCGATCAGGCCCATAATGCCTTTGCGAACCAAGGGCTCACCGCCGGTTAAGCGGATTTTGCGCACGCCCATGGCGATAAACTTGCTGGTCATGATATCGAGTTCTTCTAAGCTCAAGACCTCAGCCTTGGGCAGGAAGACCATATGCTCGGCCATGCAATAGACACACCTTAAATCACAACGGTCCGTCACCGAGACCCGCAAATAGCGCACTGCGCGGCCAAACCCGTCGATCAGATCGGGACGGGATTGATTGGCGGTGGCATAGGCAGCGGAGTCAAACGGAGGCATGATGGGTCCGGCTAAAGGAGCGTTTAGACATGACGACAGACCCCATATGGAGCGCCATCATCTTGGCAGCGGGTCAGTGTAGCCGTTTTGGCGGCGGCAAGCTACGGGCGGTTTACAAGGAAAAACCTGTTCTGGACTGGGTTTTGGGCGCGGCCTTGGCCTGCCCGGTTGCCGAGATCGTGGTGGTGTGCGGGGGCGATCCAGTGATTGCCAACACTCTGCCTATCGATGGTCGGATCAAGGGCGTCTGGGCCAAGGATCATGCCCTCGGCATGGGGGCATCTTTAAGCGAGGGGCTGGGCGCCCTAGATCCAAAAAGTCGGGGCGCCTTGGTGTTTTTGGGCGACATGCCGCGCGTGCCAGCACATCTGGTCAGGGATCTGATTGCTGCGATAGGGCAGGGGGCCTTGGCCGCGGCCCCAGAATTCGCCGGTCGTCGGGGCCATCCGGTACTGATTTCATCTGCGCTATTTGACCAGATCGACGCGCTTAGGGGCGATCAAGGAGCCGGCCAGATCCTAGACCAACTCGGCGAAAAGCTTGTCCTGATCAAGGCCCCGGACGATGGATGCCTGTTCGACATCGATCGGCCGGGGGATCTGATGGCCTAGGCCTTTACGAAAGGCAGGCTTGTTGTCGGTTTGCCGGTTAAGGCCAACAGGGCATTGGCAACCGCGGGCGCGATCGGTGGCGTGCCGGGCTCGCCTATGCCGCTGGGATTGGCGCCCGATGGCACAATATAGGTCTCAACGGTCGGGGCTTCATTTTGGCGCAGCACCCGATAGGTGTCAAAATTGTGCTGCTGGACCAAACCGTCCTTCAGGGTGATTTCGCCAAACAGGGCCGCTGATAGGCCATAGGTCACCGCACCCTCCATCTGGGCCGCGATCTGGTCGGGGGCAATGGCGATGCCGCAGTCGACGGCGCAGACCACCCGGCCAACCCTTGGCACGCCATCGATTATGGAGACTTCGGCCACTTGAGCAACCACACTACCAAAGCTTTCATGGACCGCGATCCCGCGCGCTGTTCCGGCAGGCAGGGGCTTGCCCCAACCCGCCTTTTGCGTGGCCAGATCCATAACCGCCAAATGGCGCTTGGCATCAGCCTTGGTATAGAGGGCGCGGCGATAGTCTACCGGATCCTTGCCCGCCTTAGCGGCCAATTGGTCGATCGTGTGTTCCATCACTAGGGCCGTATGCGTGCCGCCCACCGAGCGCCACCAAAGCACGGACACTGGCGACTCGGCCAAGATTACCTGGCCATCGACCACGGATGCGGCCTTCAGATAGGGTGAGCCGAGAACCCCTTCAACTGCGGCGGCCTCAAACTTGCCCTGGGGCATGGGACTGCCCTTCATGATGGATTGGGTGACCACAGTATGGCGCCAAGCTGCCGGATAGCCGTCGACCCCAACCTTGATCGCCAAATTATGGTGCACCATGGGCCGATAATGGCCACCCAGCATGTCATCTTCACGCGTCCAGACCAGCTTGACTGGGGTAAACCCGCCGATCTTTTTGGCAATCCGTGCGCATTCAACCACATAATCCCCATCGACGGTCGCTCGGCGGCCAAACGAGCCGCCCGTGGTCAGGGTCTCAATCTCGATGGCACCGGGCAGGACGCCAATGGCCTTGGCGACATTGACCTGATCCATGGTCGGGCCTTGACAGCCATAGGTCAGCTTGACCTTTTGACCATCGACCTGAGCCACGCAGTTCATCGGCTCCATGGATGCATGCGCCAAATAGGGGAAGTCGAATGTGGCTGTGTGCAGCGGCCCGCCAAAAGCCGTGGTTGCATCGCCCCGGGCCTCAAAGGGCGTGCCGTCGCTGCGGGCTGAGGCAATCTTGGCATAGGATTGCGCAATTTCGGGGGTGCTACGCTTTTCAGCCTTGGACTCGTCCCAGGTCACTTTTAGGGCATCTCGGCCCTGTTTGGCAGCCCAGGTATTTTCGGCAACGACCGCAACACCGGTGGCAATCTTGAAGATCTTGACCACACCCTTGACCTTTTTGGCCTCGGTATCGTCATAACTTGCCACCTTGGCGCCGAAGCGCGGCGCATGGGCGACCATGGCGGTCAGCATGCCGGGCATATGAATGTCTTGGGTATAGATGGCCGTTCCCGTGCTCTTGGCCAGACTGTCCTTGCGGCGGACTTTTTGCGTGCCGATCAGGGTAAAGGTCTTGGGATCCTTAAGTGTCGGCGCTGTTGGCGGCGCGACCTTGGCGGCGTCCTTGAGCAAATCCGCAAAGCTGGCGCTCTTGCCCGAAGCATGGCTAACCACACTGTCCTTGACCGTGATTTCGGCGGCTGGAACGCGCCATTTGGAGCTTGCGGCCTGAACAAACATGGCCCGCGCGCTGGCACCCGCTTGGCGCAACTGCATCCAGCTATTGGCAATGGCGGTTGAGCCGCCCGTGCCTTGCGCGCCAAACAACAGGTTTTGATAGACCTTGGTATTGGCGGGCGATTGCTCGACCAGAACCCTTGACCAGTCTGCATCCAGTTCTTCGGCAACAATGGCGGCAAGGCCGGCATGTGTGCCCTGGCCAAATTCAATATGCTTGGAAATTACGGTCACGGCGCCATCAGCGCCGATCTTGATAAAGGGACCAAAGGCCCCAAAATCGATCTTTTTTGCCCCCAGGTTCAGGATATCTGTGGGTGAGCAACCGACCAAGAGCGCGCCGCCGACAAGGCTCGCGCCCACGACCAGATCGCGGCGGGTGGTCCCATTTTGGGAAAGGGTCACAGGCTTGTTCATGATCTTGGCCTCGCTCAGGCAGACTTGGACGCAGCAGCGTCCTTGATGGCGGCGCGAATGCGTTGATAGGCGCCGCAGCGGCAGATATTGCCGCTCATGGCCGCGTTAATATCAGCGTCTGTGGGATGGGGTTTTTCCGCGAGCAGGGCGGCGGCGGCCATGATCTGGCCCGACTGGCAATAGCCACATTGCGGCACATCATGCTTGACCCAAGCCGCTTGCAGTGGATGGTCACCATTAAGGCCTTCGATCGTGGTGATCTTGACCCCGGCCAAGGCCTCGATTGGGGTCGAGCAAGACCGGATCGGCTGGCCATCGGCATGAACGGTACAGGCCCCGCATTGGGCAATACCGCAGCCAAACTTGGAGCCGGTCATTTTAAGTTCGTCACGCAGCACCCACAAAAGCGGTGTGTCTGGCGCGGCCTCAACCTGAAGCGTCTTGCCGTTTACCTCGAGCGCGATGGACATCGGCCTTGGCCTCCCTGTTGTGCTATCAAAATTGCAATGGACGCATTAAACCCATTATGGATGTGATCTTAACGTTGCTCAGGTCAAGTCGCGATGGATAATTTCACATCCTAGTGAAGATTTTTTGACGGTCAGGACCAACCCCATGGATGCCTTCCCGGCGTTTTTTCCCCTCGAGGGGAATGTCATTGTGATCGCCGGTATCGGAGAGGGGAGCGAGGCTAAGGCCAGGTTGTTTGAGGGCTCGCCCGTCATCCTGCGCCGCCTGAGCGGGGATCTTGCCTTTGATGACGCCGGCTATCAGGGCGCTTCGCTCGCCTTTATCGCCCATTCCGACGAGGCATTCTGCGTTGCCGCCGCCGCCGCCGCTCGCAAGGCGGGGGTGCCGGTAAATGTGGTTGATCGCCCGCAAATGTGTGATTTCACAACGCCCGCCCTGATTGATCGCGGACAGGTTGTGGCCGCGATTGGCACAGGCGGCTCTGCACCCTTGCTAGCCAGCCTGCTGCGCGCGGATATCGAGGCGCGTATCCCGGTTGGTATTGGCCAGATTGCTGGGCTGTTAAAAGACATGCAAAGCGAGATCCGCTCAGCTCTTCCAGATCTGGTCCGGCGGCGCGCCTTTATGCGACTAGCGGTTGGCGGTCCGGCAGCGCAGGCCGCCATGGATGGCGATCTAGACGCCGCGCGCCAGCATTTGCGCGGCTTGTTGGAACGCGGACTTGCCCTCGCGGGCCGGGCGTATGCGCTTAATGGCCAAGGCCCAGCGGACCTAATGAGCCTGAAGGCCGCGCGAAGGCTGTCGGAGGCGGATATTCTTGTGCTCGGAGAACAGGCCAATCCCCAGATCGCCGTTTTGGCCCGGCGTGATGCTGAGCGTTTGAACGCGGCCAGTACGGATGGTCAGGCCTTGGCGGCCCTGTTGGCCGAGGGCCTCTGCCTCGTCTTGATTGCCGCGCCAGATCTAGCCAAGGCCTTGACAGACCTTGGCCATGATATTGAGCCCTTGCCGGTGGCGAGCGCCTAGATATCTAGGCTACGGCCGCGGGTTTCTGGCAGGAAGACAAGGGTGCCAACCACGCTAATGGCGGTAAAAATCACCGGATACCAAAGCCCAGAGTAAATATTGCCGGTCGAGGCGACAATGGCAAAGGCGGTAAAGGGTAAGAAGCCGCCGATCCATCCGGTGCCAATATGATAAGGCAGGGACAGGGCCGTATAGCGGATGCGAGTAGGGAAAAGTTCGACCAGGCATGAGGCGATCGGACCAAACAGGGCTGTGGCGGCAATCACAAACACCAATAAGATCGAAAATACGCCCCAGATATTGACCTTGGCTGGATCGGCCTTGGCTGGATAGCCCGCGGCCTGAAGCGCGGCCTTTAGCCGGGTTTCGACATCGGCCTTAACTGTTTTAAGGGCCGCCTTTTCCAGGCCCGCACCGTCCGCCGAGGCTACGGATACATCGCCAATCTTGACATAGGCCGGGGTGCCTGCCGGTGCTTTTTGCGTGTCATAGGAAACACCGGCATTGGCAAGCGTGTTTTTGGCAATATCGCAGGCGGTGGAAAACACGGCCTTGCCGACCGGGTCAAATTGCAAAGAACAGGTCGCAGGATCAGCAATCACCACAATCGGGGTCTGGCTGGTGGCCCGGGCTAGGTCAGGATTGGCGGTCTGCATCAAAAGGTGAAAGCCTGGGAAAAAGCCAACCAGGGCCAGCACCATGCCGGTCAACATGACGGGCTTGCGGCCGATCTTGTCCGACAGCCAGCCAAACAATATATAGAGCGGAGCGCTGGCAACCGTGGCGCCGATCATTAGGAGGTTAACCGTCGCCGGTTCGACCTTGAGGAATTTTTCCAAGAATATCTGGGTATAGAAAAAGGCCGTATACCAGACCGCGCCCTGGGCGCTCATAACGGCAAACAAGGCAATCAGGACCAGTTTCAGGTTCGGCCATCGGCCAAAGGCTTCGGTATAGGGGGCCTTGGAGTGGCTGCCCTCCTCATGCATTTTTTGAAAGGTCGGGCTCTCCGATAGCTTGAGCCGCATCCAGATCGAAATGCCAACTAAAACTGCCGATACCATAAACGGTATGCGCCAGCCCCAGGCCGTAAAGGCCGCTTCGCCAAGGATGGTGCGGGTAATCAATATAACCCCAAGCGCGCCAAACAGACCAAATGCGGCCGAGGCTTGGATCCAGCCGGTCATACGGCCGCGCGCGCCCGCCGGGGCGTGCTCGGCCACATAGATGGCTGCGCCGCCATATTCACCGCCCAAGGCAAAGCCCTGAATACAGCGGGCTAGGATCAGCAAGATGGGGGCAATAATGCCGGCTTGAGCATAGGTGGGCAGAAAACCAACCGCAAAGGTCGCACCGCCCATCAAGACGATGGTAAACAAAAAAGCGCCCTTACGCCCCGACCGGTCGCCAATCCGGCCAAACACCAGGGCGCCCAATGGCCGTACCGCAAACCCTGCACCAAAAATACCGAGCGCAAAAATGAAGGCAACCGTGTCACTTACGCCAGCAAAAAACGTCTTGGACAAGACCTGGGTTAGGGTGCCGAAAATGAAAAAGTCATACCACTCAAACGTAGTGCCTGCCGAAGACGCGGCAATGACGGTGCGCATGGATGTGGCCGGCGCCTCTGCGGACGTGTCAATCGATTGGCTCATGGCCGTCTTCCCCCCGATAAGTTTTGCCGGGTTTAGCATTGTGGCCGCTGGATAGGAAAGCCTAGCCATCCAGCCGATAGGTCATGGCATAGACAAATCGGCCGCTTGGATGGGTGCTGTCTGTGGCTAGAACCAGATTATCGCGGGCATCAAAATAGCGCCGAAGCGTACGAAGGCCCGCTGAGCCCTTTTCAGCCCTTAAGGTCCTTGCTGTTGCGGCATCGAGGGTTTCGGCGGCAATCTCCTGTTCGATCCGGCGAGTGTGAACGCCAAAATCGCGCGCGATCAATTGATGTATAGCCCCGTTCCAGCCCTCAAGACTGGTAACAATGGCGGCAAATTCCAGCGGTACGAATAGGCTGGAGACCGCAACCGGTTCAGAGGTTGCCCGCCTTACCCCCTCAATCACCAACCATGTCTGGCCAGGTTTGGCCTTGATCCGCTCGGCCTCGGCTAGGGTCAGGGCGCGCGGATTAGCGGCCCGCACGATCAATTTGGCCTCGCGGGCATATTGGGTCAGGGTCTCTGGCCCGCCAAGTGGCTGGACAAAGCTTGGGGCAATCTGATTGGCAATCACGGTCGTGCCTGCGCCGCGCCGCCTTTGCACCAGCCCGGCCTCGCGCAATAGCCTCAAGGCATCGCGCACTGTATGGCGCGATGCGGCATAGATCTGGCACAGCTCCATTTCCGGCGGCAAGTGATCGCCCACCCCATAGCGGCCCTCAGTAATGTCGGCCCGCAAGGCGGCGGCTAATTGTCTATAGCGCGGAAGGCTCATGAATCGGGCGCCGGGTGAAGGACGGTCAAGGTCTATATCAAGCTACGCATTAGGCGCCAGTCCTGTTCTAGGCCGTCGCGATGTTGGGGCGCGGCCAGACCAATCAGCGCCTGTGCTCTTGCGTCTATGGACAAGCCCCGCAGGTCGGCACTGCCAAACTCAGTCGCGACAATGGCCACATCATTGCGCGGCACACTGACCGCGCCCTGAGCCAGACGCGGAACAATACGGCTAACCGTGCCGCCCTTGGCGGTCGCATTGAGGGCAATAATGGGCTTGCCTTCAGGCGCACGCCCCGCCCCGCGCAGAAAGTCGGTTAGGCCGCCAATGCCCGAGATCTGGCGGCTGCCCAAGAACTCGGCATTGGCCTGACCAAATAGGTCAAGCTCGAGTGCAGAATTGATCGCCGTAAACCGGGGTATCGCCGACAAGACATCATAATTATGGGTCTCGCTGACGGGCGTGAACCTTATATTGGAACTGGCGCTCATCCGCGCAATCAGTTGTGCGCTGCCCACGGCAATGCCTGTGACAATCGCATCGGGCCCATCCGCAATCGCGCCGCAATCCATCAAGCCCATCACCGGGTCAATAATCATCCCCGAATGGATCGTCAGATTTTTGCGGTCCGTCAGGGTCTGCAAAACCGCAAAGCCCATCTTGCCCAGCCCAACCTGTAGGGCGGCGCCATCGTCAATATGACACTGCACATGGCGCGCTATTTCGGCAAAGCTTGGATCGAGCGCGCCTGGATGATAGGCGACATGATCGGCGGCTTCTTCCACGACCATATCAAATTGCGACAGGGCAATCTTATGCCCGCGCGTCGGGGCCACAAGATTGGGATTGATATGGGCAATGCGTAGGACCGCGCGCGCCAGCACAGCGGGTTGAAAATCCACTGACGGGCCTAGGCTGCAATAGCCATCCGCATCAGGGCGCGTTAGCTGCACAAGGACCGCATCAAGGGGCGTGGCCGCAAGCCAGGACCAGGCTTGGCTATAGGCCTGGGGCAAGAGGCTAAACCGTCCGGCCTCAAAACTGCCGCGCCAATCGGCCCCGACAAAAATACCTTCACTTTTCGCGGTTGGATGAAGGCTTGCCCAGTCGGTATGATTGACCCCGGGAATTGCCGCGCCAATAAAGGTTAGATGCGCCGCGGCTTCTGGATTGCGCCGATAAGCATCGGCAAACACCAATGGTTCTACACCGCCGCCCGCGACAAACACGCGGCCGCCCGTGCCCTTTAGCTGCTGTGCCAAGCGCAAAATCGCCTGATCTGGATCGCAATAGATCATTAATCGCTCCATTCGCCGCCTGTCTTCATACAGATCAGGGCCCCGGACACAAATGGTTCTGGCAAGGGCTCGCCCATACAAATGTGTCACAGGCTAAACTTAGGGGCTGCGAAACAGCGGATTGGGGACTATTGTTCTGAAATGACCTTTGCAAATCCCATTATCGCCGCTGGCATTGCTGGCTTGAGTGACCTGTTTGAACAACGGGCCGTTACCCCTGTAGAGGCCGTCCAGGCCTATTTATCGCGGATTGAACGGCTGGGCGGGCCATTGAATGCCTTTACCTCGGTGGATGTCGACGGGGCATTAGCCGCCGCCCATGCCAGCGCCGCGCGCTGGGCCAAGGGTGAGCCCCTGTCCCCGATCGACGGCATTCCGATCGCGGTAAAGGGTAGCATTGCTGTCAAGGGTCAGCCGCAACATGCCGGCATTGGCGCATTTGCCGGCCGTCTTGCGACCGAGGATGCGGCCTGTATTGCCGCCTTGCGCGAGGGCGGGGCGGTGTTTTTGGGCATGCTCAATATGCATGAGGGTGCGGTTGGCGCGACCACAGACAATGAGGCCTTTGGGCAGGCGCATAATCCTTATGCCCAGGGCTTGACCGCTGGGGGCTCGTCGGGCGGTTCTGGCTCGGCCGTCGCGGCCGGTCTATGTGCCGCAGCCCTTGGCACAGATACGCTTGGCAGCGTGCGTATTCCAGCCAGTTTCTGCGGCGTGTTTGGCCATAAGCCAACCCAAGGCCTCGTCTCGCTTGAAGGGGTCGTGCCCCTGTCCTGGACCTTGGATCATGTTGGCGTCCTAGCCCGCTCCGCTCAGGACTGCGCCTATTTGCTTGCCCATGCTGCGGCGGTCGATGGTGATTTGACCGAAGCTTTTTCCCAGATTGCCGATCTGGACACATTGCGTCCTGCCCCGTTTGCCGCGCTCGATCTGACACCGTTCGGCGATGCGATTGATGCGGACCTGGTCAAGGCGTATGCGTTGGCAATTGAGCGCGCGCGGGAGGCGGGGCTGGACATCGCCATGATTGCCCTGCCCGATTATGATTTTGCCTCCATGCTGCAGCACGGCGTCTTGATCATGACCGCCGAGGGCTATCTGGAGTTTGAAGACCAGATTGAGGGCGCTTCGGAAGCCTTTAGCGAGGCGGGCCGCCGCGTGTTTCGTTGGGGCGCTAACCAGCCCGCGGCCAATCTGGCCAAGGCCTATCGCGCAGTTGGCCAGGCCGTGGAAAAGATCAAGGATCAACTGACGCCCTATGCGGCCTTGATCTTGCCCACTACGCCCATGCCAGCCTTTGGGTTTGGCACCAATGGCGACCATGTCGCAGACTTTACGGCTTTGGGCAATTTTCTGGGCATGCCTGCATGCGCGGCGCCGATTGGCCTCAGCACACAAGGGCTTCCCCTTTCGATTCAGGTCTTGGCTTGGGATGATGAGACGGCCCTTGGTCTGGCCGATGTCTTGTCGCAGGCCGGTGAGGCTGCGCCGCCGCCCCTGACCTATCGCGGGTGATCCGGGTCTCCCCTTCACCCTAAGAGTGCGCTAATAGGGGCTAGCCATGTCTCCATTGCCCGCCTCCGCGCCTAGCAGGTCCATTCCCGCCAAGCCTTTACAGCTGGCCTTACGCCGCCTTGCCGTTCTGGCCTTGGATACGCTCGCCTTTAGTTTGACAGCTGTGGCTGTGACGGGCTTTGTCATTAGCCTAGGCCGCCGCGAAATCGCGCGTGACTTAATCTTGCTTTATTTCCAAGAGCACGGGATTGAGGCCCATATTGAGATTGACCAGGTCAATGTGGCTGGCTTATCGGGCTCGCTGCGGCTTGGTCCGCCCAGTCATCCAGACCTAGACATCGAAAAATTCGAAATCGGTTTCGCCAGGGGCGCAGCGGGTGGGTCATCGGGCCCAGGCCAATTGATTGACTCCGTCCTTTTGGTGCGGCCAAGGATTGGTCTGATCTTGCGAAATGGGCAGCTGGATTTTGCCAGTCTTGACCCCTTGATCAAGATCTTGAGCCAGATCAGCGACAGGGTGCAAGGCCCCATACCGCAGCCCGATATTCAGGTTGATGGGGCCTTGGTGAGCTTACAAACTGAG
The DNA here is from genome assembly GCA_947452365.1 of Caulobacteraceae bacterium. GTDB lineage: Bacteria > Pseudomonadota > Alphaproteobacteria > Caulobacterales > Caulobacteraceae > CAISGS01. The sequence continues at coordinate 68,297 of CANGCO010000002.1, forward strand.
AATGGCCCTCTGAGAATACGATTAAGCGCTGCGCTTAAAGGGTCGCGTTTGCTAAGCCTAGAGGGTCAGGTTCAGCCGTTTTCGTTCACGGGCGACGGCTTGTTGTTGACCGGTTCTGGCGGCCCTGTTCAGGCACGCACAGGTGAGGGTAAGCTCAAGCTTGTCGCTAGCCTGGCAGTCGCAGAGCTGGTTAATGACAATCTGGGTCTGGAGGATGCCAAGCTTGGTCTTGAGGCCAACCTGCCATATCCGGCCCTTGACGGCCACCACGACGACCAGAGGCTACAAGTCCGGGCGGGGCTGAAATCGAGTGCGGTCAGTCGCGGGGCCTGGGTGGCGCAAGATGCAGAGGTTAATCTGCGGTTTGATGGCCAATTGCAAACCTTGGGGCAAACTCGTCAACTGCGCGGTGATATATCGGTGCTTGGACGCATGGCGGCGCTGGCTTCAGACGGTGTTGAGGGGAGGGGAGGGCGTTTTGCCTTTCAGGGCAAGGACCTAAGCCTAGCCGCTGACCGCGCCTTGGCTGGCCGTCTTAGCGGCGGCCTAGGTCTAGATCAGCTGGCGCTGGGCACCAGCTATCTAGAGGCGCCGCACATTGAGGTGGTTTTAAGTAATCTTGCCATTCATCAAGCGCGGGGCGAGGCTAGAGCGACGGCGGATGCAGACCTGACCCTTAGTTCCGACCGGCTTGTGCGCGGCGGACTTGGCCTAGACCACCTAACTGTCCATGCCCTTGTCCCTCGGCTGGCCTATTCGTCTGCTAATGATGGGGAATGGCCCAGAACGGCTCTGACCGGAAGTTTGTCTGCACAAACCGCTAGGTTGGAAACGGCGGGCAAGGCTGGCCCCGTACCTTTCAGCCTTGCGGACCTGAGCGCCGAGTTTTCCGGCACGGGCCAGTGGCGCTCAAACGGGCCCGACCTGGCCCTAATGGTTTCGGCCAAGGCGCGGGATGATATGGACCTAGCGTCGGCCCAGGCCCTGCTCGGTCCCCTGGAAGTCAAGGCAGGTGCGCCATTTTCCGAACAATCCAACGCGCTGGAAGCGGCCTTGAGCGATTTTCAAATCCAGGCTCCCAAGGCTAGATTGAGCCTGCAGTCTCAAGGCGTGCGCATCAGTCTTGTGCGGCCTGTGCAGGTCTTGACGGCGTCAGGCGCGCGGTTTGATCTGTCGGCCCAGCCCGCAAGCCCCGCCTGGGCACAAGATCTGGACGGAAATCTTGATCTGAGAGGTGATCTAACCGCGCGTTTGGGCGAGAGCGGGCAAGCCCTGCAGGCCAGTCTTAACGCTCAGGTCCATGCCCAGCCGGATGGAACCTATCGGATTGGCGGTCATCTTGATCTTTCGCGGCTGGATCTTGCGGGTCAGCAGATTGGGCTAAGGTCTGCTCAAGGCGAAATCGACCTGTCGGGCGATGCCAAGGGCCTAGTCACCTCCGAGCTTGTCTTAAGCACAGGCCAGTTGGTTGATCTGGACGATGAGCGCCGGTTCGAGCCCTTGAGCCTCAAGGGGCAGGCCCGCTTTGAACAGGGTAGTTGGCGCGCCAAGGTTTCCGCGGCAACCGGCACGGGGCGGGCCTTGGCCAAATTGTCCTTGCACCATACGCCGACGACGGGCCTCGGTGAGGCGGTGATCGAGGCCAAGGACTTGGTGTTTACCAATCCAGGCCTACAGCCTCGCGATATCACGCCCCTACTGCGGTCATTGTCAAAGGCGAGCGGCCGGGCTGATTTTAGCGGCCGGTTTGACTGGACCCGCGCCGCCTCGACCAGCAGCGGTGTCTTGCGCGTACAGGGCCTAAACGCCCAGACCCCAATGGGCGCAGTCAGCCAAGGCCATATGGACGTCAAATTCACAAGTCTTGAGCCCCTTGCCACGGGGCCGGGCCAGACCCTTGGTGCCCAGAGGCTAGGTTTTAGTCCGCCACTGACGGCGCTTAATGGCCTGTTTTCAATCGCGCCGGACGCCTTGATTTTGCAGGTCGGGGCTGCGGACTGGGCCGGGGGGCGGGTCTGGCTGGAGCCAAGCCGCCTGTCGCTGGATCCGTCTAAGGCCGTCACGGGCAGTCTAGTGCTGGACGGGGTCGACCTGGGTCAGATTCTGGCTGCCTCGCCTCTAGCCGATCAGGTGAAGATTACAGCGATTGTCGACGGAACTCTTCCGTTCGCGCTTAAGAATGGCGTCATCCAGATTAGCGGCGGTCAATTGGTCGCGCGCGGTGCTGGGCGCTTGTCGATTGCGCGTACAGCCTTGAGCGGGCTGCAAACCGGCAGCGCAACCGGCAGCGGCGCGGTTACAGCCGGGCCGCCTGCGCCGCTGGGCGGAAATGCGATTCAAGATTTTGCCTATCAGGCGATGGAAAACCTTGCCTTTGACAGCCTTGATGCCCGCATCGACAGTCTGCCGGGTGCCAGACTTGGCCTAGTGTTTCATATCAAGGGTCGGAATGATCCGGAAAAGGATGTCCCGTCCAAGATTGCCTTGCGCGATCTTGTCGCGGGCCGGGCCTTTGACAAGCCCATTGCCCTGCCCAAGGGGACCCCAATTGATTTAACCCTAGATACGTCGCTGAATTTTGGTGATTTGATCAAGGCTGTTCAACAGGCGTTTGAGCGCCATGCCAAGGATGAGGCCCCGCCAACCCGTCGTTCAGTCCCGGTTCAGCCCTGATCAAGTTTTATTGAGACCGGAGGAGATTTTGATTATGCCCAAGGCTTATCTAACACATCCATTCATGCCCAAGGCGGCGGTGATGGCCTCGGTGCTTGGTCTTGGTCTGGTGGCATGTGCCCCAACCATTCGCATCAAGGTCGATCCGATTTCGATCTATGCCAAGCTGGATGCCGATGTGCGCATTCGCCTGGACAAGGAGGTCCAGGCCTTGATCCAGCAAAATCCGGACCTGTTCTAATTTTTGATATTTGGCCCAGGAGGGCAAACATGACCCAAGTCCAAGTTTCTTCGTCCCGCCCTTGGCTGCCCAGCCTTATGGCAGCGGCAGTCTTGACCCTGGCGCCAATCTCGGCAGGTCTTGGCGTGGCCGCCTTGATAAGCAGTTCGGCCAAGGCCGATACGGCCTCGGCCAAGGCCCTGATTGATATCGCCAAGCTGCGCGGTTTGGTTGGCGAGCAGGGCGACGGCTTTTTGGGGTTTGTTCAGGGCACGGCTCCGGCCCCTGATTTGCAGACAGCCGTGAACGAGATCAATGCTGGCCGCGCGGCGGTCTTTCGTGAAACTGCCGCCAAGACTGGCGTTAGCCCGGATGCCGCAGGGCAGGCCGTGGCAACCCAGCTGATCAATAAGCTGCCGGTCGGCCAGTTTTATCGTCCCATGGGCGGGGTTTGGACGCGCAAATAATCACGATCCTAGATTGGCGGTGTTGGCAAATCAGGTCATGGCTGGGCGCTTGGATCCGTCAATAGAGGGTTTGGCCTGACCATGACTAATCTGGCCACTGATCTTGAGCCGGTCGGCGCTGCCGACCTTGCGGCCTTTTTGGCGGCGCGGCTTTGCCATGACATTATCAGCCCGGCCAGCGCGATTGTGTCCGGTCTGGACCTGCTAGACGACCCTTCTGCCCAAGACATGCGCGACGAGGCCATGGGCCTGGTGTCGAGCAGCGCGCGCAAGCTGGTGGAGATGCTGGCTTTTATACGGGTGGCCTATGGTGCTTCGTCCACGGCGGAATTGTTTGATGCCCGGGAATTGGAAGGCTTGACCCGCGGACTGTTTAGTCATGTGCGGCCCGATCTGGAATGGGCGGTCACCTTGCCCCAATTGCATAAACCTGCCGCCCGGGTGCTATTGAACCTGGCCATGATCGCCACCGGTGCCCTGCCTTCAGGCGGGCTGGCAAGGCTGGGTGTGCAAAAGGTTGGCACCTCTGTGGTGATCAGCCTTGAAGCGACCGGCCAAAGAGTGCGCATGCGGCCAGAAGTGCTGAGCGGTCTAAACGGTGAGCCAAAGGGACAGAGCGTGGGTGGGCACTGGGTTCAGGCCTATTATTTGCAGGCCTTGCTGAAAGACGCCGGCGGATATCTGGACCTGGCTGAGAGCGAAGGCCGAGTCGAAATTGTCGCCCGCTTGCCCGCCTAGGCACACCTGATAATAATTATTATTACCTAATAAAATCAGAAAATTAAAACCCTCCTTAACCAAACCTGCGGCAAAATCGGGTTTAGGATGGGGAGGCGCGCGCGTGAGGACCAGTCTGGTTGTTGATGACAGTCGTGTCATCCGCAAGGTCGCGCGACGCATCCTTGAAGGGATGGGCTTTGAAGTGGCCGAGGCCAGTGATGGCCTAGAGGCCTTGAGTTGGTGTCAGGCGACCATGCCTGATGCCATATTGTTGGACTGGAATATGCCCGTGCTCAATGGCCTGGATTTTGTCCGCCAATTGCGCCAACAACCCGGCGGTCATCAGCCGGTCGTGGTGTTTTGCACGGTCGAGAATGACAAGGCCCATGTGGTGGCGGCGCTCGATGCCGGGGCCAACGAATATGTCATGAAGCCGTTTGATGGCGATATCATCCGTGGCAAGTTTGCGGCGATGGGTCTTATATGACGCCGCAAACCCTCGCCCTTGTGCGCTTGATCGTCCAGTCCCGAACCGGTGTCGTGGTTGATCCTGACCGGGAATACCTGATCCTGCACCGGCTCGCGCCTGTCGCACGGCGCGAAGGTTTTGACTCTGTTGATGCCCTGCTATCGGCCATCCGAACTCAGCGAGATCAGCGTTTGATGTGGGCTGTCGCCGATGGCATGATCCCGACCGAGTCCGCATTTTTCCGCGACGGCACGCCATTCAACCAGTTTCGCGACGTCCTCTTGCCAAGTCTAGCGTCCAGTCGAAGGTCAGGCCCGATCAAGATCTGGAGCGCCGGGTGTGGCACGGGCGAAGAGCCCTATTCCCTGGCCATGCTTGTTGATGCCGAACAGGCGCGCCATATGGCAACGCCAGTTGAAATCTATGCCTCAGACCTGTCTGAGCGGTGCCTAACCAAGGCCCAGGCCGGGATCTATACCCAGGCCGATATCCAGCGCGGCCTACCCGCCCGGCAACTGGTTCAGCATTTTACCAAGCAGGATGCCCATTGGCACTTGTCGGCAAGTATCCGCCGACAAGTGCGTTGGCGCAGGCTTAATCTGATCGCGGATCTGAGCCCTATTGGGCGGTTTGATGTGATTTTCTGCCGCTATGTGCTTGAGGCCTTTGATGGCCCGACGCGTAAACAGGTGCTCGAACAATTGGCCGGCGTGCTTAATCCTGAGGGCTATCTGGTGCTTGGCGATACGGAGACCGTACTTGGACTAACCGAGGCGTTTTCGCCAGTTTCGGGCCAGCGCGGGGTGTTTGTGCGTGGCTGGCAAAGGGCCATGGCGGCCTGATCCGCTAAAAACACACAGGGTTTGAACCAAACCCCTTTTCTTACCCAACGGAATAGAGCCATCTTAGGCGCTCAAATCTTCCCCGTGATCGGGAATGACCAGAGGAAAGCGCCATGTCCAGCCTAGACGTCTCCATTCCTGACCATATTGCCCGCGCGGTTGTTGATCCAAAAGCCTATGCCGATGATACGGCCCTTTATGACGCCCTGCGTTGGCTGCGGACAAATCAGCCCTTGGGTATGACCCATATTGAGGGCTTTGCGCCGTTTTGGCTTGTGACCAAGCACGCGGATATTCTCGAGATCAGTCGCCAAAACGACCTGTTTCATAGCGGCGATCTGCCCACCACCCTGACCACGGTCGATGCCGATGCCAAGGTACGGGAAATGACCGGCGGTAGTCCGCATCTGGTGCGCAGCCTGGTGCAGATGGACGCGCCTGACCATCCAAAGTTCCGCGTCCTGACCCAGGCCTGGTTCCTGCCGCAAAATATCCGCAAGCTCGAAGACCGCATTCGCACCATTGCCCGTAAGCATGTCGACCATATGGCCTCGCTCGGCGGCGAGTGTGATTTTGTCGCCGATGTCGCCCTGCATTATCCGCTTCGGGTGATTATGGAAATTCTTGGCCTGCCGCCAGAGGATGAGCCGCGCATGTTGCGCCTGACGCAGGAATTATTTGGCTCGCAAGACCCCGAGCTTAACCGTGGCGGCGAGGCGCTGGAGGATTCCGACGCAACCCTAGCCGCGATCCAGGCTGTGCTAGCTGACTTCTTTATGTATTTCCACCAGGTGACTACCGCCCGCCGGGCCGATCCCCAAGACGATGTCGCCACTGTGATCGCCAATGGCAAGATTGACGGTGAGCCAATCGGTGATTTTGAGGCCATGAGCTATTATGTGATCGTGGCCACGGCAGGCCATGACACCACCTCGTCCTCCACGGCCGGTGCGATCTGGGGCCTTTGCGAAAACCCAGGCGAATTAGCCAAGCTAAAGGCGGACCCGTCACTGATCCCAGGCCTGGTCGATGAGGCCATTCGTTGGGTTACGCCGGTTAAACATTTTATGCGCTCGGCAACTCAAGACTATGAACTGCGCGGACGCAAGATCGCCAAGGGCGACTGGATGATGCTGTCCTATCCGTCGGGCAATCGCGACGAGGAGGTATTTGATCAGCCTGATGCCTTCCGCGTTGATCGCGGCGCTAGCAAGCATCTGGCTTTTGGCTATGGCGCGCATCTGTGCCTTGGCCAACATCTCGCCAAGATGGAAATGCGCATCCTGTTCGAAGAAATGCTGCCGCGCCTAAAATCGGTCAGCTTTAACGGCGCGCCAGAGCGGGCTGAAACCAATTTCGTAGGCGGCCCAAAGAAGCTGCCGATCAAGTTTGAAATGGTCTGATTAAGCCCGCCCCTTCCTTCGATCATCGGGGAAGGGCGGGGTCTGACGGCCTAGCTGCGCCTGGAGCCTGCAATCGGCAAGTCCGGGCGTTTGACTATGCTGCGTAGGGCAATCGATGAGGTCACCCGGCTGACCCCGGACAGGCGGGTCAGGCGGGTGGAGTGGATGCGCGCTAGATCATCGACATCCTTGGCCACGACCCGCACCAAAAAATCTGACGCGCCGGTCATCAAATAACATTCCATCACTTCGGGTACGGTTGCGATCTCGCGCTCAAAGGCGGCGAGGGCGGCTTCGGACTGGGACGATAAGGCTATGGTGACAAACACGCTGAGCGGCAGGCCGACAGCGCGTTGATTGACCATGGCCGCATAGCGCTCAATCACCCCTCTTTGTTCGAGCAATCGCACGCGCCGAAGGCACGCGCTTTCAGACAGGTGCGTCCGTTCGGCCAATTGCGCATTGGTCATGCGTCCGTCTTTTTGCAAGGCGGCCAATAGGCCTAGGTCAATGACGTCAAGCTCTGGGCTTGTCATGATGTGCTCACTTTTTCGCCGAAATCGGGGCGTATATTCGCATACTCTGCGAAAAAATCGAGTCTGACCTAGGGAATAAGGCGAAAACCACCAGCGAGACGGGTCTAGACTAGGCCCAGTTCACCTTAATGGAGACCAGACCATGCGGATCGGCGTGCCCAAGGAAATCAAGGTCGAGGAATACAGGGTCGGCATGACCCCCGGCATAGCCCACATGCTGGTGCTGGACGGTGCCGAGGTGGTGGTCGAGACCCAGGCGGGTGCTGGGCTTGGCTTTAGCGATGCCGATTATGAGGCGGCCGGGGCCACGGTTCTGCCCAATGCCGATGCCGTGTTTGAGCGCGCCGATATGATCGTCAAGGTCAAGGAGCCGCAAGCGGTTGAGATTGCGCGACTAGAGGCCCGGCATGTCTTATTTACCTATCTGCATCTGGCCGCCGACAAGGCCCAGGCTGAAGGCTTGATGAAGTCTGGCTGTACGGCGATTGCTTATGAAACCGTCACAGACCGCGCAGGACGATTGCCCTTGCTTGCGCCCATGAGCCAGGTGGCGGGGCGCATGGCGGTTGATGTCGGTGCCAATGCGCTTTTGCGTCCCACTGGCGGGCGCGGATTGTTGCTTGGTGGGGTTCCAGGCGTGGCCCCGGCCAAGGTGGTGATCCTGGGCGGCGGCGTGTCTGGGGTTAATGCGGCCCAGATGGCGGTCGGCCACCATGCCCAGGTGTCCTTGTTTGACATTTCACTCGAGCGCCTCGCCCAGATCGATGCCCAGTTTGGCGGGCGGGTCACGACCTTGTTTTCTGAGCCGCACGCTATTGCCAAGGCTGTGGCCGAGGCGGATCTGGTGATTGGCTGTGTGCTGGTCCCCGGTGCTGCTGCGCCAAAGCTAGTCAGCCGGGCCGATCTTGGCCGCATGCAAAAAGGCGCGGTCTTGGTTGATGTGGCAATCGATCAAGGCGGCTGTTTCGAAACCAGCCGACCCACCACCCATACCAACCCGACCTTTGTCGTTGATGGCGTGGTGCATTATTGCGTCGCTAATATGCCAGGCGCTGCGCCCCTGACCTCGACCTATGCCCTGACCGCGGCCACCGCGCCCTATATTCGCGCCTTGGCGACCAAGGGGGCTGAGCGCGCCATGGCTGAAGATCCAGGTCTGTTTGCAGGCCTCAATGTCCGCGCCGGCAAGATCACTCATGCGGCCGTGGCCCAAGCCCTTGGGCTTTAGTCCACCGCCGCTAGGACCCTGCGCAAGGTCTCTACGATCTGGTCAATATGGGCCTTTTCGATGATCAGGGGTGGGGATAGGGCGATGATATCGCCTGTGACCCGGACCATAACGCCCTGATCAAAGGCGCTGATAAAGGCCTCCATGGCTCGCTCAGTCGGCTTGCCGGGGCGCGGTTCCAGCTCGATCCCGCCGATCAGGCCCAGATTGCGGATATCAATGACATGGCGCGCATCTTTCAGACTATGGACCGCCTCTTGCCAATAGGGCTCTAGGCTGGCCGCGCGGGCAAACAGGTCTTCTTCGGCATAGGTTTCCAGCGTGGCAATGCCGGCGGCGCAAGCGAGCGGATGGCCTGAATAGGTAAAGCCATGAAACAGCTCAATCGGGGCCTCGGCAGCCGACATGAAGGTGTCATAAATCGTATCGCTGACGGCAACCGCGCCCATGGGCACAGCGGCATTGGTCAGGCCCTTGGCCATACAGATCATGTCCGGGCGCACGCCGAAACGCTGGGCCGCAAAGGTCGCGCCAAGGCGGCCAAAGCCGGTAATGACCTCGTCAAAGATCAGCAAGATGCCGTACTTGTCACAAATGGCCCGTAGCCGTTCTAGATAGGCCTTGGGCGGGATCAATACCCCGGTTGAGCCCGCGACCGGCTCGACAATCACGGCGGCTATGGTCGAGGCGTCATGCAGGGCCACAAGCCGCTCCAGCGTATCGGCCAGATCGGCCCCATGCTCGGGCTGGCCCTTGGAAAAGGCATTCTTGGCCGGGTCATGCGTGTGGGGCAGGTGGTCGACACCGGTCAGGAGCGTGCCAAAATTCATCCGGTTCTTGACAATGCCGCCGACCGAAATGCCGCCAAAACCGACGCCGTGATAGCCGCGCTCGCGTCCGATCAGACGGGTGCGACTGCCTTTGCCGAGTGCGCGCTGATAGGCGATGGCAATCTTTAAGGCCGTATCGGTCGATTCAGAACCCGAGCCCGTAAAGAAGATTTTCTTCAAGTCAAAGGGCATGAGCGCCGATAGCTTGGCGGCAAATTGAAAGGCGATCGGATGGCCCAGATTGAATGAGGGCGCGTAATCAAGCTCGCCAGCCTGTCGTCGTATGGCCTCAACAATACGCGGCCGACTATGGCCAGCATTAACGCACCAAAGCCCGGCGGTGCCGTCTAGAATCAGCCGGCCGTCTGTTGTGACATAATGCATGTCCTTGGCCCCGGCGAGCATGCGCGGATCAGACTTGAACCGCCGATTGGGCGTGAACGGCATCCAATAGGCGTCCAGTGCATTGGAACCAAAATCAGCCATGACCCATATCCTGCAGCAAATCCACCAAGGCGCCGGGACTGGCGCTTGTGCTCAGTTTATAGCATTGTGATCACAAATTAGAATAGGAACCGATAAGCCTTGAGCCAAACAAAGCCGCGCCGCGCCCTATCCGAGGCCGTCGCCGTTCATGATCAGGTCTATGATGCCCTGCGGCTTGCCTTGATAACCGGCAAGATTGCGCCGGGACGGGGTGTGTCCTTGCGCAGCCTAGCCGCTGAGCTTGGCGTCAGCCCCATGCCAGTGCGCGATGCGGTCCGCAGGCTATCGGCTGAGCGTGCCTTGACGATTAATCCGGCCAATAAGCGTCTCTCTGTACCCTCCCTGACCTCGGAGCGCCTGGCCCAGCTGCAAAAGGCTAGGCTCTGGATCGAGCCTGAGCTTGCCGCGCTTGCAGCCGTCAAGGCATCACCAATCTTGATCCAGACCCTAGAGCGAATTGACGAGGCCTTGGGTATTGGGGTGCAAACTGGGGATGTTGATCAATATATGGCCGCCAATCATGCTTTTCATTTTACGCTTTATGAGGCGGCGGGCGCGGATGTGCTTTTATCAATTGCGGGCGGGCTTTGGTTGCAGATCGGCCCGTTTATGCGGGTGGTATTTGGCAGGCTTGGCACGGCCGGGCTTGGCGCGGACTTTCATGTCGAAGCGCTTGCCGGCTTAAGGGCGGGCAATACCGAAACTGTGCGAAACGCTATGGCCGCTGACATTTTGCAAGGCATGGACGGCATGCGCGAGGCCGTATTGAGTGACGAGGCCAAGCCGCCCCCCCTGGCCCCCAAACGCCGATACAAGAAACCGACCAAGGCTTGACAGACCCCACGGCCTTGTAAATTGTGATCACAGTTTTGCACCTTAGCCGAGGCAAACTTCCATAAGGACGCCCAATGTTTGATTTTACCCCCCAGGCCCTGATTGATGGACACTGGGTCAGCGGTGCCAAACAGTTTGTCGTAACCAACCCGGCCAATGGCAAGGTGATTGCCGAGGTCGCAGACCTTGGGGCGGAAGACGCGCGCCAAGCTATTGCCGCCGCCGATGCGGCCCTGCCAGCCTGGTCGGCTATGACCGCAAAGGCCAGAGCCGCCATACTGATGCGCTGGTATGGCCTGATCTTGGAAAACGCCGAAGGCCTCGCTCAGCTGATGACGGCTGAGCAGGGTAAGCCCTTGGCCGAGGCGCGCGGTGAGGTGGCCTATGGCGCTGCCTTTATCGAATGGTTTGCCGAAGAGGCTAAGCGTGCCTATGGCCATACCATCCCGACCACAGCCGCTTCCAAACGCATGATGTCAATCAAACAGCCCGTCGGGGTCTGCGCGGCCATCACGCCTTGGAATTTCCCGATTGCCATGATCACCCGCAAGGTTGGGCCAGCGCTTGCCGCAGGCTGTACGATTGTGGTCAAGCCTTCAGAGGAAACTCCGCTTTGTGCGCTGGCGATTGGCAGGCTGGCCATGGAGGCGGGGCTTCCCGCGGGGGTCTTGAATATTGTTACTGGCACCGATGTCAAGGCCATCGGCCAGGTCCTGTGTTCGGATAGCCGAGTTCGCAAGCTGTCCTTTACTGGCTCAACCGAGGTTGGCAAGATTCTCTATGCCCAGTGCGCGGGTACGGTGAAAAAGCTGTCACTTGAGCTTGGCGGCAATGCGCCCTTTATCGTGTTTGATGATGCCGATCTGGACGCCGCCGTCGCCGGGGCCTTGGCGTCTAAATACCGCAATGCGGGTCAGACCTGTGTCTGTGCCAATCGCATGCTGGTCCAGTCGGGCATTTACGACGCCTTTGCCGAACGACTGGCCAAGGCGGCAGGCGAATTTGTTGTCGGGTCGGGCACGTCAGACGACACAGTCATTGGTCCCTTGATCAATGCGGAGGCCATAGACAAGGTCGACAATCTGGTCGCCCAGGCCCTGTCGCGCGGCGCAAAGGCCCTCGTCGGCGGCAGCCGCCACCCGTTTGGGGTCCAGTTTTTTAATCCGACGGTCTTGGTGGATGTCACCCCGGATATGGATGTTTTTACCCAAGAAATCTTTGGCCCTGTCGCCCCCCTGGTGCGGTTTGAGACCGAGGCTGAGGCCATAGCCCTGGCCAATGGCACGCCTTACGGCCTAGCCTCCTATTTTTATAGTCGCGATGTTTCGCGCTGCTGGCGCGTTGCCGAGGCGCTGGAATTTGGCATGGTTGGCATTAATGAGGGCTTGTTCTCCACCGAGGTTGCGCCCTTTGGTGGCTGGAAAGAAAGCGGCCTTGGTCGTGAAGGCGCGTCCGAAGGCTTGAGCGAGTACCTGGAAACCAAATACCTTTGTTTTGGGGGCCTTTAGTGACCATCACAAATCAGGACCTACTGGCCCCCCGCACCAATGTCCTGTCGCGCCTATTGGCAGTCGAGCGCCTACGCTTTGTTGATGCCCACCCCCAAAGCGCGGCCATGGCCAAGCTGGCGAGCGCCCATTGGCAGGGCGGGGTACCGATGCACTGGATGGACGACTGGGCGAGCCCCTTTCCCATTTTTGCGGCCAGCGCTCATCAGGCTCAGATTACCGACATGGATGGTCTAGCCTATGATGATTTTTGCCTCGGCGACACCCCTTCCATGTTTGGTCATGGTCTGGAGGTCGTGGCGCGGGCCCTGAGCGACCAAGCGTTAAAAGGCACCGGCTTTATGTTGCCGACCAAGGATGCTGTGGTGGTTGGCCAATTGCTGAGCGCGCGCTTTGGTCTGCCGTTTTGGCAGACGGCCAATACCGCCACCGATGCCAATCGCGCCGCTATTCGCTGGGCCCGGGCTGTAACCGGGCGCGATCAGATATTGGTGTTTGATGGCTGCTATCACGGTGCGGTCGATGACACCTTTGTTAGCCTGGCATCGGGCAAGCCCGGCATGAAGCCTGGACTTGTGGGTCAGGTGCATGATGTCAGCGCCCTTGCCAAGGTGATTGATTTTAACGATCTGGCAGCCTTAGAGGCAGCGCTTGCGCCGGGCGATGTGGCCTGTGTCTTGGCCGAGCCCGTCATGACCAATTGCGGCATGATCGCGCCGCTGCCCGGATATTTGGACGCCCTGCGCCGACTAACCCGTCAATATGGTACGCTACTTTTAATTGACGAGACCCATACGATATCGACGGGGCCAGGTGGCGCGACGCGGGCCTATGGTCTGGAGCCAGACATATTCACCCTTGGCAAGGCCATTGCCGGCGGTGTGCCCGCAGCGGTCTGGGGCGTCACGGCTGAGCTATCGCAGCGCATGATCGCGGCGGCCAAGGCCATTGGCCCAGGCTATTCGGGTATTGGCACGACCTTGTCAGGTAATGCCCTATCGCTAGCGGCGATGCGGGTTATGCTTGAAGAGGTTATGACCCCGCAGGCCTATGATCATATGCTGGCGGGTGCGGCGCGTCTGGTGGCGGGTCTTGATCGGGTCATTGCCAAGCATGGCTTGGCTTGGAGCGCGGTTCAGATTGGCGCGCGGGTCGAGCTTGTCTTTGCCAACCCAGCGCCGACAAATGCCCAGCAGATGCGCGCAGCCCTTGATCATGACCTGTTGGAAGCCTTGCATCTTTATTTGATTAATCACGGCGTTCTGATTGCGCCTTTTCACAATATGATGCTGGTGTCTCCGGTAACGACCAATGCCCAGATTGACCGGCTGATTGACGCCATAGATGCCTTTGCCCTTGCCCTAGAAAGCCGCCACGCATGACCAAGCCTTTCGCCTCTGCACCGCCGCCGCGCCGTGGTGTGGCCACGCCCGATGAATGTCAGGCCTTTTTGGATGCCAATCCCCACATCCAGTTTTTCGATGTGTTTTTTACCAGCATGGCCGGCGTGCCCAGGGGCAAGCGCCTGCGTCGTCACGAATTGATGCCGATCTATGAATATGGCCGCTTCTTGCCGGGCTCGGTTCTTGTGGTTGATGTCAATGGGGCCGATTGCGAGGAAACGGGTCTGGTCTGGGAAGATGGCGATGCCGACCGTCTCGCAAGGCCCGTGCCGGGCACCTTGACCGCAGCACCCTGGCTGGGCGCGGATATGGGCCAGGTCATGCTGTCCTTATATGAACTAGATGGTACCCCGAATGATCTGGATCCGCGCCATGTGCTGCAACGCGTGCTCGACCGCTACGCCGCCGATGGCCTGACCCCAGTCACGGCCTGCGAGCTGGAATATTATCTCGTCGATCTGGAGCGAACGGCGGACGGTGATTTACAGCCGCCGCGCTCGGCCCAGACCGGGCACCGCCCGACCGGGATTCAGGTTTATGGTTTGCCTGAGCTAGAGGCGATCTCGCCCTTTTTGCGCGAGCTATGGGCCACGTGCGATGTGCTTGGCGTGCCGCTCGAAGGCGCGATTTCAGAGTTTGCGCCCAGTCAGGTCGAACTAACCCTCAAGCACAAGCCTGATGCGCTACGCGCTGCTGACGATGCCTTGCTCTATAAACGCGCGGCCAAGGGTGTGGCCCTGCGTCATGGCTGCGAGGCAACCTTTATGGCCAAGCCCTGGTCTGACCGGGCCGGTAGCGGCTTTCACATGCATGTCAGCTTTAATAATGCCGCCGGCGAAAACCTTTGCGCCAGCGAGGACCTGCAAGGCTCGCCCATGCTCAAGAATGCCATTGGCGGTATGAAGGACCTGTTGGGCGAGGGCATGGCGATCTTTGCGCCCAATGCCAATTCCTATCGCCGTTTTAAGGCCAATTCCTATGCGCCGGTTGCCCCCACCTGGGGCGTCAATAACCGCACGGTGTCTTTGCGTGTGCCAGCAGGCCTTCCCCATACCCGCCATGTCGAGCACAGGGTGGCCGGGGCGGATGCCAATCCGTATCTGGTCTTGGCCGTGATTTTGGCCTGTGCGCATTTCGGGATTAACCATAAGATCGATCCAGGCCCCGCCGTGGTCGGGGATGGTTATGCTGCAGCCCAGGCGGCCAATGTGCGCCTGCCGTCTAACTGGTTTGCCGCCGTCGATTTGTTGGACCAGTCCAAAGTTTTGCGGGAATATCTTGGCGATCGCTTTGTCGACATGTTTGTCTCGGTCAAACGCACCGAACAGGCACGCTTTTTTGAGGTCGTAACATCGCTAGATTTTGACTGGTATTTGCGCAACGCTTGAAAAAGACGCTGTTTGGTCGTCGAAGTGCTGCAGGGCCCGAAATGCTTGGGCCAGACTGCGCGATCACATAAACGACTTGGCCTCAGTCCAAGCCAAAAGAGAGGGAAGATTATGAGTGACAAGTCCGGTGCTTCAAGACGATCACTGCTCACCGCCCTAGGCGCCTCCGGGGCTGCCGCTGTTGGCTTGAGTTTTGCGGGCGGTCTAGCCGGTTGCAACCCAAAGGCTGATACCAAGGCGGCAGGCGGGGCAGAAGAGCCTAAGCTGAACTTTTATAACTGGGACACATATATCGGCCCCACCACCTTGGCGGATTTCAAAAAAGCTAGTGGCGTTGATGTCAGCATGAGCCTGTTTGCGACCAATGACGAATTGTTCGCCAAGCTCAAGGCCGGAAACCCCGGCTTTGATGTGATCGTGCCGTCCAATGAATTTGTGACGCGCATGAGCCAGTCCAACATGCTGATGCCGCTGGACCATACCAAGATTCCCAATATGAAAAATATTGATCCGGCCTTTTTGAACCCCGACTTTGACCCAGGCCGTAAATATTCCATGCCCTATACGTGGCTGGTTCTGGGGATTGGCTATCGCAAGTCCAAGGTCAAGGGTGTGCCTGACAGCTGGAAATACATTTTCGATTCCGACCAATACAAGGGCCGCATTGCCTTGCTATCTGAGTCTGCTGACCTGACGCGCTTGGCCGCCAAATATCTTGGCCATTCGGTCAATGGCATCCAGCCCGACATGGTCGCGCAGATCGAAAAAATGTTGATCAAGCAAAAGCCTTATATCAAGGCCTTCCATGACGATAATGGCCAGGACATGTTGCTGGCTGGTGATGTCGATCTGGTGCTGGAATATAATGGCGATATTGCCCAGGTCATGAAGGAGGATCCCGATCTCGATTTCGTCGTGCCCAAGGAAGGCAGCCTGATCAATTCCGATACCCTATGCATCCCGGTCGGCGCGCCTAGGCCCAATAATGCTCATGCCTTCATCAATTATTTGTTGGATGCCCAGGCCGGTGCGGCGATCACCAAGACCATTCTCTATCCTACCCCGAATGCAGCGGCCAAGGCCCTTATGCCAGACAGCTACCGCGCCAATCCGGTCATCTTCCCGCCCAAGTCCATGATGGACAAGTGCGAATACGGCGCCTTTGAAGGGGCTGAAAAAGCCAAATTGTTTGAGGAAGCCATTACTCGGGTCCGGGCGGCCTAGGCCCTCAACCTTCCCAAAAAAAGACTAAAGGGGGATTGGATGGAACAGAGTTGGCGAAAGGCAAAATCGGTTTTTGCCCTAGTGCTGGGGCCACCCTTGTTTTGGCTCGTCCTGTTCTTTCTGATCCCCCTGGCGATTGTCTGGGTCTATAGTTTTGGCACGAATATTGGCCTGACTCAGATTGCCTTTACCGGTACATTTTCCAATTATACTCGGGCGATTGAGCCGCTCTATGTGGGTATATTCGTCAAGTCTGTCGGGGTTGCGGCCCTAACCACAGGCCTTTGTATCGTGCTGGGCTTTCCGGTGGCGCTGGCCATTACGTTTGCGCCGGACAAGCTCAAGGCCTGGCTGATCTTGCTGATCATGCTTCCGTTCTGGACCAATCTCCTGATCCGCACCTATGCCCTGATCGCGGTCCTGCGTGACGAGGGTTATGTTAATATGACCTATCATTGGCTCTGGACCCATGCCGGCGGGCTTATGACCTTTGCCGGCTTAAAGCCGCTGGGCGATTTTGTGCCGCTGGAATTGCTACATAATAATTTCGCGGTCGTATTTGGGCTAGTTTATGTGCATCTGCCGTTTATGGTCTTGCCCCTCTATTCGGCCCTAGACCGCCTAGATCGTTCGCTACTCGAGGCTAGCCTTGATCTTGGTGCCGGCCATGCCCGCACCATGTTGCAGATAGTAGCGCCACTGGCTCTGCCAGGCATTGCCTCTGGCATATTGATCACTTTTATCCCTGCCCTTGGGGCCTATTTGACGCCGGACCTGCTCGGCGGTCCCGATAGCCAGATGATTGCCAATATTATCGAGCGCCAGTTCAAGCGGGCCAATGACTGGCCGTTCGGCGCCGCATTGTCCTTCCTATTGATGTATATGACCTTCATCGCCATTGCGCTGCAGGCGGTCTTGGCCAAACGCAATGCGGGGGCCAAGGCATGAGAAAGCGCCAAAAGCGGGCCGCGCCGGGCCCCCTGGAATATCTGCGTCGCTGGCCGCTTCAGGCTTGGCTGGTCATGGTCTCGGTCTTCCTGTACGCGCCGCTCCTGACCTTAATGGCCTTTAGTTTCAACGACTCCAAACGCAATATTGTCTGGAAGGGGTTTACGCTCAACTATTACGAGCAGGTCCTCCACGATCAGAGCCTGTTGACCGCTTTTGGCAATTCCCTAACCATTGCAGCGATCTGCACTTTGGTCAGTGTGATCCTTGGGGCCATGACCGCACTCTTACTTTGGCGGTTTCGTTTTAGCGGCAAGACCGTGCTGGATGGGGCCATGGCCCTGCCGATCGTTGTGCCGGAGATCTGTATGGGCGTGGCCATGTTGGTGTTTTTCGCCAAGGTCATGCCATGGCCCAGCGGGTTGCCGTGGCCGTTAAATCTCGGTGCGATCATCATCTCGCATATCTCGTTTTCGTTTCCGTTTGTTGCCGTGGTCGTACGTGCGCGGATGGCCTCGTTCAATCGCGAACTGGAAGAAGCGGCCAAGGATCTGGGGGCGGGTGAATGGATGACGATCCGCGATGTCATTATTCCGCATATGCAGCCGTCTCTAATTGCCGGGGCCTTGCTCGCCTTCACGTTGAGCCTCGATGATTTTGTCATCACCTTCTTTACCTCAGGACCCGACACAGTGACCTTTCCGGTCAAGGTCTATTCCATGGTGCGGTTCTCGGTGACGCCTGAGGTTAATGCCGCCTCGACCCTATTGATTGTCTTGACCGTTATACTTACGGCCTTGGCCCTGCGTTTTCAGGGTACGGACGCTGTCGCCGGTGGCCATGCCCCCGACCCTAAAGCTTAAGAGGGACCCATTTACCATGTCCGCCCCACAAACAGCCGCCAAGGCCCCGGCCAAGACCATTATTAGTTTTGAAAACATTACCAAGCGTTATGGCAAGGTGGTGGCCGTCGATAATGTCAGCCTGACCATTGAGGAGGGCGAGTTTTTCTCCCTGCTTGGCCCTTCGGGCTGTGGCAAGACCACCTTGCTTCGAATGTTGGCGGGTTTTGAGACCCCAACCGAGGGCCGCATCCTGATTGATGGTCAAGATGTCAGCGAGATTCCGCCAAACAAGCGCCCGGTAAACATGGTATTCCAATCCTATGCGGTCTTTCCGCATATGACCGTGGCGCAAAACGTGGCCTATGGCCTAAAGGTCGATGGCATCGGCGCAAAAGAGTGTGCCGAGCGGGTGGAAGAAGCCCTAGCCCTGGTCAAGCTGGAGGGCTATGGCCCGCGCAAGCCCGATCAATTATCGGGCGGCCAAAGACAGCGGGTGGCCTTGGCCCGGGCCCTTGTCAAGCGCCCACGCGTGCTTTTGCTGGATGAGCCCTTGTCGGCGCTGGATGCCAAGTTGCGCGAACAAATGCGTTCAGAACTAACCCAGCTTCAAGACAAGGTGGGCATTACCTTTATCATGGTTACCCATGATCAGGACGAGGCCTTGGCCATGGCGTGCCGCTGCGCGGTGATGAATAGGGGCCTGTTGCAGCAGGTTGCGACGCCCAGCGATCTTTATGAGTTCCCCAATTCGCGTTTTGTTGCCGACTTTATTGGCCAGGTAAATCTCTTCGAGGGCCAGTTGGTGGTGGATGAGCCTGATCACGCGGTGATCGACTCTGCCGAGGTGGGCGTTCCCATCTATCTGGACCATGGCGTTACCGGTGCAACCGGCTCAACGGTCTGGGCCGCTATTCGACCTGAAAAGATCGAAATCTATAAGCGTATAGACGGCGCCGAAATGATTAAGATGGAGGATGCCCCGCAAGGTCATAATGTCGTGGCCGGGACCATTACCCATCTTGCCTATCTGGGCTCAGAGACGGTGTTTGATGTCACCCTTATGACCGGTCACAGCGTCAAGGTGGTGCGTTCAAACCTAACGCGTTGGGATCAGGAAGACTTTAGCTGGGATGAGCCGGTTTGGCTGTCTTGGCACGCTTGCTCGCCCGCCATGTTGACGGCTTGAGCCGGTTGTCATGAGCATGGCGCGCCCGGTGACGGGGATAATTTGCTGTAACCGCGCCGTCGGTGCAGAGACGGCTCAGGCGGTGATGAACCGCTATGTTACGGCGACCATGACCTATGCTGATGCGGCGGCGCTGCTGGTACCCTCCTTGCCTGATCAGATGCGGGCCTCGGAGATCGCAGGACGACTGGACGGGCTTTTACTGACGGGCAGCCCCTCGAACATGCAGCCGCACCGCTATGGCCAGGCGATTGACGATGCACCGGGCCCCTTTGATGCGCCGCGCGACGCCATGACCCAGGACCTGATCGCGGCCATGCTGGATCTGGGCAAGCCCGTGTTTGGCATTTGCCGCGGATTTCAAGAGTTGAATGTTGCGCTTGGCGGTAGCTTGCGCCGCGATGTTAGCGCACCGGACGCACCGCTCGCCCACCACGCCCCTGACGGGGTCAGTTTTGAGGCCATGTTTGATCATTACCACCCCGTGGCCTTGACCAAGGGCGGGGTGCTGGCCAGTCGCTATGGCACGGACCAATTGACCGTTAATTCGGTGCATTATCAGGGTGTGGATCAATTGGCATCTGGCCTTTTGGCCGAGGCCCAAGCGCCGGATGGTCTGATTGAGGCCTTTTCGGCCAAACCCAATGGCGCCGACGTCCTCGCCGTGCAGTGGCATCCCGAATGGCGAACCGCCAACCATCCCCAATCTCAAACCTTTTTTGCCCTGTTTGGCGCCGCCCTGCGCGGTGAGCCGATCGGGGCCTGATCCCCATTTTTCTGACTGGAGCCAAGCCTATGACTGCCCCGATCCGTAATTATGACATCGCCGCCCTCAAGCGCATGGACCTAGCCCACCATCTGCCAGCCCAAACGGACTATCGCCTGCAAGAATCCCTTGGCGGCAGCCGGATCATTACCCGCGCCGATGGCTGCTATATTTATGACGGCGACGGCAACAAGATCCTAGATGGCATGGCCGGACTTTGGTGCGTCAATGTCGGGTATGGCCGTAAGGAATTGGCGGATGCGGCCTATGAGCAGATGTTGGAGCTGCCCTATTATAATACGTTCTTTAAGACTGCGACGCCGCCGCCGGTCATGCTGGCTGCCAAGGTTGCCGAGAAAATGGGTGGCCATCTGAGCCATGTGTTTTTCAATTCTTCAGGCTCTGAGGCCAATGACACTGTGTTTCGCCTGGTGCGCCATTATTGGGCGCTCAAGGGCCAGCCGCAGCGCCAGATCTTTATCAGCCGCTGGAATGCCTATCACGGCTCAACCGTGGCCGGGGTCAGCCTTGGCGGCATGACCTATATGCATGAACAGGGCAATCTGCCGATCCCCGGCGTCGAGCATGTCATGCAGCCCTATAGCTTTAACGACGGTTTTGGTGAGGACCCGGAGGTCTTTGCCAGCCGTGCGGCCCAGGCTATTGAAGATCGTATCTTGGCCGTTGGGCCTGAAAATGTTGCGGCCTTTATCGGCGAGCCGGTCCAAGGCGCTGGGGGGGTGATTATTCCGCCAGCGTCTTATTGGCCAAAGGTCGAGGCCATTTGCCGCAAATACGGCATATTGCTGGTTTGTGACGAGGTGATCTGCGGGTTTGGCCGTCTGGGCCAATGGTTTGGTCACCAGCATTATGGCATCAAGCCCGATATCATTGCCATGGCCAAGGGCCTGTCCAGCGGCTATCTGCCCATTTCGGCCGTCGGTGTCGCAGACTTTATTGTCGCCGAGCTTAAGGCCCACGACGGTGATTTCGTTCATGGCTTTACCTATTCTGGCCATCCAACGGCCTGTGCCGTGGCCCTGAAAAATATTGAGATTATGGAACGCGAAGGCCTGATTGAGCGCACCCGCACCGATACCGGCCCCTATATTGCTAAGGCCATGGCAACCTTGAACGACCATCCCCTGGTGGGCGAGGTGCGTACGCTTGGCCTGATTGGTGCGATCGAAATTGTTTCAAAGAAGGGGACAAATCAGCGCTTTGGTGGCCGTGAAGGCACGGCCGGGCCGATTGTCCGCGATCTTTGCATCAAGAACGGTCTGATGGTGCGCGGCATTCGTGACAGCCTGGTCTTCTGCCCGCCCCTGATCATTAGTCATGCTGAGATTGACCAGATGGTGGCTATTTTGCGCCGCTCTCTTGACGAGGCGGTGCCAAGACTGGCCCTAATCTAGCCAAGATAAATATCAAGAATCGGGAAGCGCTCATGTCACGACTTCATTTCGCCTTACGCACAGCGCTGATCGTCGCCGCGTTTGCTACAGGCTTGCCTGCGGCCAGCCTGGCCAAGGACAAGCCCGCTAGTTATGACCTCGTCGCGCCAGTCGCGCCGCAAGCCGTGGGCTTTGATGCTCAGCGGCTGGATAGATTGGACGCAGCCATGGCCAAGGTGGTCAAGGATGGCCGGGTCGCGGGCATGAGCACGCTGCTTGTGCGGCACGGCAAGGTGGTTCAGTTCAAGACCTATGGTCAGGCTTCGCTTGCCGATGCGCGGCCCATGACCAAGGACACGATTGTGCGCATCTATTCCATGACCAAGCCGATAACGGGCGTGGCCATGATGATGCTGTTTGAAGAGGGCAAATGGAACCTCGATGATCCGGTGTCTAAATATATTCCCGAACTGGCCAATCTGACGGTCCTAAGCGGGGTTGATGATAAGGGCCAGATCACAACCGTCCCAGCCAAGCGCTCGCCAACCATGCGCGAATTAATGAGCCATACGGCCGGGTTTGGCTATGGGCTGGAATATACTAATCCGGTCGATAAACAGTTTCGCGACAAGATGGTTTTGGCTGCGCCTAGCTTGCAAGAGGCGGTTAATCGGGTGGCAACCATCCCTCTGAAATTCCAGCCGGGTACGGACTGGGCCTATAGTATCTCCGTCGATCTGCAGGGCTATATTGTCGAAAAACTGTCCGGCCAGACCCTGGGCGCTTTTATGAAGAGCCGGATTTTCGACCCCTTGAAAATGAAGGACACGGCCTTTTCTACCGGCGCTGAAAAAGCCCCGCGCCTCGCCACGCTTTATATGGGTGACCCAAAGACGGGCAAGCTGTTTGAGGCCAAGACCATTATGGGCAATACCTTGCCGGATTATATCAAGCCGCCTTTAATGGAATCGGGCGGCGGGGGTCTGGTTTCGACCACCAGCGATTATGGCCGCTTTGCCCAGATGATCTTGAATAAGGGCGAGCTTGACGGCGTGCGGCTCTTGGCTCCGGCCACGGTGGAGCTGATGGGCACCAATGTCATCCCCAAGGATGTTCTGGTTAGCTCCAATGGCAGCACGGTTGCTAGGTTCAATGAATCGGTCGGGTTTGGCCTAGATTTCATGGTCGTCAATGACCCGCGCCGGGCCGGCAGCCTAGCTGGCCAGGGCACACTCAGCTGGGGCGGCGCGGCGGGAACGTGGTTTTGGATTGATCCGGCTAACGACCTTTATTTTGTTGGCATGATCCAGCGCATGGGCGGCACGGGCGGGGACGACCTTGGTGCAACGGCCCGAACCTTGACCTATCAGGCCTTGACCGAACCTAGCCAATAGCCGCCTTAGCGCCCGGTAAATTGCGCCGGGCGCCGCTCAAGAAAGGCGGCAACGCCTTCCTTGTGGTCGGCCGATTTGAAACAACCGGCCAGGGTCTCAACATGCGCCTTCATATGCTCGGCCATGTCACGCTCTAGCCCGTGCCAGACCAGATTCTTCATCAGGCGAAGCGACATGGGCGAGGATTTCAAATAGCGCCGCGCCTCAGTCAGGGCCGCTTCCATCAGGTTTTCAGGCGTGACCAATTCATTGGCATAACCCATGGCCAAGGCCTCGGCGCCGCTAATGGCATCGCCTGAATAGAGCAGGCGCAGGGCACGAGATGGGCCAACCAAACGCGGAAGCACCCAACTGCCTGCGCCCGTGTCGGGTACTAGGCCGCGATGGGCAAAGTTCCAGGCAAATCTGGCGCGCTCGGTGACAATGCGCACGTCGCACTGGCTGGAAAACTCAGCGCCCATACCCACGGCATGACCATCAATCGCCCCGATCACCGGCTTGGGACAGGCGATTAAGGGCCACCATTTGCCATCCTCATGCGCCTCACCGCGTACGCCGCGAACCTCGCCCGGTATTGTGGCCAGATCGGCAAGGTCGGTTCCGGCACAAAAACTGCCGTCGGCACCGGTAACGATAATCACGCGCACCTTGTCGTCCGCGCCAAGCCTTGCGACCGTATCGGTAAAGGCAAACAGCATGGCATAGGTCATGGCATTGCGTTTCTCGGCCCGGTCGATTGTGATCGTGGCTATGCCGTCGGCATCTATCTCAGAGCGAATATGGTGCGCGGTCATTGGACTTGCTCTTGTTTGAGGCCCGCCTTGACCAGGTCCGTGTCCTGACCGATCAGGGGGGCTGGCCTGTGATTGCGTTCGGGGGCGGCAGAAAATTTCACCGGCGCGCGCATCTGAATATAGTCGCCTTCAGTAGGGTGGGTCTGGTGGCTGAAAAAGTCTGTCGCAACCATATGTGGGTCTTGTAATAAATCGGCCATATCGCGGACAGGCATGGCTGGAATTTGCGCCTTGGCCAAGAGGTCTGTCCAGTCTTGAGAAGTCTTGGCGGGTGTTAGGCGTGCCACCTCTGCATAGATCAGGCTCATATTTTGTGCGCGCAATTGGGGCGTATTAAACAAGGCCCCGTCAAGAATGTGCGATGCGCCCAAGACGCCAAACAGGTCGCGAACAGCCTCGTCCGTATAGGGCACAATGCTAATATACCCGTCCTTGGTCGGGAAGGGCTGACGGTTAGGGTCTAGCTGGCGCGGATAGCCCATAGGCCCGGTTGGCGGGATAAAGGCGGCCTCGAACAAGTGCTCTTTCAAAATGAAATCGGTAAAGCATTCGAACATAGGCACCTCGACATGTTGGCCTTGGCCGGTGCGCAATTGATGGATAATGGCCGCTAGGCTGGCATAGGCCCCATGCAGCCCAGCAACCTTGTCAGCAATAACCGACGGCACGTATCGGGGCCTAGGATCCCCATCCACGCGGCTCGCTAGGGTGACTGTGCCGGTCGCCGCCTGAATCACATCATCATAGGCCTGGAGGTCGGCATAGGGTCCGTCTGAGCCAAAGCCCATGCAATGCACATAGACAATATTGGGACGGAGCGCCTTGACAGACTCATAACCAAAACCAAGCCGATCGATCGCCTTTGACCGGATATTATGAATAAAGACATCTGCGGTCGGGATTAGGTCGCGCAGAATCTGGGCATCGTTAGGGTCTTTCAGGTCGAGCACGACCGACTGCTTGCCGCGGTTCAGGCCCATATGTACCGGGCCCATGCCAAAGGTCTTGGCAGGTTTGCCGGCATGCCGAAACTTGTCCCCGATCTCGGGCTCAATCTTGATGACCTCAGCTCCCAAATCACAAAGAATCTGGGTCGCATAGGGACCAAACACCACAGAGGTGAGATCAATGACCCTTAGGCCAAACAGCATTCCCTTGGGGGAGGGGGTCATGATCATATTCCTGACATAAATTTTAGGCCCCGATCCTAGATCACCTTGAATCCATAGGAAAGCCGGCAGCGCTCGGCACAGGATCTTGCCCGTGTTCGTGGCTAGATCGTCGCGGGTTGCATCTTGTATTGGACAAGGCGTTTAACCCGGCGCAAAGTTAGGTGATCAAGGATCACCTGATCGGCGGATGAAGGGCGGCGCAAGCGGCTTTTCGCCAAGACAAGACCGGGGATCGGGAGACCATCAGGGGGCCAGGTGCGGCGGGTTGTGGCAAACCCGGTGTCTTGGCCCCTGTCAGGACAAGGGACTAAGAGCCATGAATAGTGCAAAATCCGTACCCGCCAATCTAGATGCCATATTGCAAGAGGCCCATCTGCCGGCCCTGTTGATGTCGCTAGTGCATATGACTGGTGAGACCCAGATTCTGACCGACGACATGTTGCCAGTTTACGACTTTTTCGGCGACAGCAAGGTTGGTGGCTATAGTCCGGCGGTGCAAGATGCGCTTCGCGCTAAGGCGGCTATAGCCTTGAAGGCCTATCTATCCGGTGAACGGCCCCTGCCAGCCGAGCCCGATAAGGCCACGATCGCGCGGATGATGAACCTGATCGCGGGCGGTCCGGTTCCTGAACACTATACCCCGCTTTTGATGGAAGAGCTTGGCATGGAGGGAATCGATAGCCGAGTCCCTGACTGGTCGCCAGACACACAAAAAATTGCTCAGGCCAAGATGAAGGTGCTGATCATTGGCGCGGGTATGTCGGGCATATTGTCGGCAATCCGGTTGCAGCAGGCCGGCGTGCCGTTCGAGATTATCGAAAAGAACCCAGATTTTGGCGGAACCTGGCTGGAAAACACCTATCCGGGCTGCCGGGTGGATAATCCCAGCCATATGTATTCCTTCTCGTTTGAGCCCAATCACGACTGGCCGATGCATTTTTCGACCCAGGACGTCTTGTTTGATTATTTCAAGCGCTGCGCCGAGAAGCA
>CANGCO010000003.1 GCA_947452365.1 Caulobacteraceae bacterium
CCGGATCGGCCTTGCCGCTGAGATGATCGGCACAGCCACCCAGGCCTTTGAGATCACGCTCGATTATCTCAAGACCCGCACCCAATTTGGCCAGGGCATTGGCACCTTCCAGGCCCTGCAACACCGCGCTGCCAAGCTCTATACCGATCTGGAATTGGCAAGGTCCTGCGTTCAAGCCGCCCTTGATGCCCTAGATGACAAGACCAATGATGTCCGCGCCCTGGCCTCATTGGCCAAGGCCAAGGTTGGTGATGTGCTGCATCTGGCCTCCAATGAAATGGTGCAGATGCATGGCGGCATTGGCATGACCGATGCCCATGATGCGGGCCTCTATATGAAGCGCGCGCGGGTAGCGGAGGCCAGTTTTGGTGGCTCGTCCTATCACCGCGACCGCTATGCCAAGCTCGGCGGGTTCTAGATCCATGCCAGTCAAGGGTGCGGTTGCGGTCATAACGGGCGGCGCTTCGGGCATAGGCCTTGGCATTGCCACGGCCCTGGCCAAGCGCGGCGCCAAGGTCATTCTGGCCGATATCCAGGCCGAGCGCGCGGCCGAGGCGGCAAAGGCCCTGAGCGATCAGGGTCTGGCCGCCAAGAGCGCTGGCCTTGATGTGACCGAGCCCGACAGCTGGGCCGCCTTGGTGGCTCTGGCCCCGAGCCTGTTTGGCCAGCCGGTCCAGATGCTGTTCAATAATGCCGGTGTGGGTATGCGCGGCACGGTGCACCAGACCCCGCGCCATATGTGGGACTGGTCCTTCGCGGTCAATGTCACCGGGGCCTATTCGGGCGTGACCAGTTTTGCGCCCGGCATGCTGGCTAGCGGCCTGGACTGCAAAATCGTCAATACCGCCTCAGAACACGCCTTGGGCCTGCCCGAAAGCGAGCGCGGCGGGATCTTGGCACCCTATACTTCCGCCAAGCATGCCCTGATGGGCTATAGCCTATGCATGCGCCGCGATTTTGCGGGCACCAATATCTCTACTGGCGTGATCTGTCCTGGGGTGGTGGTCAGCGATATTTGGGATTCCTTGCGCCATCGTCAGGCCCGGTTTGGCGGCCCGCGCGAAGTGCCTGCCCAGGTCGCCGCCGATATGATTGCCACCGCAACAGCCAAGGGCATTCCCTGGCAGACCGCGGGCGAGCGCATTGCCGACCAGGTCGAGGATGACCAGTTTTTCATCTTCACCAATGGTCCCGACGAGACCGAGGTCGCAACCGACTACCAGACCGAGATCATGGCCGCTCTCGGGGCTTTCAATCGCCGCTATGGCCGCTAGAGCCGTCCGCCACACTTCTTCACCCCAGATTTAACAAGAGTAATCCCATGCTAAATATCGAAATTGACGGGCCCGTTGCGACCCTGACCCTTAACCGGCCAGAGGCGATGAATGCCTTGTCACGAGCCATGCGCACGGCCTTGCGCGATGCTCTGGTCAAGCTGGACGCCGATGACAGTGTGCGGGCCATTGTCCTGACCGGCGCAGGCCGCGCGTTTTGCGCAGGCCTGGATCTGAAGGAATTGGGAAGCGAAGAAGGCGCGCTGGGCAGCGCTGTTGGCACAGACCCAGCGGCCAATCCGGTGGCGGCCATGGATGCCTGTAAAAAGCCGATTATTGGCGCGATCAATGGCGCAGCCATTACTGGCGGGTTTGAAGTGGCTCTAGCCTGTGACGTCCTGATCGGCTCGACCCTGGCCCGCTTTGCCGATACCCATGCTCGGGTCGGGATCATGCCCGGCTGGGGCCTGTCGCAAAAACTTAGCCGTGCCATTGGCATTTCCCGCGCCAAGGAATTGTCGCTCACCGGCAATTTCCTCGATGCGGCCACTGCCGCTGATTGGGGCCTGATCAATCGGGTCGTCGAGCCACAAGACCTGTTGGCGGTCTGCCAAAAACTAGCCGCCGACATGGCCAGCGTGCCCCAGCCAGCGGCGCAAAACTATAAGGCCCTGATCGATGAAGGCTTTGGCCTGTCCTTCAAGGACGCCGTGGCCCTCGAGGCCAGTGTCTCGCAAAAACTTAACCCCGGCGTCTCGGCCGCCTCGGTCGCTCAAGCCCGGCTTGAAGTCACAGCCCGCGGCCGCGACCAGACCGCTAGCTAGCCACAATCCGCCCTTCCTTGAGCATTTCAGGGAAGGGCGCGCTTGCGCCTATCAGGCTTTTTCTTCGGGCGCTTCCTTGGGCGTAATGAAGCGGGCCAGCTTGGGCCTGAGCCAGTTTTCAAAGTCATCAATCACTTCATAGACGACCGGCACCAGAACCAGGGACAAGACGGTCGAGGTGATCAGGCCACCAATCACCGCCACAGCCATGGGCTGACGAAACTCTGAACCCTTGCCCAAGGCCAGGGCTGTCGGCAACATGCCCGCAGCCATGGCCACAGTCGTCATGATGATCGGCCGCGCCCGCTCTCGGCAGGCCTCGATCAGGGCCTGTCTTTGGCTAACGCCCGTCCGCTCAAGCTCAATGGCATAGTCCACCAACAGGATCGAATTCTTGGCGGCCAGACCCAGCAGCATCAATATGCCGATCAAGGAAGGCAGGCTGATCGACAAATGCATGATCATCAGCCCAAGAAAGGCCCCGCCAATCGCCAGAGGCAATGCCGATAGAATGGTGGCAGGCTTAAAGAAGCTGCGGAACAACAGGGCGAGGACGCCGTAAATCATGCTGACCCCGGCAAAGATCGCCATGCCAAGCGCACCAAACAGCTCGGCCATGGCCTTTTGGTCACCGGCAGCGGCCGGCCTAACGCCATCGGGCAGGGCCTTCATGGTCGGCAGATTGTCAATAGCGGCCACGGCATCGCCCAGTTGCGCCCCATGATCCAGATCGGCCTCAATCGTAATTTGGCGCTTGCGGTTAAAACGATTGATCTTGGCCGGGCCGGCCTGGAACACCACATCGGCCACAGCGCCAAGCGGCACGGTTCCGCCGCTCATGGTTGCTACGGGCAGGGCCTTAATGGCTTCAAGATCGGTGCGTGCGGCCTGGTCTAGACGCACCCGGATCGGCACCCGGCGACCAGCATCATTAAATTTAGACACATTGGCATCAATATCGCCCACAGTCGCAACACGGGCGGCGGCGGCAATGGCCTGGGCTGTGGTGCCCAGCCTTGCAGCCTCGTCCTTGCGCGGCAGGATGACGATTTCAGGACCGCTGGGCGGTGAGGATGGTCTTGGATCTGAAACCTGTTCCAGCTCATGCATTTCCCGCTCGACCTGCAAGGCCGTGCGTTCCAGCGCAGGTCCATCTTCGCTGGTGAGAATGGTCTGGACATCCGCGCTGCCAAACCCGCCTAAGAAATTCACCCGGGCATCGGGTATGGTGCGAAGATCAGCGCGCATTTCCTGCTTGATCTGGGTCACGGTCAAGGCGCGGTGATCTTTCAACACCACCGTAATCGTGCCGTCTCGAACATCCGCCGCGCCGCCGCCACCGCCTGGACCCGTGGTCATTATGGTTGAACCAACCTGGGCAAAGACCATTTCGGTTTCCGGCCGCGCCATGAATAGGCGTGTAACCTCGCCGACTGTGCGGTCCATATCGGCGCGGGTTGCCCCCGGCGAGCCCTGAACCTTGACATAAAAGAAATTGTCATTCGAGGCCGGCTGAAAGCCCTTGGGCAAGAAGCCGGTTAGCATAATCGATAGGACAAAAACCGCGCCGCCGACCGCCACCGAAATAATCCGGTGATCCAGCGCCCAGTCCAACGCCTTGCGATAGGGCCCTTCAAATGGCTTGCGCGGCTTGGCATGGTGAACGGGTTTGAGCAGATAGGCCGCCATCAAGGGCGTAACGAACCTGGCCACCGCCAGTGAGAACAAGACCGCGACCGAGACGGTGAGACCAAATTCTTTGAAAAACTGCCCCGCAACGCCGGGCATGAAGGAGACAGGCGTAAACACCACCACAATCGTCGCCGTGGTCGCGACAACGGCTAGGCCAATCGAATCCGCACCCTCCATCGAGGCGCGATAGGGCCTGGCGCCGGCCTGGATCCGTTTTTCAATATTTTCGATTTCGACAATAGCATCATCAACCAGAATGCCGATCACCAAGGTCAGGGCCAAAAGCGTGACCACATTCAGGCTGAAGCCCATGATCGCCATAAAGGCAAAGGTCGGGACCAGGGATAGCGGCATGGCTATGGCGGTGATCGCGGTTGACCGCCACTCGCGCAAGAAGGCAAACACCACAAGGGCCGCCAGCCCCATGCCCTCAAGCATGGACAGCAAGGTGGCATGATAGCTGGCCCGGGTCTCATCGACGGTCGAGAAAATCTTATAGATCTTGATGTCGCGGCCAGCCTTGGCCTGGGTGGCTTCAAGTCGGGCAATCGCTGCCTTGATCCGGTCCTCAACCTGAACATCGCTGGCCTCCTTGGTCTTCATGACCTGGAAGCCGACGGCGGGTCGGCCATTTAGACGGGCAAATCCGCGCTCTTCAGCAGCGCCATCGCCAATCTGGGCAATATCGGCCAGACGCACATAGCGGCCCTGGGCTGGGATCATCAGATTGCGGATCTGGTCAACAGAGGTCGCAGCGCCCAAGACCCGCAAGGTCTGTTCACGCCCGCCGATCTGGGCCCGGCCACCGGCCACATCGGCATTGAACACGCCCAAGGCCTCGTTCACCGCATTGGCGGTTAGGCCATAGGCGCGAAGGCGTTGGGGATCGAGAATGATATTGATTTCGCGATTAACGCCGCCGACGCGCGAGATTTGCGACACGCCCTTTTCGCCCTGAAGGGTCCGCGCGACCGTATCATCAATAAACCAGCTCAGCTCTGACTGGGTCATGCCCGGGGCAGAAACGGCATAGGACAGGATAGGCGCATTATCCATTTCCAGCCGCTGCACAATCGGTGACTCGATTTCGCGCGGCAGGGATTGGCGAGTTTGATCGACCTTGGAGCGGACATCATCCGTGATCTTTTGCAGATCTTGGCCCAGCTCAAACTCGATCACTGTGGTCGAGACGCCCTGGACCACCGAAGAGCGGATATTCTTCACATTGGACAGGCCAGCCACCGCATCCTCAATCGGACGCGTAATCTGGTTTTCAATTTCCGACGGGGCAGCCCCGCTCTGAACCACAGTCACCGCGACCGCGGGGAAGCTGACATTCGGATATTGTTTGATCGGCAATAGGCCATAAGCGAAGGTGCCGGCTATGGTCAGGGCCGCAAAAATGACCGCGACCGGAATCGGATTCTTGATCGCCCAGGCCGATATGCGAAGCTGTGCCATTATTTTGCGCTCGTGGTCGCTGCGGCCTGATAGGGCTTGATCGTGTCGCCATTAATCACAAACGAGGCGGCGCCCAAAACCACCGTCTCACCAATGTCTGGCCCTTGAACAAGCTCGACATAACCCTCGCTGCGCTGGCCCGTCTTGATCTGAACCTGAGTGACCTTGCCATTGGCTGCGACCGTCATCAGCGAGGCGCCATCAGCGTCAAACCGAACCGACGCCTCGGGCACCACGCGAACGGGGCGGGCTGAGCCGCTAAACACAGCCTTGGCATAGCCGCCCGGGCGCAGATCGGAATCGATCGGTAACTGAATCCGCACTCGACCCAGTC
This sequence comes from Caulobacteraceae bacterium, assembly GCA_947452365.1. GTDB lineage: Bacteria > Pseudomonadota > Alphaproteobacteria > Caulobacterales > Caulobacteraceae > CAISGS01. The sequence goes on from CANGCO010000003.1 coordinate 5,586, forward strand.
GAGACTGGACATCGATCTTTGGACTGATCAAACGCACGCGGCCCGACAAGGTCTTGCCCGAGGACAAGGTCACTTCGGCCTTGTCGCCGACCGATAGCTTGGCCAGATCAGTCTCAGGCATCTCAGCATCCAGCTCGACCAAGGCGCCGCGGGCTATACGAAAATAGCTGCCACCGCCCGAGACATCGCCCGGCCGCACTGTGCGTTCAAGCACCCGGCCAGCCACTGGTGCCCGCACAGTCAGTCGCGCCTGGCGCGTCAATAATTCGTTCAATTGGGCCTTTTGCGCGGCCAGAACGGCCTTGGCATTATCGGCTTGAAAACGCCTTTGCTGGATCTGCTCATCGGACAAGACGCCGCGGCCGTCTAGGCCATCCACGCGATGGGCCTCGGTCTGGGCGATCTGAGCGGCAAGGACCCTCTGCTCCAGCAGGGCCCTTTGCTGATCGATCTGGGCACGCAATAGGGTGTCATCCAGTTGCAACAGGGCCTGGCCTTGCTGCACCATGGCCCCCTCCTCGACCAGCACCTTGGCCACGCGATAGCCAACCAGCTCGGACCCGGCCACAGCCTCTTCACGCGAGACCAAAAGCCCGCTGGCGGCAATGCCACCGGTCATGTTGCGGCTCTCGACCTTGGCCACGCGCACCGAGCGCGCCTCTGCTGTGATTGCGCTGGCGGCGTTCGGCGCCTTGGACTTGCCACAACCCGCCAAGGGCACTGTGATCACGAGGGCCAAGGCGCAACTGGCCATAAGAGAGGAACGGATCATGGGAATACGGCTCATTTCGAAGTTCGTTTTGTCAAATCAGCGGACCAGCCGCCGCCAAGGGCCTTAAAGGCCTGAACAGACCTTTGCAGGGCCGTAATCTTTGCGCCGGTCATGGCCGAACGGGCCGCGCGCCAATTGCGTTCGGCCTCCAGGGCCGCGCTCATCGGAATAAGACCGGCCTTATAGCTGAGCACGGCGGCGTCACTGGCCCGGTGTGCCCTGGCCTCGCCATCGGTCAATAGGCCAAGCCGGGTCTGGTCAGCCGCGAGCCGCACCAGGGTATTGTCGGTCTCGGCAAAGGCGCCCTGAACGGTTTTTTCATAGGCAATCACGGCCTGGGTCGCGCGGGCTTTTTGCACGCCCAATTGCGCAATCAGCCTGGGCTGGTCGAGGATGGGAACCGACACCCCGCCGCCCATCGACCAGAAGGACACGGTTGAGCCATAGACCTTGTTCTGGCTGTCGGACCATCCGGCCCCGGGCAGAAGTGTAAAGGTCGGGAAGAAGGCCAGCTTGCTCAAGGTCAGGCGGCCCATGGCATCGACCAAACGCGCCTGGGATTCACGCACATCGGGCCTGCGCTGCAATAGATCGCTCGGCAGGCTGGCAGGTACTTGCGGCACAGACCCCAAGGCTTCGCTCAAGCTTAGGGATGCGATCGGGTCGGGCCCACGCCCCAGCAGGGTCAAGAGACTGCGCTTAGCGGCTTGATACTCGGCGGTCAGACGCGCCAATTCGGCCTGGGACTGGGCCAGATCGGCGGCTGTGCGGTCGAGATCATAATCCGAGCCAAAGCCGCGGCTATTGCGCATCTTGGCCATGTCATACAAGTCGGTTTGGATACGTACGGTCTCGGCGGCATCACTATGTTGAATGCCCAGGCCGCGAACCTGAAACACGCCTTCGGCGACATTGGCGGCAAGGGCCGCACGCGCCGCCTCGGCATTAAAGCGCGCTGCGGCCAGATCGGCCTTGGCCACCTTGCGCGTGAAATAGCGCCGGCCGAACAGGTCGATTTCCCAACTGACCTGAAAATCACCCGCCGCCGTCTTGCTTTCGCCCGATTGGGAAAGCAGCGGCGAGCCACCGCTGATCTGGTCGGTTTCGGTGCGGTTCAGATTGCCGCGCACTGCGCCTTGCGGATTAAAAGCCAATAGGGCGCCAGACCGGATCGCCCTGGCCTCGGCCAGCCGCGCTGCTGCCAGCCGCGCATCGGGCGCATTGGCCAGCGCCTGCTCGACCAGATTGGTCAGGTCCTGATCTTGGTAAACCTGCCACCATTGGTCCAAAACTTCTGGGGCGGCAGCCGATCGTTGCAGATTTCCGGACTCATAGGCCTCAGGCAGGGTGACATGCGCGGGCTTGGGCACAGCCGCACAAGCCGCCAGCACCGGAACCGTCAGGCAAAGGATCAATCCAAAACGCGTCATAAGTCTTCCCAAACCTGAACACTCGCTGGCTTAGTCTCTATCGGTTGAAAGATATAGGTCGCTGACGCTCCGCGACAAAATGAATTTTGTGCAATGCAGCAAATTTACACCTTCCCTTGCGGAACACTTTGCGATCTTTTCAGGCTCATCTATCCTCACTCAGAATTGATTTTTGGGAGTGGACTATGCGCAGGTTTCAGCTTGGACTTTTGATTTCCGTCGCCTGGATCAGTACTGCGTTTGCAACCGAACCGGCCGTGCCGATCGAGGCGGCCAAGCTGTCGGATCATATTCGCATCCTAAGCTCGGATGCTTTCGAAGGCCGCGGCCCCGCGACCGAGGGTGAGAAAAAGTCCGTTGCCTATATTAGCGCGCAAATGAAGGCGATTGGCCTGGTGCCGGGGGCCAAGGACGGCGGCTGGACCCAGCCGGTAAAGCTTAACCGCTTTGCCATTACCCGCCCAGTCAAGGCAGCGATCAATCTGACCGGCTGGAACCGGCCCCTTCTGGACGGCGATGATGTCGTGATCGGCTCGCGCCGGGTTGGAACCGAGGTCAAGATTGACCAGGCCCCTTTAGTGTTTGTCGGCTATGGCGTTCACGCGCCTGAGCGCGGCTGGGATGATTTCAAGGGCATGGATCTGCACGGCAAGATCATGGTGGTCTTGGTCAATGACCCTGATTTTGAGACCGCTCAGCCCGGCGCATTTGAGGGTAAGGCTATGACCTATTATGGCCGCTGGACCTATAAGTTCGAAGAAGCCGCCCGTCAGGGCGCTTTAGGCGTGCTGGTGGTGCACGAAACCGCCGGCGCTGGGTATGGCTGGACGACGGTGCGCAATTCCTGGTCCTCGGACCAGTTCGACATTCTGCACAGCGACACCAATGCCACCGCGCCGATGGAGGGCTGGATTCAACGCTCGGTCGCTGTGGACCTGTTTCGGCTGGCCGGGCTTGATTTTGAACAGTTAAAAGCAAAAGCCCAGACCAAGGATTTCAAGCCGGTCGCCCTGGGCGGCGCAACCTTGTCGGCCAGTTTTGCGATGAAGGCCGAGACCATCACCTCTTCCAATGTCATCGGCCGCTTGCCGGGAAAGTCCCACCCAGACCAGACCATCCTCTATACCGCCCATTGGGACCATCTGGGCAGGGGCCGTCCGGATGCCAAGGGCGACGATATCTATAATGGCGCATTGGACAATGCGTCTGGCGTGGCGGGCCTATTGGAACTGGCGCGCGTCTTCAAGGCCGGAAGCCCTACCCAGCGCTCGGTCGTCTTTATGGCCGTCACAGCTGAGGAAAAGGGCCTGCTCGGCTCTGACTATTACGGCGCCAATCCGGTCTATCCCCTGTCCAAGACCGTGGTGAATTTGAATATGGACGGCCTGCCCATGAACGGGCCTTCGCACGATGTGGTGGTGGTCGGCGCAGGCAAGGGCACGATTGAGGATGATCTGGCCAAGGCGGCGGCCGATCAGGGCCGGGTGATCGCGCTCGATCCGGTGCCAGAAGCTGGCCACTATTATCGCTCCGACCATTTCTCCTTGGCCAAGCGCGGCGTACCCGCCCTGCATGCCGGCGCAGGCGAAGACCTGATCAAGGGCGGACCTGAAGCCGGTGAGGCGGCGCGCAAGGACTATATTGTCAATCGCTATCACCAGCCTGCCGATGAATGGAAACCCGATTGGGACTATTCGGGCGCCATCCAGGACTTAAGCCTGCTTTACACCCTTGGCCATGATTTGGCCGACAGCACACGCTGGCCCGAATGGAAGCCGGGGGCGGAGTTCAAGGCCATTCGCGATGCCAGCGCCAAGGATCGACGCTAGACCTAGCCTTGGGCGCGATCATAAGGTTTGACGGCCAAGCTCAGGCTGATAGCCTGTATATGAACAGCGATAACAAACATCAGGGACGCACGTCATGGGATCGAACCTGCCAAAGGCCTGCATTATCGGCGCGGGCTGCTCGGGCTTTACAACCGCCAAGCGGCTCAAGGATTTTGGCGTGCCTTATGACTGCTTTGAGATGAGCGATGATATTGGCGGCAATTGGTATTACAAAAACCCCAATGGTCTGTCGGCTTGTTATGAGAGCCTGCACATAGACACGTCCAAATGGCGTCTAGCCTTTGAGGATTATGCGGTTCCGTCCGACTGGCCCGACTTCCCCTCCCATGCCCAGTTGCTGCAATATTTCAAAGACTATGTGGACCATTTTGGCCTGCGGCCGACCATTACTTTTAACACCGCGGTTAGCCGGGCCGAGCGCGCAGCGGACGGCCTGTGGGACGTAACCCTCTCGACTGGCGAGACCCGGCGCTATGACGTCTTGATCGTCTGTAATGGCCACCATTGGGACCCGCGCATCCCCGACTATCCCGGCACATTCGAGGGCGCGGCCTTCCATTCCCATGCCTATTGCGACCCTTTCCAGCCCTATGACCTGCGCGGCAAGAATGTGGTCGTGGTTGGCATGGGCAATTCGGCCATGGATATTGCCTCAGAGCTGGCCCAAAGGCCCATTGCCAAAAACCTGTGGGTCTCGGCCCGGCGCGGGGTCTGGGTCCTGCCCAAATATATGAATGGCAAGCCCGCCGACAAATCGGCCATGCCGTCCTGGATGCCGCGCAAGCTGGGCCTCAGCCTCGCGCGCTCTGCGATCAAAAAGGCCATTGGCAATATGGAAGATTATGGCCTGCCCAAGCCAGACCATGAACCCCTGTCGGCCCACCCTTCCGTATCGGGCGAGTTTTTGACGCGGGCGGGCTGTGGCGATATCAAGTTCAAGCCTGCGATCAAGGCATTCGAAGGTCACAATGTCCGGTTTGACGATGACAGTGTCGAACATGTCGATGCGGTGATCTTTGCTACCGGCTATAAGATCAGCTTCCCCTTTCTGACCGACCCGGCCTTTAAGACCGATGCCGATAATCGCCTGCCCCTGTTTAAGCGTATGGTCCCAGCGGGCGTCGATAACCTGTTTTATATGGGCCTAGCCCAGCCCCTGCCGACCCTGGTCAATTTCGCCGAACAACAGGCCAAGCTCTTGGGGGCCTATCTGGCCGGGCGCTATCATCTGCCGTCCGCCACAGAACGCGCTGAGACCACCGCCAAGGACGAGGCGTTTTACTTGGGCGGCTATTACAATTCGCCGCGCCACACCATCCAGGTCGATTTTGGCCATTACTGCTCTGACCTGACCAAGGAAATCACCCGCGGCACAGCGAGGGCCAAGGCCGCGGACTGGAGCCTGCCTGTACCGGCCCGCGCCAAGGCCGCTGTGGGTGGCTAGAGACACTATCACCCTCCCCCACATCGCTAAGGGCGAGGGGGAGGGGCAAGGTTTCTGGCTGGGCCAATCGAAAATCCATTCCAATCAACCGCAACAGACCCTAGCATACCGATAACACGCCAAAGGGCGGACCGGTCTTGATGGGAGAGTGCGCTGTGCGGGCAAGGGTTTGGATTGGACTTTTCGCGGCCATGAGCCTGGCCTGCCCCGCTGCACAAGCAGGCGAGCCTGCCTCGAGCGCCACCAAGGCGGCCCAGGCCGATTTTGCCAAGACCCTGCCGCTGGAAGATCGTCAAGATTTTGACTTTGCTAGTCGCGGCTATGTCGGCACCCGCACCGATCCCCTGATCAAGCGGGCGGATGGGGCGGTGGCCTGGAACCTGGCCGCCTATGACTTCATCAAGGGCGATGCGCCCGATACGGTCAATCCAAGTCTTTGGCGGCATGAACAGCTCTTGTCCAAGGCGGGCCTGTTTCAAGTCTCAGACCGGATCTGGCAGGTACGCGGGTTTGATATCTCCAATGTCACCTTCATCAAGGGCGATACCGGCTGGATCGTGATTGACCCCCTGACCAGTATGGAGGTGGCACGCGCCGCGCTTGATCTGGTCAATGAAAAGCTGGGCGCCCGGCCCATTGTGGCCATGATCTATACCCACAGCCATAGCGACCATTTTGGCGGTGCCAAGGGCATGATTAGCCAGGCCGATGTCGATGCCGGCAAGATACCCGTGATTGCGCCGCAGGGCTTTTTGGAACATGCCGTCAGCGAGAATGTGATTGCCGGTCAGGCCATGGGCCGCCGCGCCACCTATCAATTTGGCTTTAATCTCAGCCCGGGCCTTGATGGCCAGATGGGGGCGGGCATTGGTCAGGCCGTATCGCGCGGCACCACCACCCTAATCGCCCCGACCATCAGTATTACAAAGACCGGCCAAGAGCTGACCCTCGATGGCGTGCGCATCCAGTTCCAGATCACGCCCGGCACCGAAGCGCCGTCAGAGATGAACTTTTTCCTGCCCGATCTGCATATCCTCTGCATGGCGGAAAACGCCAATGTCAGCATGCACAATGTCCTGACCCCGCGCGGCGCCCTGGTGCGCGATGCCAAGGCCTGGGCCGAGTATTTGAGCGAAGCCGTGCGGCTCTATGGCGCCCAGAGCGACATTATGTTTACCAGCCATGGCTGGCCGCGCTTTGGTAAGGCCGAGGTCAATACCTTCCTCGAAAACCATAGGGACGCCTATAAGTTCCTGCATGACCAATCGGTGCGGCTGATGAATAAGGGCCTGACCGGGCCTGAAATCGCCGACCAGATCGCCCTGCCCGATGTCCTGGCCAAGAGCTGGTATAATCGCGGCTATTACGGGACCATGCGCTTCAATAGCCGGGCGGTGTATCAACGCTATATGGGCTGGTACGATGCCAATCCTGTGCATTTGCAAGAGCTGGCACCTGCAGACTCTGGCCGCAAATATGTCGAGGCCATGGGCGGAGCCGACAAGGTCATGGCCCTAGCCAAGACCGCGATCGAGGCGGGTGATTATCGCTGGGGCTCAACGCTTTTGAACAATGTCGTCATGGCCGATGCCAAGAATCAGGCGGCGCGCGACATGCTGGCCGGGGCCTATGACCAGATGGGCTATCAGGCCGAAAGTGCCATTGGCCGCAACATGTATCTGGTTGGGGCCAAGGAGCTGCGCCAAGGCGTGCAAAAATCGGCCGCTGGGGCTGCGATCGGCGCGGATATGATCGCCAATCTGCCGACCGCCATGCTGTTTGACCTGCTGGCTGTGCGGCTTGATTCCGACAAGGCTAAGGGTGTGAGCTTAAAGCTGGCCATGGTGTTTCCTGACCGCAATGAAAGCGTCTATATCCGGGTGCGCAATGGCGTCCTGATTACCGAAATCGGCGCCGCCCCTGGTCCGGTCGATGCGACCCTGACTGTGCCTAGGCCGCTATTTTTAAACAGTATTATGACCGGGCAATCCCTAGTCTCAGCGGTCTTGACCGGCAAGGCCAAGATCCAAGGCGATGCCGGGGCCTTTCGCAAATTGACCGACTTGTTCGACAAGGGCGATGGCGATTTCCCGATTATTACCCGCCAATAATCAAGGCTGGGCGGTTTGTGATCAAGACTTGCTGGGTCCCGCCGTTTCACCCCTTGCCAGTCGCGCTCGGCTGCCTCTAATAGCCATGGCTTTCGCATGGCCGTGACGCCGGGTGATTGGGTATGAAGAATGACGGCTGACCTGCCTCCTCCCGATCCAGCGCCACGTAAGCCTTCGTTTTTTGGCGATCTTGGGCCAGGCCTGATCACGGGTGCAGCCGATGATGATCCCGGCGGCATTGCCACCTATTCCCAGGCCGGGGCCGTGTTTGGCCTCAATATGCTCTGGACGGCGGTAGCAACCTTTCCGCTGATGGCGGCCATACAGTCGATCAGCGCCCGGATTGGCCGGGTGACTGGCCGAGGCCTAGCCAGCAATTTCAAGCGCAGCTTTCCGCCCTGGGTGCTGCACCTGCTGGTTGGCCTTTTATTCTTGACCAATACCTTGAACATTGCCGCCGATATTGCCGCCATGGGCGAGGCAGCCAGGCTGGTATTTGGCTTTGGCGAACACATATTCGCGCTTGGCTTTGGTATATTTTCCCTGCTTTTACAGGTGTTTATGCCCTATAGCCGCTATGTGCGGGTGCTCAAATTCCTGACCCTTAGCCTGTTTGCCTATGTGGCTGTAGTCATGACCGTGCATGTGCCTTGGGGCGAGGTGGCGCTGCGCACAGTCATGCCGCATCTGGCCTTAAATGCTGCGACCTTGACCATGGTGGTGGCCGTGTTTGGCACCACGATCAGCCCCTATATGTTTTTCTGGCAAAGCGCTCAGGAGGTGGAAGACCTCAAGGCTGATCCCCATGCCAAGGCCCTACGCGACCATCCCAAGGACGCCAAGGCTCAACTGAACCGGATTCGGTTTGATACCTATCTGGGTATGGGCTTTTCCAACCTGATCAGTTTTGCCATCATCCTCTCGGCGGCCGTGGTCCTACATGCCAGGGGCATTACCGAGATTCAAACCTCGGCCCAGGCGGCCCTGGCCCTGCGTCCCTTGGCCGGTGAAGGCGCGTTTTTCCTGTTTAGCTTGGGTATTATCGGCACCGGCCTCTTGGCTGTGCCGGTGCTGGCCGGGTCGGCGGCCTATGCCATTGCCGAGGCTCAAGGCTGGTCAGAGGGCCTAAACCGCAAGGCCATGGAGGCACGCGGCTTTTATGGCGTGATCGCGGCAGCCATGGTGATTGGCATGGCGCTTGGCTTTTCGCCGATTGACCCGATCAAGGCCCTATATTGGAGCGCCGTGCTCAATGGCGTGATTTCTGTGCCCATCATGGCGGCCATGATGATTGTGGTGACCAGCAAAAAACGCATGGGCGATTTTACGGCCACGCCGAGCCAAAACCTGCTCGGCTGGGCGGCGACCGTGATCATGGGCTGCGCCGTGGCGGCGATGTTTATCCTCTTATAGGCTTACAGCGCAGGCTGTGCCTGGCGATCTTGATCCGCGCCTAGGCAAGCCTAGAGGTCTCAACAGGACCAAGCCAGAGATCGCATTCATCGGATCATGCCGACAGGGCCGATGCTGCCGCAGCCGCGCGAGCCGTAATGGCAGGCCAGTCCCCGGCCGCGATCAGATCGCTAGGCGCAATCCATGTACCGCCCACACACAAGACATTGGGCTCGGCCAGATAGGCATGGGCATTGTCGAGGCTAACCCCGCCGGTTGGACAAAACATGGCCTGGCCCAAGGGCCCGTGCAGGGCCTTGAGCCAGGCGGGGCCGCCCAGAATCGCCGCCGGAAATAGCTTCATGGTCGTCAGGCCAGCGGCCAGGACGGCCATGACTTCTGAGGCCGAAGCAACGCCCGGCACAAACGGGATGGGGCTGGTCCTGGCCGCCACTAGCAGTTCCGGCGTCGCGCCGGGAGACAGGGCAAATTGCGCGCCTGCCGCCGCCACGGCCCGCAGATCGGCAGGGGACAGGACCGTGCCTGCGCCCACCGCCATATCAGGCACCACGGCCGCGATCGCCTCGATACAGGCCAGGCCCGCTGTGGTGCGCAAGGTCACCTCGATTGCGTTTAATCCCCCTGCTAATAGGGCCTTGGCCAGGGGCACGGCATCATTGACCGACTCGATGCTTACGACCGGCAAGACCCTTGCCCGGCGAAAAAGGTCTTGAATATCCAGGCTCATGGGGCCGTCTCCGAACCAGAGGTCTTGGGCAATAACAGATTAGCCGCACCGATCAGGCCCGGCTGGGCATGGCGGATCAGGGCGATGGGCAAGGTGCCGAGCAGGGGCCGCGACCGGCCCTTGGCCTCAAAGCGCAAGCGCACAGCGGCCGTATTCAAAAACTGGGTCATACGCGGGGCCATGCCACCGGCAATCGCCACAGCCGAAGCCCCCTGGATCAAGGCGACATCGCCCATGACCGAGCCTAGGATCAGACAAAACCGCTCCACAGCCTCGACCGCGAGCGTGTCGCTGCCCTTGATCGCGGCCTCTAATATGGCGGGGGCTCCCGGCGAGATGACCGCCCGGCCCCTAACCTGAGACAGCGCTTCGTAAAGGTGACCAAGGCCAGGCCCCGACAATATCCGCTCATTCGAGACCCGCGGGAACTTGCCCAGCATGACCTTTAAGATCTCGATCTCAATACCATCAATCGGGGCAAAACTGGCATGCCCGCCCTCGCTAGCAATAATGACCTCGCCGCCATCGGTATTCAGGATGCGCGCCCCGACCCCCAGACCCGTGCCTGGCCCAATAATCGAGACCACGCCGCTCAGTTGATCGGGCCAATCCGGCCCGGGCAAGGATTCCCAGTCCTGGTCGCGCAAGGCCCCAACCGCATGGCCAATCGCCGAAAAGTCATTGATCACCTCCAGCCGGTTAAGCTGAAAGGCGTTTTTCAGTCCCTCAATACTGAAGGACCAGTCCCGATTGGTCAGTTGGATCTGGTCGCCAGTCACAGAGCTAGCCACCCCAAAGGCGGCCTGATGCGGGCGCAGGCCAGGCGCGAGCCCCTCCAGATAGGTAGTTAGGCACAAGGCCAGGCTGGCATGGTCAGCCGCCGCTAGGGCCTTGCTGTGTCCGAGATGCAAGGCCCCGGCCTGATCGCGACGCGCCAAGGCGAACCTGGCATTTGTGCCGCCAATATCGGCAACCAGGCCAATCTGATCTTGCGCCATCGTCATGGGAAGGGGTCCTAGATCTGGCAAAACAAGCCGCCGCCCTGATCGGCAGGCAGGGCCTGGCTACGCAATTGCGCAAACAGCTCACGACCAAGGCCGCGATTACACGTCTGATCCAGCTTGAAATCAGGCCGCGCCGCCAGATCTGCGTCTGCAACATCAATGTGCAGGCGACCGGTTTCGGCATCCAAGGTGATGATGTCGCCATCCTTGATCTTGCCGATGGCACCGCCGTCGAGGGCTTCAGGCGTCACATGAATGGCGGCCGGAACCTTGCCCGATGCGCCCGACATACGGCCGTCCGTGACCAGGCCAACCTTTTGACCGCGATCCAGCAGCGTGCCGAGCACGGGGGTCAGATTGTGTAATTCTGGCATACCATTGGCCTTGGGGCCTTGGCCGACGATCACGGCGATAAAATCGCCGGTCAGTGCACCGGCTTCAAAAGCCACTTTCAGAGCCTCCTGGGTGGCAAACACCTTGGCCGGGGCCTTGACCTTGTGGTCGGCGGGCTTGAGGGCAGAGGTTTTCAAGATGCCCCGGCCGAGATTTCCAGTCAAAAGCGTCATGCCGCCGTGCGATGAGAAGGGGTCGGAGACAGGGCGCAGCACGTCCAGATCGCCACTGACCGCCGGGGCATCGCGCCAGCTCAAGGTCTCTCCATCGAGCCAGGGCTCCTGGGTCTGGCGGGTAAGCCCATAGCCGCTGACGGTCTGGACATCCTCATGCATTAGGCCCGCCGCCAAGAGCTCGCGGAACACAAAACCGCATCCGCCCGCCGCCTGGAAATGGTTTATGTCGGCCACGCCATTGGGATAGATCCGGGCCAATAAGGGCGTCACTTCGGACAACTCAGCAATGTCTTGCCAGGTCAGGACAATCCCCGCGGCCTTGGCCATGGCCACCAGATGTAGGGTGTGGTTGGTCGAACCACCGGTCGCCAGCAGGGCCACCGTGGCATTGACCAGGGCCTTGACCCCAATCACCTGATGGAAGGGCATATAATCCTTGCCCAACGTGCTGATCTCGACGGCCCTGTGGGTCGCAGCCCAGGTCAGGGCGGCGCGCAGGGGCGTGTTTGGCGCGACAAAGGCTGAGCCTGGCAGGTGCAGGCCCATGGCCTCCATCAGCATCTGGTTGGAATTGGCCGTGCCATAAAAGGTACAGGTGCCCGGCGCGTGATAGGACTGGGACTCCGCCTCTAGCAATTCAGCGCGGCTCGCCTGACCAGTGGCATAGCGCTGGCGCACCTTGGCCTTGTCGGGATTAGGCAGGCCAGACGGCATGGGGCCCGCGGGCACAAAAATCGTGCCGAGCTGACCAAACCGGGCCGCGGCAATAAACAGGCCCGGCACGATCTTGTCGCAAACACCGAGATAGAGTGCGGCGTCGAACAGGTCGTGCGACAGACCAATGGCCGCCGACAGGGCAATGACATCACGGCTGAGTAGGGATAGCTCCATGCCGCCGCGCCCCTGGGTGACGCCGTCGCACATGGCTGGAACCCCGCCCGCGACCTGGGCCGTGGCGACCACTTCGCGCGCCGCCTTGCGGATGAGATCGGGATAGGTCTCGAACGGCTGGTGCGCCGAGAGCATGTCATTATAGGCGGTGATAATGCCGATATTGGGCCGCTCAGCCAGCTTGAGCGCCAGCTTGTCCCAGGCCTCGTCCGCCGCGGCAAAGCCATGGGCCTGGTTGCCACAGCTCAGGCGGCCGCGCGCCGTGCCATCATGCAGGGCCTGGGCCATCTGGTCTTCATAATCGGCGCGGCTGTCTCGGCTAGCGGCCACAATACGGGCCGTGACAGCGGCAACGACGGGATGAATCGGGTTCATGGCACTAGTCCAACCATTGACGGCCAGACCGCTCGGTCAGGCCAAAGGCACCGGACGGGCCCCAGGATCCGGCAAGATAGGGCTTTGGGGTCATCTGGGCCTCGAGCCAGGCCTTTTCCAGCCCATCGACAAAGGTCCAGGCCTGTTCGACCTCATCACGACGGACAAACAAGGTGCGGTCGCCGCGGAATACGTCGAGCAATAGACGCTCATAGGCAATGCGCCGCCGCCCATTTTCGCCGCCATAGCTGCTCGCAAGGCTTAAGGACAGGGGCATGTTTTGCAGGCGCATACCGCCATGATCCAGGCCCGGGCGCTTATTCATCAGGCTCAGCGAAATGTCCTCATCGGGCTGCAGATCGATCACCAGACGATTGGGTGACAGGTCTTGGCTGCCCGCGCCTTGAAAGATCGAGTGCGGCACCGGCTTGAACTGGATGACAATCTGGGTGCGGCGCTCGGCCATGCGCTTGCCGGTGCGTAGGAAGAAGGGCACGCCAGCCCAGCGCCAGTTATCGATCTCGCAGCGCAGGGCAACAAAGGTCTCGGTACCGGTCGCGCGGCCAACCTCATCCAGATAGGCCGTGACCGGCTTGCCACCGACATTTCCAGCCATGTATTGGCCGCGCACACTGTGCTGCTGGGCCGAGGCCTGGGTAAAGGGGCGCAAGGAGCGCAGAACCTTGACCTTTTCACTGCGCACGGCGTCGGGATCGAGATCCGATGGCGGTTCCATCGCCACCAGACACAGAAGTTGCAGCATATGGTTTTGCACCATGTCGCGCAGGGCGCCGTATTCATCATAATAGGGCCAACGATCGCCAATGCCTTCGGTCTCAGCAATCGTGATCTGAACATGGTCAATCGTGCGATTGGTCCAGAGCGGCTCGAACAAGGTATTGGCAAAGCGCAGCGCAATCAGGTTCTGCACCGTCTCCTTGCCCAAATAATGGTCGATGCGGAAGATCTGCTCTTCCTTGGCGACAGCCGCGACTGCGGCATTGATCGCCTTGGAACTGGCCAGGTCGCGGCCGATTGGCTTTTCAAGCACCAAGCGGGTGGAATCAACGATCAGGCCCGCAGCCTTCAGGTTCGTACAGGCGGCGGCATAGAGGCTCGGCGACAAGGCGAAAAAATAGGTTAGTTGCTCAACCGGCCCCATGGCCTTGGCCAGGGCCACTGCCCCCTCTGGCTTGGTGACATCGCAGGGCAGATAGCGAATCCGGCCCATGAAACGGGCGATCACGCCGTTATCGACGCCTTCGCGCCCGCTTAGGGCCGCCTCTAGACTAGCCTTAAAACTGGCCTCGGTTTCGTCGTGCCGGGCCACCCCGATCAGCCCCAAGGCCTTGGGCAAAAGGCCATCCGCATCCAGATGCAGCAAGGACGGCCACAGCATGCGCCGCGCCAAATCGCCGGTGGCGCCCAACAAGACCAGAGCCTGTGTCATGTCCGTTTCCACTGCTTGCTACCCAAGGATATCACGCCAAACTTCGCGATTGGCCTTTGCTTTGATTAAACTGACAACGTTGTCTTAGGCCAATCTTGACAAATTGCCAGTCATTCCTATCGCCGCGCTTGCCCAGCATGATAGATCAGCGACCTTAAGATCGCCGACCGTTGAAAGTCCTAGACAATGACCTTGCCGACCCTGGCCAACCGAACAGACAAGATTGAGCCGTTTCACGCCATGAATCTGGTCAAGAAGGCGGCGGTCATGGCCCAGTCTGGACGATCGGTTATTGTGCTCAGCATTGGTGAGCCCGATTTTACCGCCCCGCCCATGGTGGTTGAGGCCCTGCATCAGGCCGCCTTGCGCGGACAAACCGCCTATACCGGCGCTCTGGGCATCGAGCCCTTAAGGGCCGCCATCGCGCAATATTATAAGGACGAATTCAATATTAATCTGGACCCGGGCCGGGTGGTGGTCACAGCCGGGGCCTCGGCGGCCCTAACGCTTGCCTGTTGCGCCCTGGTCAATCCCGGCGATCAGGTCCTACTCAGCGATCCGACCTATCCCTGCAATCGCCAATACATTAATGCCTTTGACGGCGAGCCCGTGCTGATCCCGGTCGGCCCTGAAACCCGGTTTCAACTGACCGCCGATCTGGTCGCGCGCAATTGGGGCCCAAAGGTGCGCGGCACACTGGTGGCCACTCCCGCCAATCCCACCGGCACGGCCATCCCGTTTGACGAGCTTGGCCGCATACTGGACGTGGTCCGAGCCAAGGGCGGGTTTAGCATTGTCGATGAGATTTATCTTGGTCTGCAATATGACGGCCAGGCCCGAAGCGCGCTGGAATATGGCGATGACATGATCATCACCAATAGCTTTTCCAAATTCTTCAATATGACCGGCTGGCGGCTGGGCTGGCTGGTGGTGCCGCCCGCCTTTGTCGCCACCTTTGAAAAGCTGGCTCAGAACCTGTTTATCTGCCCATCAACCCTGGCCCAGCACGCAGCGCTGGCCTGTTTCACGCCTGAAGCCATGGCGATTTTCAGGGCACGGCGCGATGAGATGCGGGTGCGCCGCGACTATATCGTGCCTGCCCTGATATCCCTGGGCTTTGGCGTTCCGGTCACGCCGGACGGGGCATTTTATGTCTATCTCGATTGCAGCCGCTATTCGCATGACAGCAACCAATTTGCCCATGACATGCTCGATGCCACGGGCGTGGCCCTGACGCCGGGCCTTGATTTTGGCAGCAATCAGCCAGAACGCTATTTGCGCCTGTCCTATGCCACCAGCCTAGACCATCTCAAGGACGCGGTTGAGCGATTGGGGGCCTGGCTGCCGACCTTGTTGCAAAAGGCCTAGGCCTCTGCGGCGGGCAGGTTGATATCAACCCGCAGGCCGCCAAGATCAGCGCCCGCCAGCTGCACCCAGCCGCCATAGGCCCTAGCCAATTCATCAATTATGGACAGACCAAGGCCAGAGCCGGGGGCCGTCTCATCCAGACGCGCACCGCGTTGCAAGACCTCGGCCCGGCGCTCAGGCGGCAGGCCGGGACCGTCATCCTCGATCACCACCAAGAACCGCCCATCAACCTCTGGCATAATCTGGACTGTCACCGCGCTCTTGCCCCATTTGCAGGCGTTTTCGAGCCCATTGCCGATGATTTCCAACAGGTCCTGCCGTTCGCCCAAAAACGCCAGCTCAGCCGGGCAGGTCCAGTCGATCTGGACACCCCGGTCTTGAAAAATCTTTTCGAGCGTGCGCGCCAATTCGTCGATCACGGGCTCAACCAGGGTGCGCTCGCCTGCGCCTTGCGACCGGGCAGCAGCCCTCGCCCGGCGCAGATAATGATCAACCTGCTGACGCATGACCTCGACCTGGCGGCGAACAACCAAGGCTAGGTCGCCCGTATGCCGCTCGGCTTCGGCCTGCATCACTGAGAGGGGGGTTTTTAGGGCATGGGCAAGATTGCCGACATGGGTGCGCTGGCGCTCCACCACCTCCTGATTATGCGATAAAAGTGCATTCAGCTCTTGAGCCACAGGCTCCAACTCCGACGGATAGGCCCCGGCCAGTCGCTCGGCCTTGCCTTGGCGCACGCCAGCAATATCGCGGCGCAAATCAAACAAGGGCTTGAGGCCAAACCGCACCTGGATCACCACGGCGGCGATCAGGCCCGCGCCCAAAAGGATTAGGGCGAGCGCCGTGGCGGCGGCAAATCGCCGATCATCCCGGTCGACGGGAGATCGATCCTCTGCCGCCATAAAAACCACGGCAAGCTTTCGTCCCGGCAGACGGGCCAGCAGGGCCGCAGCCCGCAAGGGCTCATTATCAGGCCCCGCCACATCATAATAAATCACAGTGCCAGGTGCTTTTTGCAGGCGCTGGGCTAGCCCGGCCCCAGCCTTGAGCTCGGCATCAAACAGTGATCTTGACCGCACCAACGTCCTTAGGCCATCGCCCGCCAAAGGCTCGGCAATCTGCCAATAGCGGCCCGAATAGGCGCGCAGGGCCCGCACATCGGTCAGGGCCGGGGCCAGAACCTGACCGCGCTCATCAAGGCTTGATCCGGAATAAAGCCCCTGCACCACATCATTGAGACCCTGATCAAACCGGCTCAAGGCCGCCTGATGAAACAGGGCGGTTAGAACTAAACCCGTAACCACCAAGACCATCAGGCTCCAGCCAGAGGCCAGCAATACCAATCGCCGAACCAGAGACGGACGCCCAGCCTGCGCCGTCATCAAGCGCGCTCGCCCTCTAGCGGCGTCAAGCGATAGCCGAGCCCGCGCAGGGTCTCGATCCGGTCCGGGCCAATCTTTTTGCGCAGGCGACCGATAAACACCTCAACCGTATTGGAGTCGCGGTCAAAGTCCTGATCATACAGGTGCTCGGTCAATTCGGTGCGGCTGATGACCCGGGCCTGATGCATCATCAAATAGTGTAGAAGCCGATATTCCAGCGAGGTTAGGCGCAGGGGCTCGCCATCGACCGAGGCCCGCGCCGCCCGCGGATCAAGCCGAAGGGCCCCACTGGTCAAGACCGCAGCCGCATGGCCAGCCGTGCGGCGCAAAAGGGCGCGCAGGCGGGCAAGCAGTTCTTCGGTGTGAAACGGCTTGGTCAGGTAATCATCGGCCCCAGCATCAAAACCGCTGACCTTTTCGCTCCAGGCGCCGCGCGCGGTTAGGATCAGGACCGGCATGGCCCGCCCCTCACGCCGCCAACGCTCCAGCACCGAGACCCCGTCCATCTTGGGCAGGCCCAGATCGAGGATCACAGCATCATAGGGCTCATTAGCCCCAAGATAATGCGCTTCTTCGCCGTCCGGGGCATGGTCAACCACATAGCCGGCATCCAGCAAGCTGGCCTTAAGTTGGCGCGACAGGTCGGGATCGTCTTCGGCCAATAATATGCGCATGGTCTAGCCTCCATTGGCCTGAAGAATGGATCCGTTTTCGGCATCGACCAGAAAATCGATCCGGCGACCATCCTCGGTCGCCCAGCGCACGCGATAGACGGTGCGGCCATTCCAGTCTTCTAGGCCCGCATCAAGCGGTCGGCCGGATACGCGGCGGCGCAGCATGTCGATAATCCGCGCCAAGGGTATGGCCCTGCCGGTCTGGACCGCCTCACGCGCCTCACTTTGCTGCTGACGCCAGCCTGCGCCCAGCGAGTCTGGACCGGCCATAGCCCACTGACCCATTGGCCGCGCCAATGCACTGACCGGCTCAGCCAGCATGGCCAAGGCCACGCCCAGTGCGATAACCAGATGTGAAATCGTCTTCATGCCCTGACCCTAAGCGCCCTTGGCTGAATAGGGCCTGAATAAGCCGACAAGGCAAGGTCGGCGCGCCTGATCAGGCGGGAAACCTGACCATGCTTCAGAGCGCCCTGCGCCTTGCCCTAATGCACCGAGACCGGGGCGAGTTCATTGGCCACCGCCGCCGCCATGGCAGAATCCCGGTCTGATAGGACCGCCAGACAGGCCCCATCGGCGCTATGGACCGCATAAAGGGTTTGGGCGGGATCGAGTACAATGCCCTGCATCGCCTCAACCGGGGTCGAGGCAATCAGGTCCGCCGCCTTGATCGGCCGAACATAAACGAGGTTTGGCGCACCCAGAACGGCAAATTCTTGGTTCGATAGTTTGGACGTCATCATGTCCGTCTCCATTTTACGCAATTTCCGGATCGCTCAGGCCCTCAAGCCCCGGTCCGGATCGGAATCTCCCGCACCAGCCTGGCTGGCTCGGGTCTTAGAACATCAATATGCAATAGGCCGTGCTCCATACTGGCTCCCTCGACATCCATGCCGTCAGCCAGCACAAACGAACGCACAAAGTTTCGCGCCGCTATGCCGCGGTGTAAAAAGGCCCGGTCGGCTGCGGTGCGGTCCTTATCGCCGCGCCCGGTGACCACCAATTGATTGTCCTCGAGCGAGACACTGAGTTGATCAGCGGCAAACCCGGCCACGGCCAAGGTGATCCTCAGCCTGCCCTCACCGCATTCTTCGACATTATAGGGCGGATAGCCCTCAGAGGCGGCCTTGGCCGCGCGCTCGATCAGGCTGCGCGTATGGTCAAAGCCCAGTAAGAAGGGGCTGTCGAACAAGATGGTTCGGTTCATTGGCCAAGTCCTCAAATCCTAAGCGACCGTCCTGCCGCCAAACCCACCCATTCCGGCATAGACCCAGCAGCAACAGGGCTTAGTTGGCCATCCCCCAGCCCGGTTTCAAGACGGGCCGTGTAAGATTGACATCTGGCGGCCTGATCCTAGACTTGCGCCCTGACCGATAAGGGAAAAACACATCATGGCCGTCGCCGCCCGGGTCAAACCGCTGGATTATTTTGCGCCAGAAGAGTGGGCAAAACTGTCGGCGCGCTCGCACTGGAAAGGCCTGGCCCTGGTGGCGCATGGCTGGGCCGTGATCGGGCTGACCATGGTGGCGGGCGTGCTTTGGCCCATCACCATCCCGCTTGGTATTATGATCATCGGCACGCGCCAGCTTGGCCTAGCTGTGCTGCAGCATGACGCCGCCCACGGGGCCCTGCACCCCAATCTCAAGATCAATGACTGGGTCGCTGAATGGCTGTGTTCGCCGGGGGTACAGCGCTATCGCGACTATCACCTGCAACACCATAAATATGCCCAGCAGGCCGAGGATCCGGACCTGATCCTATCGGCCCCCTTCCCAATCAGCCCGACCTCCCTAAGGCGCAAAATCGTCCGCGACCTGACCGGCCAGACCTTTCTCAAACAGCGGTTTGGCCTGCTCTATGCGCGCAAGCCCGGCCAGCCGCTTTGGCCGGTCTTAAAGGCGCAAATCCTGCGGCAAAAGCGGCTCTTGATCAGCAATGGGCTCGGCCTCTTGGCCTTTAGTCTAGCCGGTTATGCTTGGGTCTATATTGCGCTATGGCTCGTGCCGATGGCGACCTGGTTTCCCTTGGTCACGCGGCTTCGCAATATTGCCGAACATGCCCTGATCGCCAAGGACGAGCCCGACCCCCTGCGTCATGCCCGCACGACCCGCGCAAACCTGATAGAGCGGGCCCTGATCGCCCCCTATTGGGTCAATTACCATGCCGAGCACCATATGTTCATGCACATGCCCTGCTGGAGCCTGCCAAGGGCCCACAAGCTCCTGACCGCCAAGGGCGCGACCAAGGCCATGGAAATAGCCCCAAACTACCGCGCTGTGCTCAGCGCCGCAGCAGGGGCCTAGACCCCCTCAAACCCGATGGCGCGATTGCGGCCTTTTTCGTCGGTGGCCAAGGTGACAGTGCCGCCCAAGGGGTCTTGATCGATCAGGGTCTGGACCAGGGTCTGGTCATCGCTCATGGCCGGCAGGCGTTGGCCGTCTGGGGTGCGGGCGATCAATATGGCGCGCGGGGCCTGGCCGCTATAATCGATCGTATAGGTCTCAATCTTGGCCGGGCCGGTTGCGGTCTCGGCGACCGGCGGGGCGGGCCAGGCATTGATTTCAGCCTGGATGGCCTTGCTATCGAAATCGGTCCAGGCGGAAGGCTGGGTCGAATAGACCCCGGCCGAATACTTGGACAAGAAGCCGCCATTGGCCCCGACGAGGCCAAAGGCCCCCGGCCTTGCGCGCAGGGCCCGCACCATGCTGGCAATGGCATGCATGGAATAATTATTCCCCGCGCCGCCAAAAAACGGCAGGCCGCCGGTCACGGTCAGGCCGCGCGCGTCTTGCGGACTTAAGCCAAACGCATCGCAAACATTGAACACGGCGACCGGAAAACAGCTATAAAGATCAAATATATCAACCTGATCCATGCCGATTCCAGCCAGATCCAGAGCCTGTTGTACGGCCAGCACACTGGCGGGGCTGGCCGACAGGTCCTGGCGCTCAATGATTATCCGCTCCTTCACATCGCCGCCGCCATGCAGATAGACCCAGCGATCCTCGGCAATGCCCAGTTCCCGCGCCTTGCCAACGCAGGTGAGCAGAACAGCCGCGCCCTGATTGGCCTGGTCGCGCGAGACCACACGGCGCGGAAAGGGATCACAGATCAGCCGGTTGCGCGGCGTCACCGTGGCGATCTCCTGCGCCGAAAACACCTCTTGCGACATGGCATGGGGATTGGCGTGGGCCACATCCGTAAAGGGCGCAAACAAGGCGCCCATTTCCAGACCATAGGCTTCCCGGTCCAGGCCCCGGCGCGCGCGGCGGGCGTTTTCGAACAGGGCATAGGCCTGGATTGGCGCGCGCACCCCGTGCTGGATCAGTTCGCCGGTCAAGAGGCCTTCGAGCCCATAGCCACGGTCCTCCATCTGGCCGCCAATGGTCTGGGACCAGTCGCGGGTCTCGCCGATCGATTGCAGGTGGCGCACGGTAGAAATGGCTTCAGAGCCAAAAATCAGGGCCATATCGGTCTGGCCCGCGGCAATGGCGTGGCAAAGCTCATGCACCAAATGCTGCGGCCCCTGCCCGCCTGTGACCTCCAAAATCGCCTTTGCCGGATTGGCCCCGATCCGCTCGGCCACTGCCCTTGGCATATTATCGGCGCAGCCAAACGGCGCGACCGCAACGGGGGTGGAGATTTCAAACTGGCGAATAGCCGCAACCAAATCAATATGGGCCGCGAGATTTCCGCCCGCCTTGGCATCCTCACACGCCGCCCGCCCAGCCCGCGCCGCCAGCTCAACCGGTGAGGCCGCCGAATAATCTGCCGCCTCAATCCGCTCCGACGCCTCACCAACACCAACCAGGATAGGGGTACGATCAAATGTGGTCATGAAGCGCTTCCTTTGGTGTTTTTGTGTTCTGCCCCATTGGTAACCTAGGCCAAGACCAAACGCCAAGCCGTCCCTAGGGTAAACTTGGCGAGGGAAAAAAGCGGCGCTCAGCACAGCCCGAGACTATCCAGCACACCAAACCCCGTTAAGATCGACTCCCGCATACCAACAAGGACCCCTGCCCCATGCATTTTGAATTGGCTGAAGAGCACCGCATGCTCCAGGACCTGGTCCAAAAATTTGTGCGCGATGAACTAATGCCCCTCGAAACCGCGGTCATGGCGCGCGAAGCATCTGGTCAGGATGCCGCCCTGACCGCTAGCGAACGCGAAAGACTGGACAAGGTGTCAAAAGACCTTGGTCTTTGGAGTCTGGATGCCCCCGAAAGCGAGGGCGGCATGGCCATGCCCTATGTCGCCCTGGTGGCAGTCAATGAGGCGCTGGGCAGTACGATTGCCACCTATACCCTGCCGCCGGACTCGCCCAATCTGCGCATGCTTGCGGCCACGGTGAATGAGCGCCAGCGCGAGGCCTATCTGGCCCCCTATGCGCGCGGCGAGACCATATCGGCGATCGGGATTTCAGAACCGGGCGCAGGCGCCGATCCGGCCGGCATGCGAACCCGCGCCGTGCGCGACGGCGATGACTGGATCATCAATGGCCGCAAGATCTGGATTACGCGCGCGGCCGAGGCCGATTTCACCATTCTGATGGCCACTACCACGCCCGAAGGCAAGGCCAAGGCGGGCATGACCGCCTTCTTGGTTGATCGCGACACGCCCGGCTTTCAAGTCGTGCGCCGCATCCCCATGCTGGCGGGCGAGGTGACCTATGAGGTCCTGCTGGAGGATTGCCGGGTGCCGGACTGGAAGCGGCTCGGCGAAGAGGGCCAGGGCTTTGGCCCCATGCAGATCCGGCTCGGCACGCGGCGGATGGAAATGGCCGCCTGGTGTATTGGCGGGGCGCAAAGGGCGCTGGACATGATGCGCGACTATGCCCCGCAGCGCCGCACCTTTGGCCAGCGCCTATCGGAGCGGCAATCGATCCAGTGGTGGGTCGCCGATGGCGCGACCAAGATTCATGCCTGCCGCCTGATGGCCTATCACTGCGCCTGGAAACTGGATCAGGGCCAGGACGTGCGCACGGAAATCTCCATGCTCAAGGTCTATGCCACCGAAATGGCGCAGGAGATTATCGATAATGCCATGCAGTGCTTTGGCGCCATGGGCATGACCAAGGAAATGCCGCTGCATATCCTAGCCGGACGGGTTCGTAACATGCGCATCTATGATGGGCCGTCAGAAGTCCATCGCATGGTGGTGGCGCGCAATCTGATGGATACGCGGCCCTAAGCCAGATCTATGGCGCGCGCCCTAGCCCACAGGCTGGGGGGCGTCATCGATCTTGGCCTGGATCGGCATCATGGGCGCATAATCGCGCCAGCCGCCATAGCGGTAATAGGCCAGGGCCAGTATGGCCGAACTGACCGAGCCGACCGGAAAGCTCCACCAGATTGCGGCCGAGCCAAGCCAGGGCTGGAGCGCGGTGGCAAACGGGATGCGAAATGCCCACATGGTCACGGCATAGATCAAGGTTGGGGCAAGGGTAGCGCCATTGGCCCGCACCACCGCTGACATGCCAGACGTAATGGCCAAGACCACCCAACCCCACAGCACAATACTGTTTATGCTGCGCGCCATGGCCAGGGGCTCGCCGCCCTGGGGCAGAAACAGGCGCAAGGGCAGATCGCCAAGCAGGTGCACGAGCACGGCAGCCAAAAAGGTCAAGGACACCCCAACCAGACAGCCCTTGATCGCAATCGCCTCAACCCGCTTCCATTGGCCAGCGCCAATATTCATCGCGGCCATGGCTGACATCGAGGCGCCAAGCGCCATGGCCGGCATTTGCACATAACCCCAAAGCTGAGCCGCTGCACTATAGGCCGCCGCCGTCGCTGCCCCATGCGCATTGACCAGCGATAGCAGCATGAAATAGGCGCCCTGAATGATCAGGGTCTCGAGCGCCATAGGCCCGCCGCGCCGGATCAGCATCAAGAGCAGCTGCGGGTCTGGCTTCAAATAACGAAGGTCTGGGCCATATAGGGCCACGGGCAAATTACGCCGATAAATATAGACCAGCATGGCGCTAAGCGCGGTCAGATTGGCAACCAGGCCGCCAATGGCCACCCCGGCTATGCCGAGTTTTGGTGCGCCAAACGCGCCCGTCAGCAAGAGCGGCGACAGCACAAGCCCCAGCCCGATCCAGACCAGGGTAAAGCGAAACGGCGTGCGCGCATCGCCCGACCCGCGCATCATCATCATGATAAAAATATAAGAAAAAATGCTCGGCAAGGACAGGCTCATAAACCGCAAATAGGTCACGGCCATATCGAGCGAGGCAGCCGGCATCTTGACCATGCTTAAGATTTGCGGCGCGAAGATATAGCCTGTCGCGGCAATCAGTGATGAGACCACCACCACAAAGCTCATAGATGTGCCAACCACCCGCTTGACCGCCTGCATGTCACCGGCGCCGCGCGACTGTCCCACCGCAATGCCTGCCGCCGTGCCAACCCCCATAACCATGCCCATCATCATGAACATGAAGACATTGGCATTGACTACAGCCGTCAGGGCGCTGGGCCCCAAGGTATGGCTGACCCAGATCGCGCCCCAGGTTCCAGACAAGGCATTGAGCAGATTGGTGGTCAGAAGCGGCATGGCAAACCGCACCAGGGTCGGGGTAATGGCACCCTCAATCAGCCGCTTGCGGTCGGCGCTGTGTGGGCCGTGGGCATGGCTTGCCGGAACCTGTGGCGGGGTCTTGGTCAATGTCTCGCCTGTCTGCTCGATCTTGTGAGGTTCATGGCTAAGCTGGTTTTGCGCCCTTGTCATGGCGTTTGACCAGGTGTGGCTGCAATCCCCAAGCCTAATCTATCGCCCCAATGCCCGGATAACCGCGATACTGGCCGCCTGCATCCATGCCATAACCGACCAGGAAACGGGCCGGCGCTTCCCAAGCGACGAAATCGGGCTGGCCCAGGCGCTCTGTCGGCCACGGCTTGCGGGCAAAGACCGCGCTTAGGACCTCGCTAGCACCGGCCTTTTGCATAATCTGGACCGCCTGGCCCAAGGATAGGCCGCTATCAAATACATCATCCATCAATAGGACCTGACGGCCTGTGACCGGTCTTTGCAGACCGCCGCGCACCTCGACCTGACCGCTGGATTGGTGGGCATCACCATAAGAGGACAGCCAAAGCGCATCAAATTGCGGATGACGGCCGCGGACCGACATGGCCCGCATAAGATCGGCCGAAAACCAAAGCCCGCCCGTCAACAGACAAACACAAACCGAATCGTCAGTAATGGCTGGGGCAATACGATCGGCAAGCGTCTCGACATATGCGCTAACGGCTTGGGCGGATAAAAGCGGGGCAATCGTCAAGGAGACAAAACTCATGGTGCGTGAGGTAGGGCGATACCGCGCGCGGGCAGGCCTTGTTCGGACCTAGCATGGCCATCCAAAGCGAATGTGACAGACAGGTCGCGCGATTGCACCGGCGGCTCGACCAAGACCGTCGCAAAATACCGCTCCTGGCGCGCCGGAATGCGCACGCCATCCATGCGGCCAATCTGCACCATGACTTCCTTACCTTGCGGATCCAGGAGGGCGATGCGCACCGGAGGCAGGTCACGCGCCTCTTGCTCAATATTGCGAATGGCCCCCGAGACCCGAAGGGCCGCGCGGCCGTCTTGCATGATCCGCACCGCCTTGACCTTTTCAAAAGTCAAGCCCGTCGGATTGATCGCCAATCCAACCAAAGCATAGGCGCTGGCTGATTTTGGCCAGACCTCAACCACCTTGGTACGAAACATTGCTGCCATCACCAGGGCACTGGCCAGTACCAGCCCGGCCATAGCCCAGACCAGGCCTGAAAAACGGGCGCTTGGCTTTGCCGATTTGCGCGACCGACCAGTCAGCCGAGACGAGGCGAACATAGGCGCCCCCACGCCGACGGCACCCGCAGCTTGCCCGGAAAATTCGCCCAGATCCTCGGCATATTGGTCACGATCGCGGTCAAGATTTTCTAACGGCGCAGGGGATGTACCGTCCCAAGCCGCGTCAATCTCAGGCGCATCCAACCCACCGACTGCGGCCTCTGCATCTTGTGCAAACCATCTTTCACCGCAAGACGCACAGCGCACAGTCCGTCCCGCCGAACCAATCATGTCGTCGGCGACAAAATAGCTGCTGGCACAAGAGGGACAGGTCAGTATCATGGCAAGCGAATCGGACGCTCCAAAAGCACTATTATCGAGGTCGCCGATTTTTGTCCTTCTGTCCAGCAGCGCCGGCGAGTCCCGTGGTAAATTCCGCCGTCCCCAGTGAAAAGCCGCCGACCGTCCGTTTTCGAGACGTGGGGCTGCGCTATGGGCGCTCGCCAGAGATACTACGTGATATCAGTTTCGATCTAGAGCCGGGCAGCTTTCATTTTCTGACCGGGGCCTCGGGGGCGGGTAAGAGCAGTTTGCTCAAATTGATCTATCTGGCCAATCGCCCGACCCGCGGTCAGGTTCAGATCTTTGGGCAAGATGCGCAAAGAATGCGTCCAAAAGACCTACCCGGCTTGCGCCGGCGCATAGGCGTGGTGTTTCAAGAGATCTATCTTATGGAACATCTTAATGTGTTCGATAATACGGTCTTGCCCCTGCGTATTGCCGGACAAAACCCGCAAGATTATCGTAATGATGCGGCTGAACTGCTAAACTGGGTTGGGCTGGGTCGACGCATGGATGCCATGCCTGAAACCCTATCGGGCGGCGAGCGGCAAAGGCTGGCGATTGCCAGGGCGGTTGTGGGCCGTCCGAGCATTGTTCTCGCCGATGAACCCACTGGCAATGTCGATCATGAAATGGGCCTGAGAATCTTGCGTTTGCTGGTTGAGCTAAATCGGCTTGGCACCACCATCTTGATTGCCAGCCATGATCAGGACCTGGTGGCGCGATCGGGCATGCCGGTTATGCATCTGGATGGGGGCAGGCTATCGCACAGCCAATCGCCCTTTCAGCCTGACCTTGGTGCCGAGCCAATGGGCGCGGGAGATATTTGATGGCCAAGGCCTTTGATCATCGCCGCTGGATACCCGCCCCGCTTTTGCCACGCCAAGATGGCCGCGACGCCTCGCTCGTGTTCGTCATTGCCGTATTATGTTTTTTAGCCTGCCTGACCGGGATAGGCGGGCTAGGCGCCGACCGCGCTGCCCAGGGCTGGGGGCGCCAACTCAAGGGCTCAGCAACCATAATTGTGCGCTCGACCATAAGTCAGGTGCCCGACGCGGTCGCCGATCAAGCCGTGCAGGTCCTAGGCCAGGTACCCGGTGTCAAATCGGCTATTGCGCAAGACCGGTCAGAGGCTGAAGCCTTACTGGCCCCTTGGCTTGGTCAGGATAGTGTATTGCAAAACCTGCCCTTGCCGCGCCTCGTCAATGTCCAGCTGGATGTCCTAAAGCCGGCCACATCTGAGAGCATGGCCAATGCACTAAAGGCCGCAGGCCTGGATGTCACAGTCGATGATCATACGCTCTGGATGAAGGATATTGGCCGAGCCGGAGACATGGCCCGGGGCCTAGCCATAGCGACCTTTGCGCTCATGGCCCTGTCCGCTGCCGCTGTGATTACCTTTGCCACCCGTGCAGGGATGTCGATGCGCCATCAGATTGTCGAGCTTCTGCACCTGACCGGCGCCCAGGACCGCTTCATTGCCGACCTGTTTCAGACCCGTTTCGCCATCATGGCGTTTTTTGCCGGATTTCTCGGCGCGGGGGCTGCGGCAGGGCTTGCGGCAGTGGTGCGAACCTTGGGCGGTGCAGAAGGCCTGACGCCGGTTCTGCCCATTGCCTGGACAGATCTATTGATTACCCTGCCATGCCCCGTGGTCGCCGCTCTTGTTGCGGCCTTGGCGGCCCGCCTGACCACATTGGGCCTATTAAGGGCCATGCCGTGAAAACCATTGCGGCGCTCCTGATCATTTTGATGATCTGGACGGTCGGCTTGCTGGCCTTTGCCGCGCGCGTGGATGCATTTACCCCCGCTCAGGAACCGGCAATATCCGACGGCATTGTCGCCCTGACCGGGGTCTCGACCGACCGCATCCGCGAAGCCATGAAGCTGTTGCAAGAAGGCAGGGCCCAGCGAATGCTGATTTCAGGGGTCAATCCCAAGGCCACCCCCGCCGAGATTCGCAGCGTCGCCAAGGCCAGCCGCCGGATTTTTAACTGTTGCGTCGATCTGGGTTTTGAGGCGGCCGACACATTGGGCAATGCGCGCGAGATTGCCGCCTGGGTCAAGGCCAAGCACTATGCCACCTTGATCGTCGTGACCTCGGACTATCACATGCCCCGCAGCCTGATGGAGCTGCGCGCCGCTGCGCCGCAAGTGATCTTGACACCCTATGCTGTGCGCACCGGCGAGCTTGACGCCAAGCATTGGTGGCGCACGGCCGAAAGCGCCCGGCGCATGATCAAAGAATACAATAAATATCTGGCCATCCTACTACGCGAAGGGTTTCTAAGCCTTGGGCCCAAGGATGATGGCCACCCAAGGGAGCCCGCAGCATGATCTGGATCCGGTCTGTCCTGTTCACCATCTGGCTGTTTTTCTGGACCGCCGTCTTGGGCACAGCCTATCTGCCACTTGTGCTTTTGCCGCGCCAATTCATGGCCAGGGCCCTCAAGCTCTGGGCCCATGTCATGCTGTTTGGCCTGCGCTGGATCACTGGCGTTCGGATAGAGATCCGCGGACAGCAATATGTCCCGACCGGGGCGGCCCTGATTGCGGGCAAGCATATGGGCATGCTCGATACGATTGTGCCCTTTGTCGTCCTGCCCGATGTCTGCTTTGTCATGAAGCGCGAACTGACCTTTATTCCCCTATTTGGCTGGCACGCCATGAAGGCGACCATGATCTGGATCGACCGCGGTGCCCAGGCCAAGGCCCTGCGCAAAATGGTCAGCGATGCGCAGGACCGGTTTGTGCATGACCGCCAGGTGGTGATCTTTCCCGAAGGCACCCGCAAAATGCCAGGCGCTGAGCCGGACTATAAGCCGGGCGTTGCCGCGCTTTATCGCGACCTGAACCTGCCTTGCAGCCTGGTTGCCACAAATTCTGGCCAACACTGGCCCGCCAAGGGCATTTTGCGCCATCCAGGAACCGTGGTGTTTGAATTTCTTGAGCCCCTGCCCGCAGGCTTGCGGCGCGGCGAGTTCATGAAGGCGATGCAGGTCAAGATTGAGGATGCCTCAAACGCCCTAATGGCCCAAAACCTCTAGCCCGCCGCCTCGAGGGCCTGGACCCTGACCAGTAGGGCCTCAAGGTGGGAATCGCAAATGCCGTCGGCGCGCAGGTGCTCGACCAGATCGGTCAGATAATCGATATTGCGGCCCGACAGCCCGCTTGCCCCGGCGATCAACTGGGCCTGGGCCTCAAGGCTAAGGTCACCGGCCCATTGCGGATGTTTAAGATCGGACAAGAACACCAGGGCCTGGACCCTTTGGCCGTTGGGCAGGCTGACCATGGCCTTGGATTCAAGATAGGTTTCGGTCGGCTGTTCGCGTTCGCACAGATAGGCATAGACATCTGGCCATTGGTCCTTGGCCACCCGATAGGCCCGCCCGCGCACGGCGCCGCCGGGGGCTAGGCCTAAAACCAATCCCGGGCGCTCATAAGTGCCGCGATGATGCACCGAATAGATACAAAAAGCCCGCCTGCGCCCATGGAGTAGGGCCGCACTTGCCTCTACAAAGTCAAAACCTGGCCGCCACATCAGCGAGCCATAGCCAAACACCCACCTCTCCCCATCGGGGCCCGTCAATACCATGTCGTCAAACACTCTAGACCCAGAAACCGGTACGACCATGCCCGAGCCCGCTCCCGAGCGCAAACCGCCCAGCCGGTTCTGGCTCTATGCCCCCTATGCTCTAGTCGGAGTCGCGGCCCTAGGCTGGAGCCTTGGCTGGTGGGTAATGAGCGGTCAGGTCAAGACCGGCATGGACAAACAGGCCAATGATCTGCGCCAAGCGGGCTATCAGGTCAGCTGGGCCGGCCGCAAGATTGGCGGTTATCCGTTCCGGGTGGACGTGACCCTGACCGAGGCCAAATTGTCCGAACCTTCAGGCTGGGGCCTGAGCTTTCCTGTGCTCAAGACCGAGGCCTTTGCCTATAGGCTTGACCATTTGGTACTGGTCGCCCCCGATGGCGTCACGGTTAAGCGGCCGGTCGCAGGCCCATTACGGGTGACGGCCAAGGGACTAAGGGCCAGCCTGGTTCAGTCGGGGGTCGCCCTGCCTAGGCTCGCGGTTGAGGGTGCCGGGCTTGGCTTTAGCCCAGAACCGGGCGCAGGAAACTTTGCCCTCGCCAGCGCTGATAAGCTGGAATTTCACCTGATCCCGGGCGGCGACAATGAAATGGCCATGCTGTTGCGGCTGGATGGTGGCAAGGCGGCGGGCGGTGGCCTGACCGCGCGCCTGGCGGGAACCAAGCCGGTATCGCTGCTATGGGACGCAACCTTGAGCCAAAGGGAGGCCTTTAAGGGCCGGGACTGGCCCAGCGCTGTGCAGTCCTGGACGGCGCTGGGCGGGGCCTTGAGCCTAAAACAGGGCGGCGTTTCGCTCGGCGATACTCATATGGGCCTGACAAATGGCCGCCTTACAGTCGGGGCGGATGGCCGCCTTCGCGGAACGCTCGAGGCCAATTTAAGGCTGGGCGCGCAAGTCTTGCTGGCCATGGGCGATACCGGCCTGATCGATCCCTCCGCCGCCCAGATCGCCGCCGCCGTTGTCCAGGCGCGCGAGGGCGGCATTGAAGCCAAGGGCGCTCGGGTCAATTTGAGCTTCGAGGCGGGCCGCACCACCATTGGCCCCGTGGCCCTTGGTCAAGCACCAAGGGTCTATTAATGGCTAGGGACACAGCCACACGCCTAGACGCCATAGACGCAGCCCTTTTGGCCCTGATTGATGAACGGGCCAGCTTGGCAGGCGCGCTTGATCCCTCGCAGGCCATATTAACCCTGCGCCGGGTCGCGGCCCTGCCGCGTACCACGGCCCGCCTAGGGCTTATTGTGCGGCTGTGGCGCGAAATCTTGGCCGAGGACCGCGCGCGTCAAACGGCCAGCCATCTTAGCATCTGGAGCGGCAAGGATGGGGCCCATACGCTTGAACTGGCCCGCCAGACCTTTGGTGCGGCCTCGCCCGCCAGGCTGGTTGCCAAGGCCGAAGAGGCGCTAGCCGCCGCCAAGACCCCCGGCGGTATTGCGGTCCTGGCCCTGTCAGGCGATCACCCCTGGTGGCTGCGGCTTTTGGCCGAGCCAGGCTTGCAAGTGTTTGCCGCCCTGCCTGATCTGGCCTCCAGCGGCCCCATGGCCGCCTTGGCCGTGGCGGACCTGACCCCAGAGCCGACCGGCGCGGACCAGACCTTTTGGGTGACCGATGCGCCGGGCCCCGTGGCGGCAATTGCTGAAAGCCTAGCCCGCGACGGCGTTGCGGCACATCTGGTTTGCGAATCGGGCGGCCTTAGACTGTTTAGCCTGGCCGGATTTTATCAGCGCGATGATGTAAGACTGATCCGCGCGCCTGGCCAATTGTCTGGCGTGATCGGCGCTTCTCCCGAGCCGTTTTACGTGTAAAAAACCCTTTGTTTCATTTGTACCATTTCCAAGGCTATGGACTGCCATGACCATCCCACGCGACCTGACCCAGCCGACGCCCAAGCCGGGGATTCTCGACATCCATGCCTATAAGCCTGGCCGCGCCACAGCCGAGGGCGTTGCCGATCCGATCAAGCTATCGGCCAATGAGAATATTCTGGGCTCCAGCCCCAAGGCCAGGGCCGCCTTTGCTGCGGGCATGGACCGGCTGCACCTCTATCCCGATGGCCAAAGCCAGACCCTGCGCGCCGCGATCGCGCAACGTTATCAGCTCGAGCCAGAACGCCTGACCTTTGGCTGTGGCTCGGACGAGATTTTCGCGCTCCTGAATCAGGTTCTGCTCGAGCCCGGCGATAATATTGTTCAGGGCCAATATGGCTTTGCTGCCTATGCGATTGGGGCAAGGGCCTGCCAGGCCGAGGTGCGGTTTGCGCCTGAGCCAAACCTGCGTATCGATATTGACCAGACCCTGGCCCAGATTGATCAGCGCACCCGGATTGTCTTTATCGCTAATCCTGCCAATCCGACCGGAACCTGGCTAACGGGCGAAGAGATTGCCCAGCTTCATGCTGGCCTGCCGCCCAGTGTTTTGCTGGTCCTGGACGGGGCCTATGCCGAATTTGCCACCGACCCCGCCTTTAGCGACGGCCTAGAACTGGCGCGCCAAAACAACAATGTTTTGGTCACGCGCACCTTTTCCAAAATGCACGGACTTGCGTCCTTACGGATCGGTTGGGGCTATGGCTCGGCCAGCCTGATTGACGCGCTGGAGCGTATTCGCCCGCCGTTTAATACCTCAATCCCTGCGCAAGAGGCCGCCATAGCCGCCTTGGGCGATGATGAGTTTCAAGCCCAATCCGTGGCCCATATCGAACAATGGCGGCCTTGGCTGGCTCAGCAATTGGGCGGCCTTGGGCTAGAGACAACGCCGTCGGCCGCCAATTTTCTGCTTGTGCGTTTTCCAAGCCGGGCGGGTGCGACGGCCGCCGAGGCCGAAGCCTTCTTAGCATCGCGCGGGCTTCTCGTTCGCGCTGTTGCCGGTTATGGCCTGCCAGAGCATTTACGCATCACGGTCGGTCTGGACCCTCACAACCGGGCCCTCATGGCGGCCTTGCACGATTTTATGAGCCATAAGGACTGATTATGACCGGGCAGCTGTTTGAACGCATCGCCCTTATTGGCTGCGGCCTGATCGGATCCTCCGTGGCCCGGGCGGTGCGCGAGCGCGGGCTTGCGCGCCATCTGGCCATTTATGATCTGAGCCCCAAGGTTAGGGACCGGGTGCGCGAGCTTGGCCTCGCGGATACGGTGACCGATAATATTGCCGAGGCGGTCACCGGTGCGGACCTGATCATTTATGCCACCCCGCCCATGGCCATGGCCGAGGCGGCCGCTGCCGCTGCGCCCCACTATGCCACGGGCGCGGTGATCAGCGATGTCGGTTCGGTCAAGGGCGCGATTGCCGACATATTGAACAAGGATGCCCCAGAAGGCGTATTTGTCATTCCAGGCCACCCGATTGCCGGAACCGAGCAGTCTGGACCAGATGCGGGCTTTGCCGCCCTGTTTGACGGCCGCTGGGTGATCTTGACCCCGTCGGACCGCGCCGATGAGGCCTATGCTGTGGCCGTGGCCAAGCTTTCGGCCTTTTGGCGCGGCCTGGGTGCCCAGGTCGAGCTCATGGATGCGCGTCACCATGACCTGGTTCTGGCCGTCACCAGCCACCTGCCGCACCTGATCGCCTATAATATTGTCGGCACGGCCGCCGATCTCGAAGAGGTCACCCAGGCCGAGGTGATGAAGTTTTCCGCCGGCGGCTTTCGCGATTTTACCCGCATCGCCGCGTCTGACCCGGTCATGTGGCGTGATGTTTTTATCCTGAACAAGGACGCCGTGCTCGAAATCCTTGGCCGGTTTACCGAGGACCTTCAGGCCCTGTCACGCGCCATTCGTTGGGGTGAGGCGGACAAGCTTGAAGAGCTGTTTACCCGCACCCGCGAAATCCGCCGCGGCGTTATCGCGCTTGGTCAAGAAGACCCGACCCCCAATTTTGGCCGCAACCGCGCCAAGGACTAGGGCTTAAGGATAAAGCCGCCCTGTCGACCAACCGGTGCCAGAGCGGCTAAAGACCAGCCGCTCGTGCAGACGAAACGGCCGGTCGCGCCAAAACTCGATCGACTGGGGCTCTAGGTGAAAACCCGACCAGTGCGGCGGGCGCGCCACCTTGCCCAGGCCAAATTTCAAGCCAAATTCCGCAATCCGCTTTTCCAGTGCAAAGCCGTCTCCAAGGGGCTGGGACTGGTCCGAGGCCCAGGCCCCGATCTGGCTGGCGCGGGCGCGGGTGGCGAAATAGGCATCGGCATCGGCGTCGCTGACCGCGGTTACTGCGCCGCGAATGCGGATTTGGCGACGCAGCGATTTCCAGTGAAACAGGAGCGCGGCCTTGGGGTTGGCCGCTAGTTCCTGGCCCTTGGCACTGTGAAGATTGGTGTAAAACACAAACCCGCCCGCATCGACGCCCTTGAGCAAGACCATGCGCACATCGGGTAAACCCTCGGCATCAACGGTCGCCAAGGCCATGGCATTGGGATCATTGACCTCGGACGCCTTGGCCGCTTCTAGCCATTCGGCAAACAGGGCCATGGGGTCTGAGCCGGGATTCAGCGGCGGGCCCGCCGATTGGCTAGCCGCAATATATTCGGCTTCAGAGGGCGAAGCAGGGATTAGGGGTTCGGTCATGACACAATCATAGGCCAGATCACGCCGAGGGCCAGTGCGTTAACCCATCATTGACCATAATATTGCAACCTTGGATCATGACGAATGATGATTTTGCTCTAACCACGCCCAAGGCCATGGCCATACTCGGCCTCGAGGGCAGCGCGGATCTTGAGGCGATCAAGACGGCCTTTCAAAGCCTGGCGGCATCGGACCATCCCGACCGGCCGGGTGGTGATCCTGTGCGGTTCAACCGGGTCCTGCTGGCCTATCGCTATCTGCAGTCTGCCTTGCCACGCACAAACGGTCTGGATCAGGGCCTAGAGCTGTTGGCAATTTCGCCGCAGGAAGCCTGCCAAGGCGGCAAACGGCGCTTGGCCCAACCGATCGGGCCCGATCTGGATGTCATGTTTCCCGCAGGGCTCAGGACCGGCGAGCGCTTTAGTCTGGCCACTGAGCCGGTCGAGATCGTCATTCGCCCTGAAGGCAATCTTTCGGTAGAGGGCGATGATGTCTGGCTGACTGTGGAGGCCTCGCACAGCCTACTGCAGAGCGGCGGGCGACTGGAGTTTAGCCTATTTGATCAGCCCTACCGAATCTGGCTTACCAAGGCGCTCGCCCAGGCCCGGCAGATCCATTTGCCTGGCCTTGGCCTGCCGGCGCGCGCAGACCATGGCCAAGGCGATGGCTTTGTGCAGCTTGTCACCCGCCCATCAGAGGCCAATGGCACCCGTGCGCAACAGCGGCGGCGACAATTTATTGCTGACTGGATTGAGCTCTGATCAGTTCCCGCGCAAACTCAGGCTTTGGGATCGGTAAAAGGTTCGGCTAAAAGCCCTTTCATGTCACACAATACTTTTGGTCAATTGTTTCGTGTCACCACCTGGGGCGAGAGCCATGGGCCAGCGCTTGGCTGTGTGGTGGATGGTTGCCCCCCTGGGCTAGCGCTTCGCCCTGAAGACATTCAGGTCTGGCTGGATCGGCGCAAGCCCGGCGGCAGCAAGTTCGTTACCCAGCGCCAAGAGCCCGATTCGGTGCGCATCTTGTCCGGCGTTTTTGAAGATGAGCGCACAAACGGCCAGGTGACCACGGGCACGCCCATTTCGCTCATGATCGAGAATGTCGATCAGCGCTCCAAAGACTATTCCGAAATCGCCCGCGCCTTTCGCCCCGGCCATGCCGACCATGCCTATTTTGCCAAATATGGCGTGCGTGACTATCGCGGCGGCGGCCGATCTTCGGCCCGTGAAACCGCCGCTAGGGTCGCGGCCGGGGCTGTTGCGCGCAAGATCTTGGGCGAAGGCGTGCGCATTCGCGCAGCCCTGGTCCAGATCGGCCCGCATGCCATTGATCGCAGCCGCTGGGACTGGGACCAATGTGATCAAAACCCGTTCTGGTGCCCTGATGCGCAAATGGCGGCGCAGTGGGAAGACTATCTGGACGGGGTACGCAAGTCTGGCTCCTCGATCGGGGCTGTGGTTGAGGTGATCGCCGAAGGTGTGCCCGCAGGCTGGGGCGCACCGCTCTATGGCAAGCTTGATGCCGAACTGGCCGGCGCCCTGATGTCCATCAATGCGGCCAAGGGGGTTGAGATCGGGGCGGGCTTTGACAGTGCCACATTGTCGGGCGAGGCCAATGCCGACCAGATGCGCATGACTCCGCATGGCCCGGTCTTTACCTCCAACCATGCCGGCGGCGTACTGGGCGGCATATCGACCGGCCAAGACCTGATCGCCCGGGTGGCCTTTAAGCCGACCAGCTCCATCCTGTCACCGCGCCAGACCGTGGACGAAGACGGGCATGAGGTCGATCTGCGCACCAAGGGCCGGCATGACCCTTGCGTCGGTATTCGCGCCGTGCCGGTGGTCGAGGCCATGACCGCCTGTGTCCTGGCCGATGCGTTTTTGCGCCACCGCGGCCAGACCGGCGGCGGCGCCTTTGTGCCGGGCCAGACTGGACGGCGCTAGGCTGATTGGACTTGGAAAACCGGGCGCGCCTTCCTATCTGTTGGGCTGATAATACGGAGCTGTTGCCATGATTGATCACCGCCCCTTTGCCAAGCTTGGCCATGCCAATCACGGCTGGCTCAATGCCCGCCACCACTTCTCCTTCTCCAGCTATCGTGATCCTAACCGAATGAGCTGGGGCGATTTGCGGGTCTGGAATGATGACGAGATCGCTGCGGGCACAGGCTTTGCCCCGCATGGCCATGAGGACATGGAGATCATCACCTATGTCCGCACCGGCGCCATTACCCACCAAGACAGCCTGGGCAATACAGGTCGCACAGAGGCTGGGGATGTTCAGGTCATGAGCGCAGGCTCGGGCGTTCGCCATTCGGAAAACAATCGCGAGACTGAAACCACCACCCTGTTCCAGATCTGGATCGAGCCCAAGACCCGCGGCGGTGACCCGTCCTGGGGCGCCAAGCCGTTTCCAAAGTCCGATCGCTCTGGCCAATTCATGGCTCTGGCTAGCGGATTTGCGGTGGATACGGATGCCTTGCCGATCCGTGCCGAAGCGCGGGTGCTGGGCGCGACCCTAAAGGCTGGGCAAAGCACGATCTATGCCCTAGCCCCCGGCCGCCATGCCTATCTGGTTCTGGCGGCTGGCTCTGCGGACCTCAATGGCCTGATCTTGCAAACCCGCGATGGGGCGGCGGTTCATGATGAGGACACACTGACCGTCACCGCCTTGACCGATGCCGAGCTGGTTCTCGTCGATAGTGTCTAGGCCGCAGGCCAAACCCCGATCTTGGTCAAGGCCGATTTAAACCGGGTTTGCAATTCGCGGCCCGGCAGGGCACTAGCGCCCTCCATCGAGACGGCAAAGGCCAGATTCTGGTCCTTGGCCTGAACCCGCCCGACCCACCAGCCGACCGAACGCGAGCCGTCGGCAAGGCTGGAACAGGTGCCGGTCTTGCCGCTCATGGTCGCATCACCGCGCCGCTCATCGACCATGATTTGCTCAACCACCTCGGTGCTCGAGGCCTTGACCGGCAGCTGACTATTATAAAGCCGGGCGATAAATGCGCTTTGCTGGCGGGTTGAAATGGTTAGCCCGCCGCCGGCCTGGGGCCCAAGCCAGAACTGGTCGACCGGGCCGGCTGGATCGGCCGAGCCATAGTCTAGGGCCTTTAACTGCTTGGCATAGACATCATGCCCAACCGATCGGGCCAGTTTTTGAAACCAGGGCACCATGGACAGCTTAAACGCCTTGGCCAGATCCGCGTCCGTCTCCCAGGCCTTGACCGGCTGAGGCTTGCCATCCCAAACCACCACCGCGCTTGGCGTAATCAGGCCCGCATCCAGCCCGATTAAGGCATTGGCGATCTTGAAGCTGGAACAGGGCGGCAATTGGCGCATGCACACAGCATTGGAGCCATAGGCATAGACCTCGGCCCCGGTCTTGACCTCGCGGATCGAGACACAGGTGCCCTGACCGCCAAAGCCCTGATCAATGATCGGATTGAGCGCGGCAAAATCAATGCCCTTGGCCCCGGGCACCTTTGCGGGCGCGCAAGAGGCCAAGATCAGGGCCACCACCGCAATCTGGCCCAGACGCAGGCGACGAGACAAGATTGCAGTTTGGGTCATTCGCTTTCGTCCTATTTTCCGGTCCATTGGGGCGCGCGTTTCTGCGCAAAGGCCATGGGTCCCT
This sequence comes from Caulobacteraceae bacterium, assembly GCA_947452365.1. Lineage (GTDB taxonomy): Bacteria > Pseudomonadota > Alphaproteobacteria > Caulobacterales > Caulobacteraceae > CAISGS01. The sequence continues at coordinate 42,964 of CANGCO010000003.1, forward strand.
CGACAAAATCCGCCGATTTAAACATTGAGGCCACGGCCGGATAGCCAAACTGGCCGCCAATTGCCTCGGCCAAGGTCACGTCCAGGCCCTTATGAATGGCTTCTTTCGAGGCGCGGATCGACATGGGGCTGCACTCGCAAATCAGGGCGGCCCATTTATGGGCGACCGCCATCAAATCGGAATGCGCAGCAACTTCATTGACAAAACCGAGGTCTAGGCCCTCTTGCGCCGAAACCCGCCGTCCGGTCAGGATCATGCCCATGGCCCGCTTGAGGCCAATCTGGCGCGGCAGGCGGTGCAGGCCACCGGCGAGCGCCGCCAAGCCCACGCGCGGCTCTGGCAGGGCGAAAATCGCCTTGTCCGAGGCAATGATCAGGTCGCAGGCCAAGGCAATCTCAAACCCGCCGCCCATGGCAATGCCATTGACAGCGGCAATCAAGGGCTTGTTCAGATCAAACCGCGAGGTCAGGCCGGCAAAGCCCGAGGGCGGCGAGCCCATCTTGCCGCCCGTGGCCTGGTGTTTGAGGTCATTGCCTGCGGAAAAGGCCCGGTCACCGGCACCGGTGACAATCCCGACCCATTGTTCAGGATCGGCCGCAAACGTGTCGAACACCTCGTGCAGTTCAAAATGGGCTTCAGAATGCAGGGCATTCATGACATCGGGGCGGTTCAGGGTGATCGTGGTTATGGGCCCTGCGCGTTCGACAGTGACAAATTGATAGGCCATGGGGTTTCCTTTGATTTTAGGTTCTTGGTTTTGATTCTATTGGGATGCGGTAAAGGCCTAGACGTCTATCAGGCCCTTTTGATAGCGCTTCCAGTTTTCGACATAGTGCAGGGCCGAGCCGGTCAGCATCTGGATCTGGCCCTCACTGACCTCGCGCACCACCTTGCCCGGCGCGCCCATGACCATTGAATTGTCGGGAATTTCCTTGCCCTCAGTGATCAGGCTATTGGCCCCAATCAGGCAGTTGCGGCCTATTTTGGCCCCATTGAGAATGATCGAGCCAATGCCGATCAGGCTGTTGTCGCCAATCGTGCAGCCATGCAGCATGACCATGTGACCAACCGTGACATTCTTGCCAATGGTTAGTGGCATGCCAACATCAGTGTGCAAGACACTACCGTCTTGAATATTAGTGTTTTCGCCGATTTCTATGGGATCATTGTCGCCGCGCACAGTAACATTGAACCAGATACTGGCGTTCTTTTTCAAAATGACATTGCCCATCACCGCTGCATTGGGCGCTATCCAGTAATCACCTTCTGAAGGCAGGGACGGTGTCTTGCCGTCCAGGCTATATACAGTCATCCGTGCACCTCATATTCAAAATAGTGATCGAAATTAACCCGTTGGCAACGGCTATTATATTATCATAATGCAGCGACTCAGCTTGGCTATAGCCATTCTGGGTTCAGGGTCTGGATCTGGCCTCGCCGAGGTTGGACCTGGTCCAATTTGCGGAGCATGGCGTGTTTCGACTGGCCAAGTTTTACACCTCAATCCCCCGGTTTTCGGGGCTGACTGTGCCGCCACCCGGTACGGCCCCCGGCCTCGGCGACCTACCCACCCCAGCCTACCCAAAGAGCGGTCCAATGTGGATACGCTCTTTTTTATTGTCCTTTTCCCTGACCTGATACGGAGAGTCCTATGACCAAACGGGCCCTGAAGCGAATGGTACGCGAAGGTGAATTTGATGCCGGACAATTTGAAGACGCCAAGGTTAGGCGCTTGCCGGTCGAGCGGGGCTGGTCCCCGATTGGCAGCGCGACCCAAAGGGACGAGGATCGCGATCAGGCCTATGTCAAAACCATAAAACCCAAATCGATTGGCCAAAAACAATTGATGGACGCAATTGACGCCAAGGCCCTGGTTATGGCGCTTGGTCCCGCAGGCACGGGCAAGACCTATCTGGCCATTGCCAAGGCCGTTGAGGCGCTCGAGGCCGGCACAGTTGGCCGCATTGTTCTGTCGCGCCCAGCCGTCGATGCTGGCGAGTCGATTGGTTATCTGCCCGGCGATATGGAGGACAAGTTGGCGCCCTATCTGCGGCCCCTGTTTGATGCCCTGACCGACCGGCTATCCATGAAGCGGGTGCGGGCCCTGATGGCGGAGGGCGCAATCGAGATTGCCCCGGTTGGCTTTATGCGCGGCCGGACCCTGAATAATGCCTTTGTGGTGCTCGATGAGGCCCAGAACTGCACCTATGCCCAGCTAAAAATGCTGCTGACACGGCTGGGATGGCACTCCACCATGATTGTGACGGGCGATCCCAATCAGTCGGACCTATTGCCGGGCGTATCGGGACTGGCCGAGGTCGCTAACCGGTTTGAGGCCCTGGACAATATTGCCGTGGTGCGCCTGTCGGATGTGGATATTGTCCGCCATCCCCTGGTCGCAGAAATGCTCGGCGTCTTATAGCCACAAAACCCCTCCCCTGCTGGCAGGGGAGGGTGCTGGCCTAGGCGTCTAGGTCTTCGGCGAGGATGGCCATTTCGAACATGAATGAGCCGTCCTCGTCTTCGTCTTGATAGATCAAGCCGATAAACTCATCTCCAATATAGACCTCGGCGGAGTCCTTTTGCTTTGGCCGGGCCTTGAGGCTGAGGGTGGCATTGGCAAAAGTGCGCTTGAGATGGGCCTCAATGCGGGCCATGTCCTTGGCGTCCACGGGATAGCTCCTGAAAAAAAGTCCGATTACGGCCCTAGATCACATAGTCATAGACCGCGTCAGCAAGGGTATGATCCATGCTCTTAGCAGGCTGATCCCCGGTGGGGCAATTGACCAAACGCGCAGGCACACCCGCAGCCGTGCAATGCGGCGGCACCGGCTTGAGCACGACCGAGCCTGAGGCAATCTTGGCATAGTCACCGATCTGGATATTGCCCAGCACCTTGGCCCCTGCGCCAAGCAGCACGCCGCGGCCGATCTTGGGGTGACGGTCGCCGCGTTCAGCGCCGGTGCCGCCTAGCGTTACGCCATGCAGCATGGAGACGTCATCACCGATCACAGCGGTCTCGCCGATCACAATGCCTGTGCCATGGTCAAAAAACACGCCCGACCCGATCACGGCGCCGGGGTGAATATCGAGCTGGAATAATTCAGACACTCGGCTTTGCAAATAATAGGCAAGCGTCTCGCGGCCCCGGCCGTGCAGCCAATGGGCAATGCGATAGGTTTGCAGGGCCATAAAGCCCTTAAAGAACAAGAAGGGCTGGACATAGCCCTTGCAGGCAGCGTCGCGCTCAAACACGGCACGCAGATCGGCCTCGGCCTTTTCAACCAGGCTGGGATCAGCAGCATAGGCCTCTTCGGCGATTTCGCGCACGCTCATGGCGGGCAATTCCTGATCACCGAGCTTGCGGGCCAATTGATAAGATAGGGCGCAGCCCAGGCCATCATGCTTGAGCACGACCGCATTGACCAAGGAGGCCATGGTCGGCTCGGCCTTGGCCAGATGGGCCGCTTCATTGCGCAGGGCGACCCAGACCGAGGTCACGGTTTGTGGCGATACGACTTCAAAGCGCTGTGACATGACGCTGTCTCCCAAGTCCAATAGGTCGCTAGTCTAGCATAAGTTGGGCCAGATCGCTCATAATCTCACCTTCGCGCGCCATATGATAGGCCCGCAAAAGCAGGGTCTGGGTGATCAGGTCACGCATATGTCCTGACATGGCTAAGCTCAAGGCTTGTTTAAAGGGCACTCTTGCCAGGGTAATGTCTTCGGTATCGTCGGGCTCCAGCCCCACTGGGCTAAGGGCTGTAGCAATATAGCCAATGCCGCTTTCGTCCGTAATCGAATTGGACACATCAAAGGCCAGCACTTTTTGCCAATGCGCCGCCGCCAGCCCCGCCTCCTCGGCCAGTTCGCGCTTGGCCGAGATCAAGGGATCGATATCGAGCGGCCCGCCACCTTCAGGCACCTCCCAAGAATAGGCTTGCAAGGGAAAGCGATGCTGGCCAACCAGGGTAATGGTGCCATCGGCATGCAGGGGCAATATGCCTATGGCCAAGTTCTTCATGCCGACCAAGCCATAGAGGGCGGGCTTACCCGTCGGGGCCACGGCGTCAAATTCGCGCACCGTGATCCAGGGATTGTCATAAATCGGGCGAACCGCGACCCTTTGCCAAGGCCTGCCCTTGGCGGCCATCCAGTCGGGCTTTGAGGTCATTTCGGTCTCTGAGGTCGCGGCCTTGGCCATTGTTGAAACACGCAGATGCTTATACTTAAGGCTCACGCGCCCGCTTGTCATGAAAGTCTTGCCCATGTCGCTCAATCTGCCGCCCGAGCCCGAATTTGGCCAAGCTATTGACCTTGTTGAGCGCCAGCAGGGGGTTTTGAACTTTCTGGCGACCCGGCGCTCGGCCTCGGCCCTCGCCCTGACCGAGCCTGGCCCGGACGCGGCGCAACTCACCGATCTCTTGCGCCTCGCCGCGCGGGTCAGCGATCATGGCAAGCTATTTCCTTGGCGCTTCATTGTATTACAAGGCAAGGCCAAGGCTAGGTTTGCCGAAGGTTTGCACGATATTGCCAAGACCCGGTCCGATGCGGAGAAGGCACAGACGGCCCTAGGCAAGCTGATCAATCCGCCGCTTGCCGTGGCCGTCATTTCTAGCCCAAAGCCTGGCAATATCGCCGAATGGGAACAGGTCTTGTCGGCCGGCGCGGTCTGCGCCAGCCTGGTCAATGCCGCCAGTGCCGCGGGCTTTGGTGCAAACTGGATCACCGACTGGTATGCCTATAACGCGGCTGCGACCACCTTACTGGGTCTGGATGCGGGCGAGCGGGTGGCGGGCTATATCTATATCGGCACGGCCAAGGACGCCCCGCTTGAGCGGGCCCGACCAAACCTCGACGGCCTGACCACGGTCTGGGGCAGCTAGGGTTTCATGGCCTCGGCCACGGCGCGGACAGCCGCCCGCCGTGCGGGCATGGACTTGTCGAGATTGGCCTGCACCTGGGCCAGTATATGTGCTGGGGCCAGATCAGGGCGCCCTGCATTAAACGGCGGGGCTGGGGCATATTCGAGCACCAGTTGAATGCCTTGGGCCGCGTCTGCGCCCACCACCTCAGCAACCACGGTCAGGGCAAAATCGATCCCGGCCGTGACGCCGCCGCCGGTAATAATATGGCCATCGCGCACCACTCGGCCCTCATCGGCAATCGCGCCAAAGGCACCGAGCATGTCACGCCAGGCCCAGTGACAGGCCGCCCGCCTGCCCTTGAGCAGGCCGCAAGCGCCCAGCGCCAGCGAGCCATTACACACTGAGGTGACAAACCGCGCGCCCTTGGCCAGCCGCGTGACCTGGCCAATAAATTCAGGGTCGGCCATGGCCTCGGTGACGCCATAGCCGCCCGGCACACAGATCATGTCGCAGGCTTCTATATCAGCCAATTTGTGCAGGCTGGAAAACGCGATCCCGCCCTCGGTCTTGACCGAGCCGCCGGTCGCGCTGGCTAGGCTGATCTTGGCCCCGGGCATGCGGCTAAAGACCTGATGCGGCCCGGTGAAATCGAGCTGGGTCAGGTTGGCAAACAGGGCAAAGACAATATGAAAGCTCTGGTCGGTCACGATCGGGCTCCAAAAGAATTCACGCCCACTTAAACCCAAGGCCGCATTTCTGCCAAGCGCTTGACCTTTGGGGGGCTAGTCCGCCAAATGCGCGCCTGTTCGCCTGACCCCATCAGGCCAAGTCTATAATAAGGCCACACCATGACCCTTTCCGCTGCGCGCAAGACCATTTTCATTAGCGGCGGAGCCAGCGGTATTGGCCTGGCCACGGCCAAGCTTTTCGCCTCAAAGGGCTGGTTTGTCGGTCTGGGCGATATTGACCAGGCGGGCCTTGCCGCCGCGGTCAGTGCCCTGGGCACAGACAATGCCATGGGCGTGGCCCTGGATGTGCGCCACCCCGCCGACTGGACCTCGGCCCTTGGCGCCTTCGAAAAGGCCACAAACGGGCGGCTAGATGCCTTGATGAACAATGCCGGCATTGCCCGTTATGGCTGGTTTGAAGACATTGCCGCGGACGAGGCCAATCTCGAGATCGATATCAATATTAAGGGCGTGATTAATGGCGCCTATGCCAGCCTCGAAGCCCTGAAACGCACGCCCGGCTCGACCCTGATCAATGTCTCGTCCTGCGCTGGGCTTTATGGCGCGTCCAAGCTGGCCGTCTATGCCGCGACCAAATTTGCCGTGCGCGGCCTATCTGAGTCCCTAGACATCGAGTTCTCGCGCCTTGGGGTCAAGGTGCGCTGCATCATGCCCTGGTTTGTCGAGACACCGATCCTTGATGCCGGGGCACGTGGGACCAATAAGGCGATCCGCGACGTGCTCAAGGGCGCAAACTTCCCCGTCTATACGGTCGAGGAAGCCGCCCAAGTGGTCTGGGGCAGCCTAGAGGCCCCAGGCCTGCATCATCTGGTCGGCAAACGCGCCAAGGACCTGCGCTTTGCCGCCCGCTTCTTCCCGAACGGGATCAGGAAACAGATGAAGGCTGGGCTGGCGGGGTCTTGATGATTGCCTGAGACGTCTCGGTAGGCTTGATGACCGAGACGGCGGGCTGGGCAGGATCCTGGACCGCCGACTTGACCGCCTTGGGCTCGGCAGGCACAGGCTCGGCCATTGGCGGCACCAGGCTGGCATAGACCGGCTTGGTTGCCAGATCGATCGCGGACGGGGCGTCATCGATCTGATCAGGCTGAACATGCGCTCGCCCGCTAAAGCGATAAAACACATGCAGGCCGATCTGGGCCACTTGTAGCAGGCTTCCGCCCCATTCTGGCGCCACATGGGTGGTGTGGAAATGGGTGGCATTGCCAATACTGGTCATGACCGCGCCGTCCAGCGCTCTTGCCGCTACGCGTTCGGCGCGGTGCCAAGCGATTGGGTCTCTGCGCGCGTTTTGCGAGCCGTCACAGGCAAAGCTGAACTGGCAGGACTGGCCCGTTTGCGTACGCTGAAACACAACACCGCAGATGGTCTTGGGGAAGGCCGGATGGCGCACACGGTTTAGAACCACTTGTGCGACGGCAGCCTGGCCTGAAGGGGTCTCGCCCCGAGCCTCATAATAGACCGCGCGGGTCAGACAATCGAGATCGCGTGCATCGCGAAGCGCGTCAGACTGCTGCAGGGGATAGGGCCGCGCGGCGACGGCTGGGGCATAATTGGCCTGCAAGGCGAGGTGGCGCACTTCCAGCCTGCCGGTGGCAACCCCGTCAATATTGGCGCGCCGCTCTAGCCGGGCGCTGAGGACGGCGGTTTGCAGGTCGCGGCGCGTGGCGCTCGGGACAAAGCCTGTATCGTGGCGCAGGGCCATTTGCAGGACCGAGCCGGTGGAAGTTTTTACGCCCGCACGCAAGGCCTGATCGGAAAATCCGCCCGATGCCGCGCCGGCAAGGCGCTCTATCCTGGCATGGGTGGAGACGGCATGGGCCATGCCTCCGGCCAGATAGCTTGCACCAAGCGCCAATCCAACCACTGATCCCAAAGAAGCAGCGACGATTAGCGCGCGCGAATCCGCACGAGCTCCAGTAACAAACGTCAAAACGATCGTGTCCTATATGGCGAGAGCCAATGCGCTCTCCTTGGTAGTCATTCTCAGGCCCGAATATTCTACTCTAGAACCTAAAAACGGCGGATTAACCGGGTCACGAGATGGTTAAGTTCCGACTGAGCCAATGTCTATGTCGAGTCGGGATGGGATTGACAAGCTTTTTCGCAGCTTATGGTTAATGCAAATTAATCAAGATTGTTGCAAAAGCAGGCCTGCCATTTGATTAAAAAGGCGTTTTTGCGGGATATTGAAATCTCTGGCCCACTGGTTTTTTTAGCCTCAAGGCCCTAGGTTAAGCCCATGAGCCGGTCGGAAAATACCCATCAAGGGCCCCTAGGCGTCGAGGAAGCCTCGGCGCGCTTCGTCCATGATTCGGCCAGTGCCCAGGCGCTTTGGATGCCGCACAGACCTTCACGGCCGCAAAAATCAGAGGGCGGGCGAAGGTTCAATCTGGTCAGTGAATACAGCCCTGCCGGCGACCAACCGACCGCCATTGCCGAACTGTGCGAGGGTCTTCAGCGCGGCGAAAGCGACCAGGTCCTGCTCGGTGTGACCGGTTCTGGCAAGACCTTTACCATGGCCAAGATCATTGAGCAGACCCAGCGCCCTGCCCTAATCTTGGCCCCCAACAAGACCCTAGCGGCCCAGCTCTATAGCGAATTTAAGAGCTTTTTCCCCGATAATGCGGTGGAATATTTCGTCAGCTATTACGACTATTACCAGCCCGAAGCCTATGTGCCTCGGACCGACACCTATATCGAAAAAGACTCCTCGATAAACGAACAGATTGACCGGATGCGCCATGCCGCAACCCGCTCTGTATTGGAACGCGATGATGTCATCGTGGTCGCCTCGGTCAGCTGCATCTATGGCATTGGCTCGGTTGAGACCTATACGGCCATGACCTTTACCCTGCAGGTCGGTGACCGGATCGAGGATCGTAAGCTGATGGCCGATCTGGTCGCCCAGCAATATAAGCGCAATGATCAGGCCTTTGAGCGCGGCACCTTCCGCCGCCGCGGCGATGTGATCGAAATCTTCCCCGCCCACTATGAAGACCGGGCCTGGCGCGTCAGCCTGTTTGGCGACGAGGTCGAGGCGATCAGCGAGTTTGACCCCCTAACCGGCAAAAAGACCGCCGACCTGCCCCAGATCAAGATCTATGCCAATAGCCACTATGTGACCCCGCGCCCGACCCTGAAACAGGCCATGGTCTCGATCAAGGAAGAGCTCAAGGTCCGTCTGGAATGGATGCATGCCAATGGCAAACTGCTCGAGGCCCAACGCCTAGAACAGCGCACCACATTTGATCTGGAAATGATGGAGACCACCGGCTCCTGCGCCGGGATCGAGAACTATTCGCGCTATCTGACCGGCCGCAGGCCCGGCGAACCACCGCCAACCTTTTTCGAATACATTCCCGACAATGCCTTGCTGTTCACCGATGAGTGTCACGTCACCGTGTCCCAGATCGGGGCCATGTATAAGGGCGACTATAGCCGCAAGTTTACGCTAGCCGATTACGGCTTTCGCCTGCCGTCCTGTCTGGATAATCGCCCCCTGAAATTTGAGGAATGGGACGCCATGCGCCCCCAGACCGTGCATGTCTCGGCAACGCCCGCGCGCTGGGAGCTGGAACGGACCGGCGGGGTGTTTGTTGAACAGGTGATCCGCCCGACCGGTCTGATCGATCCGCCTGTCGAGGTGCGGCCCGTGACCAAGGACGGGGCCAGCCAGGTCGATGATGTCATTGATGAGTGCCGCAAATGCGCCATGCTCGGCCAACGCGTCCTTGTGACCGTCTTGACCAAGAAGATGGCCGAGGACCTCAGCGAGTACATGCATGAGCAGGGCCTGCGGGTGCGCTATATGCATTCCGATGTCGACACAATGGAGCGGATCGAGATCATCCGCGATCTTAGGCTTGGGGCCTATGATGTTTTGGTCGGGATTAATCTGTTGCGCGAAGGCCTCGATATTCCCGAATGTGGTCTGGTCGCTATTCTAGACGCCGATAAGGAAGGCTTTTTGCGCTCCGAAACCAGCCTGATCCAGACCATTGGCCGGGCCGCGCGCAATATTGATGGCCGGGTCATACTCTATGCTGACCGGATCACCGGCTCGATGGAGCGGGCCATGGCCGAAACCAGCCGCCGGCGGGAAAAGCAGAACGCCTATAATATCGAACATGGCATTACGCCCGAAAGCGTCCGCCGCGACATCAAGGATATTCTCAACAGCCCCTATGAGCGCGGCGATCGGGTGACAATCCCCGCTGGGGTCTCGGAAGACTCCAAGCCATTCTTGGGATCAAATTTCCAGACCACCCTCAAGGACTTGGAAACCAAGATGCGGGCCGCCGCCGCCGATCTGGAGTTTGAGACCGCCGCACGGATGCGCGACGAGATTAAGCGTTTGAAACTGATGGAACTGGATTTTGCCAAGGATCAATTGGGCGGATAGGCTGTTGATATCGGATCGGACCCTACCGCAAGCGCTTGGTCGCAATGGCCCTACCAGGTCATTTCCGTAGACGTTCCGCTAAAGGATAGGTTGTCGTCAAAATCGGAAAAAATCCGCAAGATCTCGGCCGCGGCAATGACCGGCTCTTTTCCGACCGGGAATCTAAAACCCCAATAGCTTATGATATGGCTGACGACACCCAGCCTTTCACCAAGCTCCTTAAACATGGACGGCGCCGTTAGCAAAAACTGTCGAAACGCTTGGGGCTCATTGTTTGAGGTCAGCCCAGCATAAGCGTCGTCATAGCGCTTCAAGGTCTCCTCAATATCACCGATCGTTTTAACAATATTGCGCGCCAAAGAGGCCCGAACCTTAACCAGATTGTCCCGGGTCTCATTGTCCATCGGTCCAGCCGGTTGATACTTAATCATCTGCTTCATAGCAGAATTAACCTTAGGTATTGAAGAAAAATGACACCATTTATAGTATAGGAATCCGCGCCAACAAAACAAACCTTCCGAAAATTCAGACGGCTTCATTTGAAGATTAATTCGCAATGGATCTAGGTCTTCATCCGCCGTGCTTGATAAGATCTTTGAAACCAACTTATTTGATTTAGAAAAATTTCCGCCGCCAGCACCAAAGGATTTTGACACGAGCGCATTCACTTCTCGCGCGACAAAATTGTGCATGCGTTCAACATCAGCCTTGGAAATTTCAAAATAGCAATCGGCCGGATAGATCCCAAATCGCTTCATTTGTTCCCGAAGCAAAAAAGGGTCGAGGGACGGCGTTGCATCCAATAGATCTAGGACCGCTCGATCTCTATTATCACCGGTAAAAGAAACGCCAAAAGTACTTTGAGCGATGGCCTCAAAATTCTTCTGATTTATGAAAACATACCGGCCGCCCAATTTTAAATCTTTACTATCAATCGGAACTAAAATCTTGGTTCCAGTTGATCTTTCATCACCAAATAAATCCATCTCATTAATTCTAAGCGTATGTTTAATAATTATAGTTTTATTCAATATATTACTGTTGAAAAACGGCTTCGCGCTGTATTCAGGATCGGTGCGATTCTTATTCCAGATGGCAACAAGATTAAGCACCCGTGATGTCGACGCGGCATCCTGTAAGGCTAAAAGATTTCTAACAGCGCGGTCGCTCACAATGGACCTCAGGTCGGTTAATTCCCAACGGATGAGCTGAGCTTAACACCTGAAACTTACCCAAACAATAATGCTGTAAAAGTAGGAATTTAGTAATATTAAATACCTAAATTTATCCCAAATGGAAACTCTTTATCTAACAATACTAAACCATTTCCAAAGCCATGGCCGTGGCCTCGCCGCCACCGATACAAAGACTGGCAATCCCGCGCTTGCCGTTGCTCGCCTGCAGCGCAGAGAGCAAGGTGGTTAGGATACGCGCACCGGAGGCCCCAATCGGATGACCAAGGGCGCAGGCGCCGCCATTGACGTTCACCTTGTCATGCGGAATGGCCAGGTCCTGCATGGCAATCATGGCGACAACGGCAAAGGCCTCGTTAATTTCATAGAGGTCGACATCATCGACCATCCAACCAGCCTTATCCAGCACCTTGCGAATGGCAGGGACAGGGGCGGTTGTGAATAAGCCCGGTTCATGTGCATGGGCGGCGTGAGCAACAATCTTGGCCACCACCTTCAAGCCCAAGCGCTCGGCAACCGAGGCCCGGGTCATGATCAGGGCCGCAGCGCCGTCTGAAATCGAGCTGGAATTGGCCGCTGTCACGGTCCCGTCGCGACTAAAGGCAGGCTTTAGGGTCGGGATCTTGGCGAGATCGGCCTTGATTGGCGCCTCGTCCGTATCGATGATCTCGACGCCCTTACGCGTAGTGACCTCAACAGCGACGATCTCGCGCTTAAAAGCGCCGCTTTCTACAGCGCGGCGCGCGCGGGTCAGGCTCTCGACCGCATAGGCGTCTTGGGCCGCGCGGGTAAATTGATAGGCACCCGCGGCTTCCTCTGCAAACACACCCATCAGCTTGCCGGGGCTATACGCATCCTCAAGCCCATCCAGATACATGCTGTCCGACACCACATCATGGCCAATGCGCGCGCCGGCGCGATGCTTGGCCAGCAAATAGGGCGCGCCGCTCATGCTCTCCATGCCGCCTGCGACAATAATGTCCGAGGTCCCGGCCGCCAGAGCATCATGCGCCATCATGGCCGCCTGCATGCCACTGCCACACATCTTATTGACTGTGGTGGCGGTGACGCTAAGCGGCAGGCCAGCGCCAAGCGCGGCCTGACGCGCCGGGGCCTGGCCTAGCCCAGCGGGCAGGACACAGCCCATAATAATCTGATCGACCTGATCGCCTTGAAGGCCCGCACGCTCAAGCGCCGCCTTAACCACTGCAGCGCCGAGTGCCGTCGCCTTAACGCTCGACAGACTGCCCTGGAAGCTGCCCATAGGGGTGCGGGCATAGGCAGCAATGACGATGGGATCAGAAGCGGACATGTTTAGCTCCAAAACAAAAACTTAACTCTAGGGCCGATAGGCGGCGATGGTCGAGGCGATGAAACCGCCGCCAAGCACCCGTTCGCCCTTGGTCGCCGGGTCATAAAGGACGCAGGCCTGGCCCGGCGCAACGCCTTCTTCAGGCTCATCAAACTGGACCTGGGCCTGCCCGTCGACCATGGCCAAATGGCCTGGCCGAGGCTCGCGCGTCGATCGCACGCGGGCCAATATAGCCTGGCCTTGCTGCGCGGCCTGCTCCAAACTGGCCTGGTCACCCAACCAGTTGGTTTCTTTTAAAATCAAGGCCGCAGTCAGCAGCGCCTCGCGCGGGCCGACAATGACCTGACGACGATCCGCATCAATCTTGACGACGAACAGGGGCTCACCAACCGCAACCGCCAGGCCGCGCCTTTGACCCACTGTATAGCGGGTCACGCCCTCATGCTGGCCCAATACCCGGCCATCGATATGGACAATATCGCCCGGCACAGCGCCTTGGGGTCTGAGCTTATCGATCAAGGTCACATAGCGCCCCTCGGGCACAAAACATATGTCCTGACTATCGGGCTTGTCGGCCACGGCCAGCCCCAGATTGGCCGCAATCGCCCGAACCTGTGGCTTGGGCAAGCCGCCCAAGGGAAAACGGACAAAATCGAGCTGGTCTTGGGTGGTGGCAAACAGAAAATAGCTCTGGTCCCTGGCCAGATCGATCGCGCGCAACAGCTTGGCAGGCGCGCCCATAGCTTGCTCGCGACGCACATAATGGCCCGTTGCCATGGCGGCGGCACCAAGGTCTCTGGCCATGTCCAAAAGATCGCGAAACTTGACCGTCTGATTACAGCGAATGCAGGGAATGGGGGTTTCGCCGCGCAGATAGGAATCGGCAAAATCTTCAATCACCGCCTGACGAAACCGGCTTTCATAATCGAGCACGTAATGGGCAATGCCCATGCGCTCGGCAGCGGTGCGGGCATCATGAATATCTTGCCCGGCGCAACAAGCGCCCTTTTTTTCGATAGCGACGCCATGGTCATAGAGCTGCAAGGTCACCCCGACCACGTCATAGCCCGCTTCCTTCAACAGGGCCGCCGCCACGGTAGAGTCAACGCCGCCCGACATGGCCACGACAATTCGCGTGCCCACAGGCAAACCAACGGCTTGCCGCGCGGCCTCGATTGCGCCCGAGGGGCTAGGCGCCTGAAGGGTTTGGTGGAGCATGACCATGCCTAAAATCCGATCTTGCGCCCTATCTAGCGTCTAAAGACCGGTTTGCCGAGGCCCCAGAACGCCCTAGCGCAAGAAGTTGAGCAAGGACGAGCTTTTCAGCGCGTTAAATACCTCGGTTGAGGCCTGGACCGCGGCCTGGGCGCGCTGAACCTTGGATATGGCCTCGGCCTCGTTCACATCGGACACATCGCCAATGACATTATCATAAAAGTCCCGGCGCTTGTTTTGCGTAGCGAGATTGGTTTGAACATTGGCATTGAGCTGACCATTGCGACCGACTTGGTTGGTCAGGTCGAGCCGGGCCGGGCCGCATCAAAAATGGCGATTTGACTGGTGAGAAACGTTTTTTGCGCAACGGTCAAGGGATCGGAGAAATCTCCATTCGCATTGACATAGTCCTGAATATTTTTGAAAGCCGTCATAATCCCGGTGCCAAGATCGCTCGCTAAAAAGCCGACCTTAATTGTCGAGGCACCATCAAATTGGCTGGTCTGGGCAAGGTCGTCGTTTTGAAAGACACTCGGGACCGTTACGGCACCAAGATCAGCAAGATTGGTGACATTGACCGGTTTGGTATCAAATTTTGAACCTGAAAACAGGTATCGGCCTTCGTGCTGACCGTTCAAGGCCGCAACAAGGTTTCCAAACTGGATCTGCAATTCCGGCAACAGGTTTATACCGGATGCCAAACCGACAGCGCTCAGCACGGACTGCTTGGCGGCCGAAACTGCATCCAGCGCCTTGGTCATATACAAGTCTTGTGCATCCAGTTGGCGGCCAAGATCTTCAAGCACGGATATGGAGGACTCGGTCTTGGCGCGGGCGGTATTATTGGCCGCAAGCGTCTGGGCCTTGCCGCCATAACCCGCCAGGTCCGCGGCGATCTTTCCGGTCGTGACCTGATTTTGAGCCGTCACCTGGTCGACCAGCTTGGTCATGATGGCGGTCGTCACACCCGTATAGCTATTGGCTGTACCTATCCGGACCATGACCTAGCCTCCGACCATGTTTAGAAGAATATCGTAAATGTCTCTCGCCGCCGTTACCAAGCGGGCAGAGGCATTATAGGACTGTTGATAGGTGGTGAGCTTAGCAAGCTCTTCGTCGCGATTAACATCTTCTTCTGATGAACGACGATTTTCCACCTCGGTCGCGACAGACTGCGCACGGGTTTGATCGCCCTGGGCCAAGGTCGCGCGTTGGGCCAAGGCCCCTGCGACTTGAGCTGCATATTGACTAACCGACTTTAGACCGCCCAAAATATTCCCGGCCGGATCAAAACTGACCGCGTTGCTGCTTGAATTGGCAAGGGTCTGAGCCCCGCGTCCATCGCCTATTCTGAGATTGGCCTGACCGGCCGCGGGCGCAAGATCAAGCTTGGCCAGGGCCAGCTTACCAGGATCGGCCGCAATATCGCTCCGGATCGAATAGCCAAACAGGCGCGATGCGCGCTGATTGTCACCAATGCCAAACAACTGGCTGATCGATGGGCTGCCCGTACCGCGCGTGGTGGTATCTGCCTGTACTGAAATAGTGACGGCGGCGGGGCCAAGAGGGGTAAAACGCAATCGGCCAACGGCATCCAAGGCATAGGTGCCATATTTGCCAACGCCAGTATTGGGATCATTCATCGCCGTCAAGAGATCAGCCATAGAGGTCCCTGAGGGAGTGGTGATGTTAACATCAGCCAAGGTCTGACCATTGGGATCGCTTAAGCGCAGGCTCAGTACCTTGCCGGGGGTAAATCCCGGGTCACTGGCATTGGTCAGGCCGGTATCATAGGTCGATATGCCACTAGACTGGACCAGGTCATTGAGTCCGAAAAACTGGCTAAAGCCCTTACCGGCCTTGGTCGCGGGCGTCGTGGCGTCATCCGCGATTGCTATGCCCTTGCCCGCCGCTGCCGACAAGGACAGGGCATTATTGACAAAACTCGCTGTTGCGTC
The DNA here is from genome assembly GCA_947452365.1 of Caulobacteraceae bacterium. GTDB lineage: Bacteria > Pseudomonadota > Alphaproteobacteria > Caulobacterales > Caulobacteraceae > CAISGS01. The sequence continues at coordinate 58,664 of CANGCO010000003.1, forward strand.
TGTACCGAGGGCCGTATTCAAGGTCGCTAAAAAGTTAGCCGGAGTAAAGCTTGTTGGTGCACCGGCACCAACCGTGATCGTTCCCGCTGTAAAATCGATCTTGACCGACTTGGCGATGAGATTGGTGCTGTTGCTCAAGACCGCAATCGTCGTGGACCCGGTAAATCCAGCAATCCCAGAGGTCAGGTCCAGACCGGTATTGCGGCCGGTCAAGGTTTGAAGCGCAGGCACTGCCGAGGCGGCATTATGAGCCCGATTGAGCTCTTCCGTCGCATGACTGACCAACTCACCGAGCTGGTTCATAATGGTTGGCAGTTCCTTGTCGCGCAATTGCAGCAGGCCAACCATCTCACCACTGACCATCCGGTCCACTAAGGGCTTGGTCGTGCCGCCCGGTTCGGTGACTGTGATTTCCCCAAACCCATTGCCCTTGGGCCCATAAGACAGGCTCGCTGGCCCGTTTAGGGCCACTAGGTTTAGCGAGTCCCCGCCCAGAATACTAACCCCACCGTTTGGCAAGCTGGACACCCGAATATCCATCAATGAGGACAGGGTCTTGATTAAGGCTCCCTGGGCATTAATCGCCCCGGTCGCGTCGCCATTGGCAGTCCCGGCGCTGCGAATTTCCGCGTTTAGCTTATCAATACCGGCCAAAAGCCCATTTATGGTTTCAACATTGGACTTAAGCTGGGCGTCCGCATCAGACTGAATGGCTTGAAGCGAGGTATAGATAGAGCGGCTCTCATTTAGAAAATTAGTAATGTCCGTTACCGCTCCGGACTTTTTCAATCCGTCAGTCGGGTTCGCCGCTAGGCTATTGAAATCGGCATAGATCCCGTCGAGCTGTTTGAAATAGTTTTGGTCAGCGGTTGGGTCGCCAAACAGGGCTTGTGCCCGATCGAGCAGGTCAGAGCCAATCTTGGCCTTGCCCAGATCGGCCGCCGCGCCATAGCCAGCGGCTTGGAGAAACGCATTTGCGGCCCTGCGGATGCGGGCAATATCAACGCCGGCACCGACACCGTTGGTTTGACTAGCCGTCTGGTCGGCAAGCTTGCGGACATAGCCGGGCGTATCGACATTAGCGATATTGTCGGCAACCACCCTCATATTGGTCTGGGCCGCATTCAGTCCCGAGTTTGCGATATTGAGGATGGAATTGATCGACATCAGCAGGTCTCCCAAAGCCACGGGGTGATTTTTGCATGGGTCGGCATTTTTTGCCGCCCAAAGGGCGCTTGAGCGGTCAAGATTTCAATGGCCATACAGTTTAACATTCTGATTAAACTCATGCTTTCAAAACCCCGAGCTTGATCCAGTCCTTCGGACTTTAAAGGCAATCTTGCTCAAGCAAGGGCCATGCCAAAATCGCCATGCCCCGGGCGCTAAGCCTGAACAGCAAGGGCCTATTCGGAACGCCGCACCGGCAAGAAACGATCGGGCGGCAAAATCGCGCCAGCAACCAAAAGTTCTGAACAATAAATTTATACAATTAAATCAATGAATTAGCGGAACGACCGGACTTGGCCTAATCCTTGCTTGTTATCGGCCGAGCGAGAGAAAACCGTTTCTAACGCTCCAAACGGAAATCCTTCGGCCTGTGAGCCCGGCTAGATTATGCAAACGGCGAGTAACCTTCTCAGTGCCATCAGTATAGGCACACCTGGCAATCCGCCCCCTGGCTCGAATTCCGGTGGCGTGAGCGTTAGTGCCACTGACGGACTAGGGCCGCTCGGTGAGGGCGAACCTTCTAGCCCGGCCACGTTTCGTTTTTCGGACCTATTGGCAGAAGCCTTAGTGCCCGCTCAAACAGACGGACCAGCGGTGCCGTTTCCTGCGCTTGCGACCGCCAGTCCGGCTATTGCCGCGAACCTGACAAACAAGCTAAGCGCTTCGATCGCGGCTGGAACCCCCATTTCGGCTCTGGTTCAAGCCCCGGCCCCAGCCGTAACCGGTGACCAAGACGAGGCCGCCGCTTCAGATGCCTTGATCTCGCCAGGACCAGAATTGGACGAACCCGAAGAGCCTAGGCTCGCCAAGACAGACACAGCCAAACAGCCAGTTCTGCCTGAGGATGTCGTCCAGACGCAAATCGCACTGCCGGTCATGTCCATGGTCGCGATGGTCGCCGCTGCGCCCCCGGCCTCTCAGTCACCCACAGCCGATCCTGCAGTCGCCAGCCCTGCCGCTCCGGCACCGAACGCGCCCTTACCGCCGCTTAGCCCAGACCTTTCGCCTAGGGCAGACGCGGCAAACATCGCAGCGCTTGCAGACGACACGGCCCCCCCTGTGGCAGCGGCCTCTGCGCCCGCGACAAGCTTGGCCGCCCAGATCTCGGCCGACAAACTAACCAAGGCAGTCGCGCCGCCGGTCGCAAATCCGGCGCAGAATGCGCAAACCCAAAACCTGACGCCCGAACCCAGTATTGGCTCCGAACTCTCCACTCAGCCTGCCACATCAGCCCAGCCAATCCTTGCTTTGGCTGCCCAGGTTGCTCCGCCCGATGGTCCGGTAGAATTGGCGCCTGAGCCGTTCAATTTGGCGCAGCCATCCGCCGCAGCACCCAGCAATGCGTCGTCGCCTTTACCCAAGAGCACCGTCGAGGCCCAGCCCCTGCCTCAGACCCTTGGCGACTTGATGGCCAAACTCAATATAGATCCGGCTATGCCGCTGGCGGTTGCTGCGACCACCAAGCCCGTCATTGAGCCGCCCATCAGCACCCAGCCGGCGACCAATATGCCATTGCGCGAGGCCCTAGCCGCAAACCCAAGCCATACGGAGCTTGATATACCCCCAGCCCCACCGGCAATAGCCGAGGACGGCATAATCGCGCTCACCAATCCGGTTGAAGCGGTCGCTGGCACCAAGCCTGCACAGGCACAAGCGCTCGCGTCAGAAACGCCTCTGGCCGCGCCGGTCACTGCCGCCAAGGCCCCAGAAACGGTACCCAAGCCCAACCTAGCGCCTGTCGCCGAAAATCTTGCCGTGCAACCGCCTATGGCGACCGGTCTAGAGGCCGCCGATAGCGACCAGGCCAGCGCCGTCAACGCCCCGGTCTCGCCAGAGCCGGTGCGGCAGGCACAGGCGGTAAGGCCAGCGCCAGGGCCGGTTCGGACAGCAGACAATGCTGACCTGCCAGCGACGCAACCGGCGGCCCCAACAAACCTAGCGGGTGAGCAAGGTCAGGCCAGTCTGGAACAAGATGCCCAGGGCCAGGGCGGTCAGGCGGGCGAGGCACCACGCCTATCGGCCAAGACCGAGACGGCAGCCACCGATCTCGAAACCGAGGCCAGGGACGCACCCGTGATCCAACCCCTGGCTGCCACGAGCCAAGCCCAGGCCGCGAGCTCGGATCGCCAAGCGACGGCGACGGCTCAGACTGTCCCCATGCTGGCAAACGAAATTCTTCGCAAATCTGGTGGGCGATCAGCGCAATTTGATATCAGCCTGACCCCCGAAGGCCTGGGCAAGGTCGATGTCCAGATCTCTATTAATCCAAAGGGCGAACTTACCGCCTCAATGGTGTTTGACACGCCCCAGGCCGCCGCCGAATTGCGCGGACGTGCAGCCGAGTTGCAAAAAAGCCTTGAGCAGGCGGGATTCCAGGTCTCGCAAAATGGACTGAATTTTAGCGATACCAGCCGTCAGGGCTTTGGCTCAGCCCAGCAGCAGGCCCAGCATAATCAACGCCAAGGCCCAGATCACACACGGGCCTTTACGGAGGCCAGTGACACAGCTGCGCTTACCGATCTCGCGGTCGCCAAGGCCTATACCCCCTCAAACTCCCGCAGCATTGATGTGAGGATCTAGACCATGGTTACAACCCCAACCGCCACAAACCCGGCCGCAGCTGCGGCAACAAATCCCGGTACGGCAGCGGCAACGACAACAATCAATAACAGCCGCGACAAGCTGGTGACCAATTACCAGACCTTCCTGACCCTTTTGACCACACAGCTGAAAAATCAGGACCCGACCAAGCCGCTGGATAATAACGAATTTACCCAGCAGCTAACCCAAATGAGCGGGGTCGAGCAGCAACTCTTGTCCAATGAATTGCTCACCAAACTGGTCAATCAAGGTTCAGAATCGATCGGTTCCGCCGTCAATCTGATCGGCAAGGTCGCAACCGTGAATACCAATTCCAACATGCTGCAGTCGGGCAAGGCCGATTGGCGCTATGACCTGCCCGCCGGGATCACATCCGCCAGTATAGAGATCAAGAGCACCAATGGTGCCATCGTCTATAGCGGCGCGATTACCGACCTTACGTCTGGACGAAAGACCTATAGCTGGAACGGGGTCACCAATACCGGGACAACCCTACCCGCAGGCGGTCCTTATACCGCCACCATCACGACCAACAATTCCAGTAATATTAGCGCTAAAATAACGCCATTTATTCAGGGCCTCGTCACTGGCGTTGAGAATGTGAACGGCTCTGTCCTGCTGTCGCTCGGCACAAATAAGGTGCCCTCGTCGGGCGTCATCGGCGTGGCCAACGACTCCTAAACCCGTCGGCTCGGATTTGTTTCCAAGACTGCCGAATGATCAAACCAGGTCCCAATTTAATGATCGGACCTCATCTAGAAGGAAGTAAATTATGGGTATTGGTTCATCCCTGCTTATTGGCGTCTCGGGCTTAACCTCCAATGCTGAGGCCATGTCCACCATTTCCAACAATATCGCGAATGTGAACACGACGGCCTATAAGAAAAATGGCACCTCGTTTCAACAACTGGTCGCAGGCAAGACCGCCGACGGGGCAACCGGTGCCTTTAACGGTACCGGAGTCGTTAACAAGATTCGCCAATTCATATCTCAGGCTGGCACACTTCAAAGAACAAACCAGCCCACCGACCTTGCCGTGGCTGGCAACGGATTCTTTGTCGTCGCGGACAAAAGTACCGGCCTGACGCCTACCGATGTGCGTTCCTTCACGCGCCTTGGGGATTTTCAAGCCGACCCGGCTGGATATCTGAAGAATAGTAACGGCCAATATCTATTGGGTTGGCCCCAGGATACGCTGGGCAATATCGATTATGATATTTCCGACCTTAACAAGCTGGTACCGATCAAGGTCACAGGTCTGTCGGGCATTGCAGTTCGCAGCACCTCAGTCAGCGTCGGTGCCAATATCAATGACGCCACGCCGATATCGGCCGGGGCAGCAACCTATAATGCGACCACAAAAAGCATGGCCCAATATGCAAGTGACCCAACGACAGGGACCAAGCCGGACTTCGAAATCAGTATTCCGGTCATTGATTCAAAAGGAAACACCCGCAGTCTGACCCTGTCAGTTTTGAAAAAAGGCGCGAATGAATGGTATGCCGAAATACGAGGAAAAGACGCCGAACTGGCTGGTGATAATAGCGGACTAATCACGTCTGGCCTGCTCAAATTCACATCCGACGGCACATTGGATGCCGCCAATTCAACCCTGTTTGGCGCCGCTGGCACAAGACAATTGACCATTGGCGCCTCAAGCGACACGACTGGAATCCGTTGGGCAACCGATCTTGGCGTGGACAGCCTGACCCTTGACTTTAACCTCGCCACCGCATTTCGCCAAAACGCCGGCGTGACCCAGGTTACCAATGTCACGACAGACGGCAAGGCCACCGGTAATCTGCAAGAAATTTCGGTAGATTCTTCGGGAACCGTATCGGCGGTGTTTAATAATGGGGCGGTTGTCGGCCTATCGACCATTGCCTTGGCGACCTTCAATAATTCGGACGGTTTGAGTGTTTCAACGGGCGGCTCGCTGAACCAGACTTTTGACAGCGGCAATTTCAACCTCAAGGTTCCGGGCCTGGGCGGTGCTGGCATAGTTGCCAGTCGCCAATTGGAAGCCTCGAATGTTGACCTGACCAGCGAGTTTACGGGCCTGATCACCACCCAGCGCGCCTATTCCGCCTCGTCAAAGATCATAACCACCGCCGACCAGATGTTGGACGAGTTGATTAGTATCAAGCGGTAAAACTGCCCTAGGACCATGACCTGTTTTTACAGCATCTCAAGGGTCAAAGCATGCCGCCAAAGGGGCTACAAGTTAAGGAAGTTTTTACTATGTTACTTAAGCCGGTATTATTTCAGCTGGTCTAACGTCTAACTCAATGTTGGTGATGAGAAGGGCGAAGAGCCATGTTGCAGCAACACCGCCTCAATAGCCGAGGCGAAAAATACGTGATTGGGCCGACGGGAGAAGCCTTGACCCTATCTGACCTACCCCCCAGCAATACACGCCGGTGGGTGATCCGTCGCAAAGCCGAGGTTGTAGCGGCGGTGCGCGGCGGACTTATGAGCTTTGACGAGGCTTGCGAGCGTTATCAGCTGACCAATGAGGAATTTTCCAGTTGGCAGCACTCGATCGAAAGCCATGGCCTAGCGGGCCTCAGGACCACACGGATCCAGCAATACCGCTAGTTTGGATCCAATAGACCCTTAAAAAGGGCCGCATCCTTGGGGGTGCGGCCTTTTTATTTATCCCGCCTTGGCCAGGGCCATGGGTTGATCCAATGCTGGTATGGTCATGCGCCAGGCATTGGGCTGATCCAGCAGGGCCAAGACCACGGCATTATTGATCCCGTGCCCGGCCAAAATGCCTTCAAACCGGCCAAGAATGGGCGCGCCGAGCACATAAAGATCGCCGATTGCATCCAGGGCCTTGTGCCGCACAAATTCATCGCGCCGACGCAAGCCCTCTGGGTTCAAGACCCGGCCATTATCAATTACAATGGCATTTTCCATCGAGCCGCCGCGCGCCAAACCCATGCGGCGCAGGGCCTCAACCTCGTGCAGGAAGCCAAAGGTGCGGCAATTGGAAAGTTCGCGCCGAAATGCGGTTTCATCCATAACAAAATCAACCCGCTGGCGGCCGATCACTTCGCTATCAAAGGCAATCTCGAAAGCCACCTCGAAACCGTCGGCCGGGGTCAGGCTAGCGCGTTTATCGCCTTGAACTACCTCAATCGGGGCGAGGATTTCAATATACTGCCGCGGCGCATCCAAAACCCGGCGACCCGCCCGGTCCAGCACTTGAATAAAAGGCTCAGCCGAGCCGTCCATAATTGGGATTTCCGGACCATCCAGCTCAACCACAACATTATCAATGCCGAGCGCGCACAAGGCGGCCATCAGGTGCTCAATCGTTGAGACGGTCACACCCGCTTGATTGCCAATCACAGTGCCAAGCTGCGTCTGAACCACGGCGCGGCCGGACAAGGCAACGCTATTATCGCGATCAGTGATATCGGTACGCACATAGACAATGCCCGAGCCCGCAGGCGCCGGACGCAAGGCCACCCGTACCTGCGCACCCGTATGCAGGCCGATGCCCGAAAACACTGCAGGGGCTGCCAAGGTATGCTCGTAATAGGCTGAAAAACTCACTGGCCGACCTTCCGCAATCAAAGCGCCCAACCGGACACTATTGGTACAACTGCGGTGTAGGACGGCTGCTGCAAACCCGCAAAACAACTCCTGTTTCGGAATGTTTCGTAAGGCTTGCGCAATTCAAGTCAGCAAAATCAGTTTGCCAATCTGCGCAAGAAGGATGGGATTTCCAGATCCTCTGTCGACTGGGGCTCGAACGTGTCTTCGGGCATGACCTGAGACTGCGTCATTGGCTTTAAGCCCTGTTGGGGCTCTGGCTCTGGCCTTATGGCCGTCATTTCTGGCCGTCGGCCGCCACCAAACAGGCCGCGCCAGCCGGGTTTGCCCGGCGAGGTTTGGCCCGAAGGGCGGGCATCAAAACTGCCACCACCGCTCGGCAAGGATCGATCCGGGCTCGATAGGCCACTCGGCATCGGAGTTAGTGAACGCGGGGCCGGCACTTGCGGTTCTTTTTCGACTGCTGTCGGCGCGGTGGTCAAAGCAAACCCGTCAACTGCGGCCGACGCCCCCGCTAGGGCCTGGCTAAACAGGTCCCGCTCGCGATCGAGATCAGCCTGATCTTCCATCACGGCGGGCGCAAGTGGGGCAGGCTGGACCGGTGCAACATACGCCGCCATGACAGGCTCAGCGATCACTGCGGGCGCGGGCTCAGTCCTGAGAACAGGCTCAGGCCGCATATCTCCGCGCTGAAGGCGCGGCTCGATCGCCGCGATTGAGGCGCCATCCATGCCGGTGGCCACAACCGAAACGCGGATACGACCCTCAAGCGAGGGATCAAATGCAGCACCAAAGATGATATTGGCTTCAGGATCGACCTGGTCGGAAATGGCATTGGCGGCCTCATCGACCTCGAGCAGGGTCATGTCCATACCGCCCGTGACATTGACCAGCACAGCCTTGGCGCCCTTTAGGGAAATCTCGTCCAATAGCGGATTGGCGATCGCATTTTGCGCCGCCATCATGGCGCGATCTTCACCCGAGGCTTCGCCTGTTCCCATCATGGCCTTGCCCATCTCGGTCATGACCGTGCGCACATCGGCGAAATCTAGATTGATCAGGCCAGGCAGCACCATCAGATCGGTGATTGAGCGCACGCCCGAATGCAGCACCTGATCAGCCATGCCAAAGGCCTCAGCAAAAGTGGTGCGCTCATTGGCAATACGAAACAGATTCTGATTCGGGATCACAATCAGGGTGTCCACATGACGCTGCAACTCGGCGACGCCAGCATCGGCCATGCGCATGCGATGACGGCCCTCAAACTGGAAAGGCTTGGTCACCACACCGACCGTCAATATGCCCCGCTCGCGCGCGCACTTGGCAATAATGGGGGCCGCGCCCGTTCCGGTGCCACCACCCATGCCGGCAGTAATAAACACCATATGTGCACCATCTAGGTGCTCGGCGATTTCTGGAAAGGATTCTTCGGCCGCCGACATGCCAATCTCAGGGTGCGCACCAGCGCCAAGACCCTGGGTCAGCTCCGCGCCCAACTGAATACGTCGGTCGGTTTTTGAGAAGGCCAATTGCTGGGCGTCAGTATTAGCGACAACAAACTCTACGCCCTCAAGGCCGGCCTCGATCATGTTATTGACCGCATTGCCGCCCGCGCCACCAATCCCGAACACGACAATGCGCGGCTTAAGCTCTGTTGACCGGGGAGCAGACAATTGGATAGCCATAGAGCCAAACCCTTTTCACCAACCCCGCAGACCTGACCGACGGGAAATACTGTTGGACCGAAATGATTAGTCGTCGAAGGCCCTTAACATACCATTAACTTAGTATTGTGAGTCGCGTTTTCGACCAGCAAATTCATCAATTTTCAGCGGCGGATTCAAGCGCTTGTCAGGCATTTGCAAGGCTGATTGCTGCCGGACTCCGTCCGTCTAAAGATTATCGCGCAGCCAGGCGGCGATCTTGGTTAAGGGACTGGCAGAGGGGTCCACTGCGCGCGATCCTTTTTGCACACCGGCCAGGACCCGGCTCGACACCGCTTCGCGCGGGCCAAAGGCGGCACGGTGCAGAACGCCTGCCGCTGCGCAAAAGGCTGGACCGGATGCGGAATCGGCTAGGTGCGGCACGCGGCGTGGGCGCCCCAGACGCACCGGCCGGTCAAAAATTCGCACAGCGACCTCGCGCACCCCCGCCAATTGGCTAGCGCCGCCGGTCAGAACAATCCCAGCCCCGGTCTCAATGACAATATCGGCTGCCTTGAGCCGTTCGCGCAGCAGTTCGAGGGTTTCCTCAACCCGAGGTGCAATAATACCCTTGAGCATAGAGCGCGGCGCAACCACCGGCCCGGCCCCTGGATCATCGCCGCGGGGTGGCGCCTCAATCATTTCGCGGTCTTCATTGGCACTGGCAATCGCAGAGCCGTGCAGGGTCTTGATGCGTTCAGCCCCAGCAATCGAGGTCGATAGGCCCCGGGCAATATCATTGGTCACATGTGAGCCGCCCACGGCAAGCGAGCCGACATACACCAAGGAGCCTTGGGAAAATACGGCAACAGAGGTCGATCCCCCACCCATATCGATGCAGACACAGCCCAGATTCATCTCGTCTTCTTCCAAGGCCGCTAGGGCCGTGGCGAAGGGAGCGGCGACAATTCCCTCAAATTGAAGATGGGCGCGCTCGATACAGTGGCTCAAGATCTGAAAAGCGGTCTCATCAATCGTCACCACCAACAGTTCCAGCCCGAGCACCCGTCCGGTCATCAGACGGGGATCGCGAATACTGCGCAAACTGTCGACCGACCAGGCGATTGGTAATAAATGGATCGGCCTGCGGCCCTGAATTCGCACCTGCCCCAGCGCGGCATTGATGGCGCGCGACAAGTCATTATCCGAAATAGGCCGCGCGCCCAGAGAAACCTGGGTGCGTATACGATGACTGTTAAGCTGTCCGCCCGATGTGGTGACGGTGACGCCTTGAATATTCAGGCCTGCCATGGTCTCGGCCCGCTCAACGGCCTGGGCAATCGACTGGGTGGCTTCATCCAGATTGACGATAGATCCGGCGCGCACGCCGCGGGACTGCACATGACCAACGCCCACCGTCTGAAGCGTGCGCTCTTCACGGCGGATACCGTCCGCCTTCATGATAAAACAGGTCACTTTGGACGCACCAAGGTCCACCGCCGCGATAACGGGCTGACGGTTGCTTAGGACTTTCAGCCCTTCCTTGGCCTGACGGCGCTCCTCTAGTCGCGACATTCTGTCGATTTCCTACCCCGTTTTCCTCACGTTCCGGCGGGAGCAATTTTATTGCCCCCGTCATAGCGCGGCCTAACCACCAGCATGGTTGGGTCCCTCAGATCCAGCCGCGCCAGACCGAGGTCCAGCAGTCTGGAACTCTTATCCAACCGGTCCAGTTGCGCCAAGGCCTCAGCCTCGCCCGCCGCAGGCAATTGGATCAGACTGCCATCTTTCAATTTTAAGTCCCAACGTCGGCCATCGACCCGTACCATGGCTTCCAGTCGGCCGGCGAGCCTAGGCCTAGACAGGATTAGGGGCACAAGGCTAGGGGCGGCCAGATCGGCTCCGTCACCAACCACGAGCGGCAAGCCGCCAAATCCAGCGGCATTGGCCTCGACTATAACCCTGCCCTGGGCATCGATCACGCGGTTAACGCCCTGGTGCTGCCAGACCGCTAGGCGCGGCCGCTCAACCACCGACACCACCACCGTATCTGGCAAGAGCCGCACCACCTTGACCTGGCTGACCCAGCCCACCTGCTCGACCGATGTGCGTACAGCCGCCAGATCAATACCCAATATAGGCAGGCCCGGGCGCAGATTGCTGGCCCGCAATATGTCTTGCTGCGAAGGAGCCGAGGCCCCGACCACTTGAATGTTTTGGACCTTAAAGCCCCAGACTGCGGTCTGATCGATCATCTGCTGATGGACCGCTTGACCCATTTTTTGTGGACGATCACCGGTAACGGCCACCAAGAGCACAGCGGAGGCTATGACGCCTAGGGCAATGCCAAGCGCTGGACCGGTGGAGATATTGGTATTGCGCGCGGCGGCCAGCTTGCCAATCGCGCGAGCCTTGCTGGCTGCGCCCTTGGGCGCAGACCTTGGCAGGACAGGTGAGGTCTTGGGCTTGGGACTAGCGATCTGCGTGCGACCCTGCCCCTCCCTTACGCCCGTCGCCATCAACCTGCTCCACCATCCACAAGATCAAATCATCAAAGCCAATGCCCATAAAGGCCGCCTGCTCAGGTGCAAGCGAGGTCGGGGTCATTCCGGGCTGGGTATTGACCTCTAATAAGACCAAAAGATCGTTAACGTTATCATAACGAAAATCACTGCGGGTCAGGCCCTTACAGCCCAAGGCCTTGTGCGCCAGCTCAGCCATGCGCAGGGCGCGGTCAAAAACCGCTTGTGGCATAAGGGCTGGCACCTTGTGGATCGATCCGCCCTCGCCGTATTTGGCGTCATAGTCATAAAAGCCCGTCTGCGAAACAATATCGGTCACGGTTAAGGCGCGGTCGCCCATTACGGCAACGGCTAGCTCTTGTCCGGCAATATAGGGCTCAACCATGACCTCCTCGCCAAAATGCCAGTCGGGGGCGATCACGGCCTGGGGCGGGCTATTGGCGCCCTCAAAAACCAGGAAAACCCCGACCGACGAGCCCTCGGCATTGGGCTTGACCACATAGGGCGGGGCCAGCACATGGGCCTTGGCCACGTCAAAGCGGTTATAGAGGCCCCCGCCGGGCACGGTCACACCCGCCGCTGCCAAGACCGCCTTGGCCTTGGCCTTATCCATGGCCAGAGCAGAAGCCAAGACGCCGGAATGGGTATAGGCAAGGCCAAGGGTCTCCAACACACCCTGGACACAGCCGTCCTCTCCCCAGGCCCCATGCAGGGCGTTAAACACCAGATCAGGCTTGAGGCCGCTCAGGACCTGGGCCACATCCCGCCCCGCATCGATGCGCGCCACGCTTGCGCCCAGACGCTCCAGCGCATCGGCACATTCACGGCCCGACACCAGCGAGACTTCGCGCTCTGACGACAATCCTCCCATCAGCACGGCAATGTGTCGGCCAGATAGGGGAAGGCTCATAGGCTTGGCTCCAACAGGCAAGGATTCAATTTCATTTGGCCGGGGCGCGGAAGCTGGCGGCGCTGTCGGCGGCCATCCAGGCCAGGGCTGACCAGACCGCGACATTTTGGTCCAATTCGTTGGCCTTAACCTTATCCAGCGTATCATCGGGCGTATGATGCCAGTCAAAATAGTCCAGACCATTTTGGCGCAGGCTGGCAACAGGCATGCCAAGCTCGGCCATTTCCTCGACATCCGCCCCGCCGCTGACCGCGTCTTGACGATCATAGACTACGCCCGCAGGCCCAAGGACGCGCATCAGGGCCTCGGCAAAACCCTCACCGCCCTTGGTCTTGGGCAGGCCAATTTTGAGAACGGGTCCCGCCCCAAAATCGCTTTCGCTGGCAAGGACATGGTTGGCCACTTCGGGCCCATGGACCTTGGCAAAAGCCTCGCCCGCCTTACCGATTTCCTCGGCACCCCAAAGCACGACCCGTACAGTGCGGCGCGGGCGGAGCGGTTGGTCGAGGATCAGCTTACCGGCGGCCATGGTGATGGCCACGCCCGCCCCGTCATCAATGGCGCCGGTGCCGAGATCCCAAGAATCCAGATGGCCGCCAATCAGTACAACCTCTTGCGGCGCCTCGCGGCCGGTAATCTCACCCACGACAGTGCGGGCCTCAAGCTCTGGGCCAAAGGTCGGGGTCAGCAGCATCTTGACCGTAATGGGCACGCCGCGCGCCAGCATGTGCTCAAGCAAATCGGCATCCGGATTGGATAGGGCGGCGGCCGGGATCTTGGGCGCAGCGGGATCATAGGCCATGGTCCCGGTATGCGGCACACGGTGACTGTCCGTGCCCAAGGAGCGCAGCATATAGCCCACGGCCCCGCGCTTAGCCGCCTCTGAGGCCCCGGCCCCGCGTATGCGGTAGCCCGCGCCATAGCCAGCGCCGTCCTGGGCGCGGATAATCCGCTCGGTCACCACAACAATCTTGCCGGTCAAGGACCCGGGGGCCTGGGCCAGCAGGTCGTCATAGCGCTTGAACAAAACGACCGGCGCACTCAAGCCCGCAGCCGGGGTCGCCACCGATCCGCCCAGCGCTGTAATCACCAGTTTTTGCGGAAAGGGCGCGGTAACCTCGGCCGTTTCCGCGCCGCGCTTCCAGCCCGGCACCTTAAAGCTTTCGACCGTGACCTTGTCATAGCCCAGCGCCTTCATCCGTGCTGCGCCCCAATCAGCGGCGCGCAAAAGGGCCGTACTCCCCGCCGGGCGCGCACCAATCTCGGTCGTTAGGGATTCGAGTATGTCATAGGCCCCAGAGCCCTTAAGGGCGGTATCGCGCAATTGACTGGCTACGGCTTCTTGCTTGGCAAACGGCGCATCGGCGGCGTGGGCCAGCGGTGCGGCAAGGATCAGGCCAAGGGCGAGGACAAGGGACTTTGGCAACATGGCAGGCGCTCCATTCATGACGACACGCCGGGGCGGCCAATGCGTTTGATTTCCCAGTCTAGCGAGATTCCGGTCTGCGCCAGCACATCGGCGCGTACCGCCTCGCCTAGACCTTCCAGATCGGCTGCAGTCGCCGCGCCGGTATTGATCAAGAAATTGGCGTGTAGGGGCGAGAACATGGCCCCGCCAAATGGCTTGCCGCGCCAACCGGCCTCATCGACCAGTTTCCAGGCGCTGTGGCCGTCTGGGTTTTTAAAGGTTGAGCCGCCGGTCTTTTCACGGATCGGTTGGCTTTGCTCACGTCGCTCGGTGATTGCGTCCATCCGCTCCAGCACGGCCTCCGGGGCATCGGGCGCGCCTGCAAACAAGGCCCCCGTAAAAATCAGCCCACCACCTGCCGCCGCTGCACTGCGCCTATAAGAAAACCCCATGTCTTGATTGGTCAGGGTTACAGGCTCCCCCGCCCGGTTAAGGGCATAGGCCTCAACCAGCACGTCCTTGGTCTCGGCCCCATAGCAGCCCGCATTCATCCTACAGGCCCCGCCGATCGCCCCGGGCACACCCCGGAAAAACTCAAGGCCGGCAATACCAGCCTGGGCCGCCGCCTTGGCAAGGCTCGCATCCAGCACGGCCGCACCGGCATAAATCTGGTTATCACCGCGCGGCTCAATCGCGGCAAACCCCTTGCCGAGCCGGATCACCACCCCCTCGATGCCGCCATCGCGCACCAAAAGGTTGGAGCCAACCCCTATGGCCGTGACCGGAACCGCGGGATCAAGCGCCTTGAGAAACGCGGCCAAGTCATCGGCGTCTTCTGGCAAGAATAAGACATCCGCCGGACCGCCAACCCTTAGCCAGGTAAACGGGGCCAAGGGTTCATTGCGCGCTATTCGCCCGCGCACAGCGGGCAGGTGATCATGCCAGCCCATGATCACGGCTCAAGCCAAGGCTTCCAATTGTCCCGGCAGGGCATAGGCCCAGCTGGTAATATCCCCGGCACCCAAGAGGACCACCAGATCACCAGACACGGTCTCCTTGGCCACCATACCCGCCAGATCGGCTGGGCTGGTCAGGGCCAGAACCCTGCGGTGGCCATAGCGGCCTAGGCCCTCGACCAGGGCGTCGCGGTCAAATCCAGCAATCGGGGCTTCACCGGCGGTATAGACATCGGCGACAATCACCACATCGGCATCGTTAAAACAGCTGCAGAAATCGGCAAATAGATCGCGCAGGCGCGTATAGCGGTGCGGCTGGACCACGGCCACCACCTTGCCCAGGCTGACGGCGCGGGCGGCCTTGAGCACGGACGAAATCTCGACTGGGTGATGGCCATAATCATCAATGACCCGAACGCCCTTGGCCACGCCCGTGGTGGTAAAGCGCCGCTTGACCCCGCCAAAGCCGGTCAGGCCCGCGCGGATCGCCTCATCCGTCACGCCCAGTTCGCGGGCCACGGCAATGGCGGCCAGGGCATTGGCCACATTGTGATCACCGGCCATGGGCAGGTGCAGATCAATCAGGCTGGTGACCGTCCCGTCGCGCGGCGAGAACTTGACATCAAACCGCGCGCCCTCTGGGCCCATAGTGACATTGGTTGCCCGCACCTCGGCCTGGGGGTTAACGCCATAGGTCACAAGCCGCCGGTTCTCGACCTTGGACGCTAGGGCCTGGACCTCTGGATGATCCAGACAGATGGCGGCAAAGCCATAAAACGGGATGTTTTCGACAAAGTCCTCAAACGCCTTTTTGACCGCGTCAAAATCGCCGTAATGATCCAGATGCTCAGGATCAATATTGGTCACAACCGCCACGGTGGATTTCAGCTTTAGGAAGGTGCCGTCGCTCTCATCGGCCTCGACCACGATCCAGTCGCCCTCGCCGACCTTGGCATTGGTGCCATAGGCATTAATGATGCCGCCATTGACCACGGTCGGATCCAATCCGCCGGCATCCAATAGGGCCGCAATCATAGAGGTGGTGGTGGTCTTGCCATGGGTGCCGCCCACAGCCACCGAGAACTGCAAACGCATCAGCTCGGCCAGCATTTCAGCCCGGCGCACCAGGGGCAGGCGCTTGGCCCGGCCCGCGACCATTTCGGGATTATCGGCCTTGACTGCTGTCGAATATACAACCGCCGAAGCGCCCTCAACATGGGCTGCATCATGGCCAATAAAGATCTTGGCCCCCAGCTTTTCCAGCCGCTCAGTATTGGCACTGGCCTTGGCATCCGAGCCCTGAACCACATAGCCAATACGCAACATGATCTCGGCAATGCCGCTCATGCCTATGCCCCCTATGCCAATAAAATGCACGGGACCAAGGGCGAAGGGGACGGGGCGTCTGTTCATGTTTCCATCGGTAAATGATTTGTTGCCCAGGGCAAAGGGGGTGTGCGCCCTTGGGGCCTAAGATCTTAAGATTGCCGCCACATATTTAAGCAGCACCATCAGGTGCCTAGGATCAGAGGGTGAGGCTATAAAATCGAAATGCTGGTAAAACTGACGCGCGGCCTCATCTTTTGCATGGACGATCAGGGCGCGGATTCCGGCAATGTCGGCAGCATTCAGGGTCCTTTGAAAAGCATCCTTCAATAGACCCGCACCAAGGCCTTGGCCTTGTCGCCTGTGATCAATTGCCAACCGAGCCAGAACCATGACCGGCACGGGGTGGCGGGCAAGGCCATTGACCAAACGCTCGGGTGCATCCTCAAAGGCGACCTGACCCACCACCAGCATATAGTAGCCGATCGGCTCGGACCCATCGAGCGCGAGATAGGTTTGCGAGGCCCTAGCCATCTGTGCCTGCAAGGCATAGCGGATGAGAAAACGGTTCAGGGGCTCTTGGCCACAATCAAACCCCTCGACCGCATGGTGACGGCCCAGCTTTTCAATGCAAAGCCCCATCAGGACGCTGGGTCGCTCTCAAACGGGCTATTGGCCGCAAACATCTTGGCCAGTCTGGGCATGGGCCGGGGCGAGGCGTCTAGGGCAGTCAGAAAGGCCTGCCATTGGTCTGCATAAAGACCAAAGCCTTGACGATCCGGCAAGGTCTCGGCCGCACGCGCCAGAGCGCTTTGCAACACAAATTCGCTGACCGAACACTGCAAAGCTAGGGCCGCAGCGCTCAAGGTCAGCTTGGCCTCACGGGTCAGGCGCAGATCAAGTTTTTCCGAACGGGTCAGGCTAACAGACATGGCGCACTCCTCTGCACCAGGCTAGATTAAATGCCCGACATTGTTACGACAAACCTAGCCCGCCGTCTGTTCGACTAGGTCCGCCAATCGCTCGGCGGCATCGGGCAGGGCCACGCCATGGGCGGCCTTGGCCATGGCGCCCATGGCCGCCGGATCGCCCAATAGACCCTCTAGAGCCTTGGCCATGACATCAATGGTCAGATCGTCCTCGGCCAAGACCAAGGCTGCGCCGACATCGCTGAGGAGCTTGGCATTGAAGGTCTGGTGGTCATCCATGGCGATTTTCAGCGGAATCAGGATGGAGGGTTTTCCAGCGACTGCCAGTTCGCTCACGGTCGAGGCCCCGGCCCGGCCAATCACCAGATGCGCCTTGGCCAGACGGCCCGCCATGTCGCGAAAAAAGGGTGCAATCTCAGCATCAACCAGGGCATTGGCATAGGCCTTGCGCGCCTCGTCCATCGATTCTGGCCGGGTTTGTTGCTGTACCTTGAGGCGAAATCGCAAGGCCTCAGGCAGTTGCCCGATCGCTGCCGGGATCAATTCCGATAAGAGCCGGGCGCCCTGACTGCCGCCCGTCACGAGCAGGTGAATCTCGCCATCAGGTGCCTGATAGGCCAGATCGGCTAGGCCTCTAATTTCAGGGCGAACCGGATTGCCGACCACCACAGCCCTTGCCTGAACAGCGGGCACGGCCTTTTCAAGCGTCGGAAAGGCGCTGGCTATGGCCTGGACCCGCGGGGCCAAAAAGCGGTTGACCCGGCCAAGCACGGCATTTTGCTCATGGATCATGGCGGGCCGTTTGGCCGACAGGGCGGCCAAAAGGGCTGGCAAGGATGGATACCCGCCAAAGCCAACCACGATGGCGGGCTCGATCACCTTGAACGCGGCCCTCGCCTGCAACACGCCTTGCAAGACGCTGACCCCCGCCCGCACCATGCCGACCGGATCACCGGGGCGATAGGTGGCCGCAGACAAGGCAATGCGCTTTTCGGCTGGAAACTTGTCGGCATAGGCCGCGCCGCGCTCGTCCGTGGCCAGCACAACCCGCCAGCCGCGACTGCTCAAGACCTCAGCAAGGGCCTGGGCCGGAAACATATGCCCGCCGGTTCCGCCCGCAGCAATAACGGCAATTTTTCTCATAAGGCGGGGCTTCCCTGACCATGCGGTTCGCTCTGGGCATAAGCACCGGGCCTGCGCCGGGTCAAGGCCAGAGCAAGACCGAGCGTCAAGGCCATGCCAAACATGCTGGAGCCGCCATAGGACAGGAAGGGCAAGGTCATGCCCTTGGTCGGGATCAGGTTCAGGTTCACCGCAACATTGATCACGGCCTGCTCGCCTAGCAGCACAAACAGACCCGCCGCCGCAGCCTGCCCAAACGAGTCCGACAGCTTCATGGCCTTGGAAAGCCCCCGCAACACGATATAGGCAAACAGGCCAATCAGGCCGAGTGAGAAGATCAGGCCATACTCCTCAGCGGCGACCGAATAAATGAAATCAGTATGCAGGTCCGGCACATGGCGCTTCATCACGCCTTCACCTGGCCCAATGCCAAACAAGCCGCCATTGGCAATGGCTTCCATGGCGCGGTCGACCTGATGGGTGTCGGCACTGCCAGGATTTAGGAAACGGTCAAACCGGCTGGCAACATGGCTGAACATGAGATAACCGCCGCCAAGCAAAATCGCGGCTAACAAAGGTAAGAGCAAGATCCAAATAGTCGGCATCCCCGCAATCCAAAACACAATGGCAAAGGCCGAGGTAATCAGCATGGTCTGGCCAAAGTCCGGCTGGATGAGCAAAAGGATGCAGGACAAAAATAATAGCCCGCAGGCTATGGTGACGCCAGGAACACCCTGGCCCTTTTGACCTTCGGCAAACATCCAGGCTGCCAAAACAATCAAGCTTGGCTTCATCAGTTCAGACGGTTGCAGCGAAAACCCGCCCAATTGCAGCCAGCGGGTCGCGCCCTTGGCCGCATGCCCCAAAAATGGCAAGGCGATCATGATCAGGACAGCAACCAGATAAATGATCGCGCACGCGCGTTTTACCCCGCGCGGGGACAGGGTTGATACGGCCAGCACAATCACGGCGCCCAATGCGGCAAATACCGACTGGCGCACGGCAAAATGGAACGGGTCGCTGATATTCATCCGCCCCGCAGCAGCCGGACTGGAGGTAAAGGACAAGAGCACGCCCAGTACAATCAATAGTCCGGTCGCGCCCAGGAGCCAGCGGTCGGTGGTCCACCACCAATTGGCCAGGGCCGAACGGTCATCGCGGGAAAAGGCGTGGTATTGGCTCGGTGCCGTCATGCACAGGTCCCTTCCGCTTCAGGCCACAGCCGTATTGGGCGCAAGCGCCAGCAAACCCTGGACCGCCTGGCGAAAAGCATCGCCCCTAGCCTCGAAATCAGGAAACTGGTCGAACGAGGCACACGCCGGCGATAGCAGGACAACACGCTCTGACTGGTCATTAATCGCCTCGGCGGCCGCATCAACAAACGCCGCTGCCGTGGCATCAGCAAGTGTGTCACAGCACACATAGGCCACCTTACCATCCAGGGTCTTGGCAAAGGCCTCGGTCGCCTCACCGATCAGATAGGCCTTGGCAACCTTGTCAAATAGGTCGCTTAACGGCTCAATTCCGCCCGATTTTGGCACCCCGCCCAGGATCCAATGTATGCGCGGATAGCTGCTCAAGGCCTGGCGCGCCGCATCGGCATTGGTGGCCTTAGAGTCATTGACCAGCCGCACCCCGCCAATAATCGCCACTGTCTCCATGCGGTGGGCAAGGCCTGGAAAAGACATCAGGCCCTGGGCCGCGTCGTCCTGGGACAGGCCCAAGGCGCGCACAGCGGCATAGGCCGCCGCCGCATTTTGCCAATTATGCCGACCGGGCAAGGAGCGGGCCAAGGTCAGGTCCGCCACCTCGACCACCCGGTCGCCCGTGCCATCATACAAGACCCCTTGCAGCACATAGACACCGCGGCCCATGGACCGGCCCGCCGAAATCGGGCGGATCGTGCGCCGGTTGGCGGCGGTGATTTCGGTGCAGATGCGCTGGCACCAGGCATCATCAACCCCAACCACGGCGGTATCGCCCTTGCCTTGATTGAGCAAGATGCGGCGCTTGGCGGCAACATAGCCATCCATGCCACCATGACGATCAAGATGGTCAGGGGTGATATTGAGCAGGACCGATACGGTCGGCTTGAGGCTAGACGTCAGATCGAGCTGGTAGGACGAGACCTCCAGCACATAGACCGCGCCGCCATGCATGTCCTCGAGGCCCAGGACGCCAAGGCCAATATTACCGCCAATCCGGGTATCCTTGCCGGCCATGGCGCAGATATGACCGATTAGGGCCGTGGTGGTAGACTTGCCATTGGTGCCGGTAATCGCAACGATTTTTGGCCGCTTATGCTCTGGGGCGGCATTCACTGTGCGGGCAAATAGCTCGATATCACCGAGGATTTCAACGCCTGCGGCCCTAGCCTTTTCCACCGTCCAGTGCGGACGCGGATGGGTCAGGGGCACGCCCGGTGACTGCATCAGGGCGTCAAACTGGCTCCAGTCGGCGCGGGTGAGGTCCACCAGTTCAAACCCTTCGCCCTTGGCCGCCTCACGGGCTGCAGGCTTTTCATCCCAAAGCGCGACGCGCGCACCCCCGGCCATGAGGGCGCGAGCAGCCGTCAACCCGGTACGACCCAGGCCAAACACCGCCACCGACTTGCCTTCAAAACCTATGACCGGGATCACAATCCTGCCCCTATCTGAGTTTCAAGGTGGCCAGCCCGATCAGGGCCAGCACAACGCTAATGATCCAAAACCGGATCACCACGGTCGATTCAGCCCAACCAAGCTTTTCGAAATGATGGTGGATGGGGGCCATGCGAAACACCCGCTTGCCCGTCAGCTTGAACGAGGCCACCTGCACCATGACCGACACCGCCTCGAGCACAAACAAGCCGCCAATAATGGCCAGCACAATCTCGTGCTTGGTCACTACAGCCACTGTGCCCAGCGCACCGC
This sequence comes from Caulobacteraceae bacterium, assembly GCA_947452365.1. Classification (GTDB taxonomy): domain Bacteria; phylum Pseudomonadota; class Alphaproteobacteria; order Caulobacterales; family Caulobacteraceae; genus CAISGS01. The sequence goes on from CANGCO010000003.1 coordinate 79,784, forward strand.
CAAGGGCCAGCGAGCCGGTATCGCCCATAAAAATCTTGGCGGGTGGCGCATTGTACCACAAAAAGCCCAGACCCGCCCCGATCATGGCGCCGCAGAAGACGGCAATCTCGCCGACACCAGGCACGAAATGCAGTTGCAAATACTGGGCAAACACATAATTGCCGACCAGATAGGCAATCAGGCCAAAGGCGGCCGAGGCGATCATGACCGGCACAATGGCAAGCCCGTCCAAACCGTCGGTTAGATTCACCGCATTGGACGCGCCAACAATCACAAAGGCAGCAAAAGCCATATAGAACCAGCCCAGATCGATCAGCAGACGCTTAAAGATCGGGAAGGCCACCGAGGTCGACAGACCTGGCGCTTCAACCGACCGATCACCGAATTGGATCAGGATAAACACCGCCGCCAGGGTCAGGGCGAACTGAAAGATTAGCTTCATGCGGCTCGAGACACCGGCCGTGGTCTGCTTAGTCACCTTGGCATAATCATCGAGAAAGCCGAGCAGGCCAAAACCGCTCGTGACCATCAAGACCACCCAGACATGGACATTGCTCAGATCCGCCCAAAGCAGGGTCGAGACCACAACGCCGGCCAGGATCATAAACCCGCCCATGGTCGGGGTGCCGGCCTTTTCCACCACGTGCCGGGCAATGCCATCGGTACGGATCGGCTGGCCCTTGCCCTGACGGGCGCGCATCCAGCGGATAAAGCGCGAGCCCATGGCAATGGCGATGATCTGGGCCGTAAATACAGCCATGCCCGTCCTAAAGGTCAGATATTTCATTAGATTCAGGATTGGAATATGGGTCTTGAATTCCGCCAGTCTTTCATAGAGTAGATAAAGCATCAGCCCCGCCCCCCGATATCCATGCTCACCAGCGCCGTCGCAATCCGCGAGGCTTTTGATCCGTTTGAACCCTTGACCATAACCAGATCACCCGGTGCCACCGCCTCGGTTACTATCCCAGATAGGCGTTCTGCATCCGGGGCGTAGCCGCCTCTTTGAGTCGGTTCTAGGGCCTGCCATAAACAATTCATCAAGGGTCCACAGCAAAAGACCAGATCAATCCTGGCCGCTGAGATCGCCTCTGAAACCTGGGCGTGAAGGGCCGGACCGGCCTCGCCCAATTCGAGCATATCGCTCAAGACCGCAATCTTTCGCCCAGTCGCCTTGCGCGCGCCAAGCGTGTTGAGGGCTGCGGTCATTGAAACTGGATTGGCGTTATAGCTCTCATCAATCAGGGTCATTTCGCCGCCAGCCAAATTGATCACCCGCTCAGCACCGCGCCCAGCGAGGGGCTCGAACTGACCAAGGGCTGCAATGGCAAGATCCTGGTCCAGACCCAGGGCCTCCAGCATCAAAATGGCCGCAAGACTATTATGGCCCCAATGACTGCCCGCCTGCAGGATCGGGAAAGACACCGTCTTGCCATGTAAGACCGCAGAGACCAGCGAGCCCGACCCGCTCGGCTGAATATCGAGAAGCTGGGCGGCATTTGTACTGGCCGCGCCAAAGCTATCTACCTTGGCCCCGACCGCGCGAGCCCTCGCCAGCAGCAAATCAAACCAATGATTATCGGCATTAAGGATTGCAGTCCCGCCCGGCTCTAGCCCGGCAAAGATCTCGGCCTTGGCCAGAGCAACGCCCGCCTCGCCATCGGCAAAGTTTTCCATATGCACCGGACCAACCGTTGTAATGCAGACCACATGCGGCGCGACCATACGGCTTAGGGGCTCGATCTCACCGGCATGGTTCATACCCAGCTCAAATACAGCGCGCTGCGTATCGGCAGGCATGCGCGCAAGGGTCAGCGGCACGCCAATATGATTATTGAACGACTTGACCGAGGCATGGCCATGCCCGCCCATGGCCAGACCCGTCGCCACGGCCTGGGTTAGGCTGGTCTTGCCGACCGAGCCGGTAATTGCCCCGCGCCGGGCGCCAGAGGCGCGCTTGCGGGCATAGACGCCCATCTGTTCTAATCCGGTCAAGACGTCGGGCACCTGCACGGCCGAACCCTCAACCGTCTGGCTAACCAGGGCTGCGGCCGCGCCCTTGGCATTGGCCTGACCAACAAAATCATGCCCATCGCGCACACCGGCCAGGGCAATGAACAAATCACCGGCCTCAAGGTCGCGGGTATCGATGGCAAGGCCGGTCGCGGCAAAGTCAGGCCCAAGGCCCTGGCCGCCGGTTGCCAGAATAATCTCATCGCGGGTCCAGAGGGGGCGGCTCATTGCGGCGCCTCCAGCCCAAGTGCAAGCGCGGTTTCACGCACATCGTCGAATGGATGCACCACACCGGCCACGGTCTGGCCCTGTTCGTGCCCCTTGCCCGCCACCACCAAGACATCGCCTGAGCGCAGCAGGCTGGCCGCATGGACAATGGCGGCGCGGCGATCACCGATATCCAGCGCCCCCGGTGCGGCAGCAAGGATCGATGCGCGGATCGCGGCAGGATCTTCGGAACGCGGATTATCATCTGCAACGATGGCGATATCGGCCAGCCGCGCAGCAATCTCGCCCATTTGTGGCCGCTTGCCCCGGTCACGATCACCGCCCGCACCAAACACGACGATCAAGCGGCCTTGGGTATGGGGCCGAAGCGCGGCAAGCACGGTCTCTAGACCGTCAGGCGTATGCGCATAATCGACATAGGCCTCACCGCCCTTTGGGCCGGTTCCAACCCTTTGCATCCGACCCGGCGCGCCTTGCAAATGCGCCAGCGCCGCCAAGACGGCTTCTGGGTCTTCACCCACCGCAATACAAAGCCCTGCAGCGGCTAGGGCATTGGCCGCTTGAAACGCGCCCGCCAGCGGCAGATCAATCGTTGCTTCGCCTGTGCCAAAGCCCACAACCAGACGCTGGCCTGAGGGGAGGAGCTGGCGTGATTTCAAGGTCAGGGACTGGCCCCGCTCGCCTACCGACAAGACGGTCTGACCGGCCATAACGGCGGCGGCGGCAAAACTGCCAAAGGCGTCGCTATCAGCATTGAGCACGGCCGTACCACCCCGCGGCAATAGGGTATCAAACAGCCTGAGCTTGGCGCGACCATAGCTGGCCATATCGCCGTGATAATCCAGATGATCCTGGGTCAGGTTCAAAAACGCAGCCGCGCTAAGGGTCACCCCATCGAGCCTACGCTGGTCAATACCGTGGGACGAGGCCTCGAGGGCCATATGGGTGACGCCCATATCCGCCAGCCTAGCCATCATTTCGGCGACATCGGCCGCATCTGGCGTGGTCAAGCCCGGCGGCGTCAATTGCTGACCCATGGCGGTTACACCTAGGGTGCCCATGCTGGCGGCCTTATGGCCAAGGGCCTCAAAGATTTGGCGGCAGAAGGTTGCCACCGAGGTCTTGCCATTGGTGCCGGTGACCGCAATACAGACCCTTGGCTGGCGCTGATAAAGCGCCTGGGCGGCCAGCGCATAGGCGCGGCGTGGATCGCTCACCCGGATGACGGGCACGCTCTGGTCAGGAGCCTCTGGCCCGGCCAGTATGGCCGCTGCCCCGGCTGCAATCGCTGCCGGGATAAAGCTGGCACCATCGACCTTGGTACCGGGCAGGGCTGCGAACAATACACCGGGCCCAACCTTGCGGCTATCGGCGGTTATGGCCTGGATCAAGGGATCCCGATCGAGCGCTTGATGCACCAGTTCGGATAAGGGCCTTGCCATCATAATTCGCCCCCATTTAAGCGCTCGGGCGTAAGGGTGCCGGACAGGGCCAAGGGCAAGGGCGCGACCACGCGTTTAATGCCCAGATAGGGCGCAATGCGCTCAATCACCCGTCCTGCGGTCGGGGCCGCCGTCCAGCCGCCCGTGGCAAAGCCATTTGAGGCCTTATTGCCCTTGGGTTCATCGAGCAGGATCAGAACAAAATACCGGTCAGCCTCCATGGGCCCGTCGGTTGGGAAGACGGCGGCAAAGGTCGAGACCAGCTTGGAATGATCGTATTTGCCAGCGATAACCTTATCTGCAGAACCGGTCTTGCCGCCAATCCGATAGCCCGGCGCAGCAAACTCTGCCTGTGTGCCTGTGCCATTGGTGACATTCAGGCGCATCACATCCAGCACGCTACGGGCCGTGGCCTGCGATATCACCCGTCGACCGGTGGGTACAGCGCCGGGCTCAAGCTTGCGGATGGTCAAGGGAATAAAGGTCCCGCCATTGAGGACAGCGCCCATGCCCGCCGCAATAGCCAATGGGGTGACCGAAATCGAGTGGCCGAACGATGTCGAGGCAACAATATTGGGCGTCCATTGCCGAGGCAGGAGCGGCCTGGTCGTCTCAGCCAACTCGATCGGGGCAGCGGAAAACAGGCCAAACCTGCGGAAATAGTCCTGCATGGTGTTTGGCCCCATCGACAAGGCCAGCCGCGAGCTGCCGATATTAGATGAATGCAGAAAAATTTCCGAAAGCGTCATGACCCTGTTTTGCGGATGATAGTCATGAATGGTTTGACCATTGATCGTGATCGGCGCTGTCGCATCAAAGGTGGTGCTCAGGGTCGCCGCGCCGGTATCGAGGCCCATAGCCACCGTAAAGACCTTGAAGATCGAACCCATCTCATAAACCTGCGCCGCCGCGCGATTGCGCAGCAGATCAAGCGAGGTCTGACCGGCAAGATTAGGGTCATAATCAGGATAACTGACCATGCCCAAGACCTCGCCCGTATGGATATTGGTCACGAGCCCAACAGCGGCCTTGGCTTGGAATTCACGGGCGGCCTTTTGCACCTCGTCCTCAAGCGCCGCCTGGATGCGAAGATCAACCGCAAGCGGAACGGCATCGTGATGGGCCGCGCCATTGCGCACCGTCTGGTCAAGCGCCAATTCCGCCCCGGCAAGGCCCGCGCCGCCCTTGCCCGAATAGCCAATCAGATGGGCCGCTGTTGCGCCGAGGGGATAGACCCGGCGCTCTTCTTCTTCAAAGGATATTCCAGGCAGGCCGAGATCTTGAATCCGCATCTTTTGCTCGGGCGTCATACCACCGAACAGGAATTCACGGCGCTTGCCCTGCAAGGCCCGCCCAAGCCTAGCCCTATCCAATTCTGGCAAGGCCACGGCCAGAACCCGCTGGGTTTCGGATGTGTCCCAGATTTCGCGTGGATCGACATAAATGCCAAAATGCGGCAGGTCCACAGCCAGCATCTGGCCATTGCGATCCACCAGATCACCGCGCGCGCCAGGCAGGGCCATTTGGCCAGCATTTGCATCGGCCGGCCCCGAAAACAGGGCCAGTCGCGCCGCGCCAAGGGCCAGCAGGAAAAATGCGACCGCAAACAGCGCCATAACCGATGCGACCCTTACCCGGATATCATCCTGAATCTTCCCCGAGACCTTGGTGCGCTCAAAATCATGCTCGACCCGCCAGACAAACGCCTTGAGCCAACGCCATGCGGGGGGCAGGCGATAATGGGCCAGATCAGCGGGCCTCAATGGTCTGACCCCATGGACGGCGCCGCCGGAACCGGCTGAACACCTGACACCCTCGCCTTGGGCTGGTTCAAGATCGCCACCTGCGACAAGACCTCCGGGCCTATTTCCTGGCCCGCCCGGATCGGCGCAAGCCCAAGATAGCCCTCGGCGAGTTGGCCAATGCGCTCAGGTTGTTCGAGGTGAGCCACCTCGGCGCGTAGCACCCTAAGATTGGCTTGCTCGGTCAGAATTTGACGGTCAATCCGGGCGATTTCCACCCGGTCATGACCCGCACCGGCCTTTAGCAAATAGACCGCCAAGGCTAGGACCAAAAACACGCCCAGACCCACGACCTCGACCAGCCGAAAGCCGCGAATGCGCCGCTCAAACAGGGCCGAAAGGGAAGCGAGCGCATAATGGCTCATGCCGCAGCCCCCCAGGCGGGGGCGGTCGTGCGGATACCCGCACGGAGCTTGGCCGAGCGCGAGCGGGGATTAACGGCAAGCTCGGCATCGGAAGGCGCGCGCGCGCCATTAAACACCAGTTCAAAAGTCGGGGCCTTGGCTTGCTGCACCGGCGGCAGGTGACGTGAGCCCCCGGGCAGCCGACCCGCACGCTCGGTAAAGAAGGCCTTGACGATGCGGTCTTCAAGCGAATGGAAGGTGACGACGGCGAGCCGTCCGCCGGGCTTAAGCACCGCTTCGGCCGCCTCTAGCCCGGCCTCAAGCTCGGCCAGTTCCTCATTGACGACAATGCGCAGGGCCTGAAACACCTTGGTCGCCGGATGGGTCGGCGCACCCTTGCGCCCACCGACCGCCCGCTCAATGGTTTCGGCCAGATCCAGCGTCGTGGTAAATGGGGTTTCCGCCCGCCGCCGAACCAAGAAGGCGGTGATCCGCCTTGCGGCCCGTTCTTCGCCATAGACCCAAAACATCCGCGACAGGGCAGAGGCTTCGGTAAAATTGACAATGTCAGCGGCGGTCGGACCATCGCCGCCCATACGCATATCCAGTGGGCCATCGCGCATAAAGGAAAAGCCGCGATCGGCCTCGTCCAACTGCATGGAGGATACACCAATATCAAACACAATCGCGTCGCAGGGCACAAGCGCGCGCGCGTCCAAGACCCCGGCCAATTGCGAGAACCGCGCCTCTACCAGTTCAAACCGGCCCGCCTCGATTAGGGGCGCCGCAAACCGCACGGCGCTTGGATCGCGATCCAGGGCAATGACCCGTGCGCCCGCATCGAGCAAGGCGCGGCTATAGCCGCCCGCGCCAAAGGTTGCATCGAGCATGGTCTGGCCGGGGCCTGGCGTTAGGGCTGCGACCACCTCGGCCAGCAAGACGGGAATATGGGCGGGGGCGGCAGCGGCCTGGTCGGTCATGCGCCCTGCCCCGCCCCATTGGTCTTAAGCCCGACAGCTCTTTGCTGGGCGCGCAGACCCACCAGACCCTCACGCGCCGCAAGGCGTTGAGCGGCTCGGTGCGCCTGAAACGCCTCGCGCGACCAGATCTGAAACCGGTCGCCCAGGCCAACAATACTGACCCAGTCGGTTAGGCCAAACATCTCACAAAAGGCTTCTGGCAGGGTGATCCGGCCTGCCGTGTCAAAAGACAGGGGCCGCATTTCACCCAGGACCGAGGTTTCCAAGGCCAGCCTTAAAGGGTCGCCATAATCGAGCTCAGCCATCACCTTGGTATAGCGCGCGAGCAGGACTGCGCCGCCCGCCTCGAGGCAATCGGCTTCAAAAGCGGGGAAGCAATAGACGCCGTCAAGGTCTTGCAGCGGGGCCGGTCCTGCGGCGACCGCAGAGGCAAAGGCGCGAAATTCCTGCGGCACCAGAATGCGCCGTTTTGAATCCAGTTGTTTCTCGAAGGTTGAGAGAAACACCGCGCCCGTCCCTTTTGCCCTTGCCGCACCCCGACACCTAGGCCCCGGAGCCATGGCACAGTTCTGGCCACAACTGGGGTTAACACGGGATGAATTGGGACACAATGACACCAAATGACATTTTGGTCTGTTTTTCAGAGTTTTTCGTTAAAATCAGGCCAATAGCGGCCACAAACCCCGTCGCGCTATGCGACCCAACGGCCGCTATCGCGTTAACCATATGCTGTTTTAAAGTGGGATCAGACGGCCTGTAAGCCGGGTTCTGTGCCGCCGCCCCAAGGGGCAGCGCGACGATCATTCCTCTGGACCGGCCATTGCTGGACGGTTCTCGCGACCTACCCGGACGTCTCGGGCCGGTGAAGCCCTGCCCCGCACCCTTTAATAAAGAGCCAGGGCTGAACGTCCCTATTCGGTCTTGCTCCAGGCGGGGCTTGCCATGCCGTCCCTGTTGCCAGGTCCGCGGTGGGCTCTTACCCCACCCTTTCACCCTTACCCAGGCACAAGGCCTAGGCGGTATACTTTCTGTGGCGCTATCCCTAGGGTCACCCCCGGCGGGCGTTACCCGCCGCCTTTTCACCGTGGAGCCCGGACTTTCCTCGACCCCTGTTACCAGGGACCGCGACCGCCCGGCCGTCTGA